>NZ_QEES01000002.1:0-308973 GCF_003115775.1 Cellulomonas sp. WB94
CCGAGCGCGTCGACACCACCCCCGGCCGAGCCGACCTCCGTCCCCGATGCCGGGCAGGTCCTCGCCCTGCTCGCGACGGCGGACCGGACCGCGGCAGCCGATGCCGCCGACGTACCCGGCGGTTCGCTCGCGCGCCTCCTGGCCTCGATCGCCGCCTCACGTGCCGGCCTCGAGGCCCAGCTCGCCGCCGCCCTCGGCGTGCCCGCCCCGGACGCAGGGTCGCCGGCAGTCGCGACTCCCGCCGACGCAGCGACGCCGGGCAGCCCCACCTCCACCGCAGGTGCACCGAGCCCGGCCGCACCGCAACCCGCCGACGTGCCGTCCACCGACCGCATCGGCATCGTCGCAGCCGAGGACCAGGCGGGCTACGGCTACGAGGTCCTCGCTGCCAAGCTCGACGACCCCAGCCGCTCAGCCGCGCGGGCGGCCGCGGCCGTCCACCGCGCACGAGCCGAGACCTGGGCGCAGGCGTGGGCCCTCGACGGCACGACGTCCGACCCCCGGCGCGCGACGTACGCGCTCCCGGCGGGCCTCGACGATCCCGCGACCGCTCTCGCGCTGGCGCAGAGCCTCGAGGTGGGGCTCACCACGACGTACGCGAGCGCCGTCGCGGACAGCGCACGCGCCAGCAGGCCCGAGCTTGTCGCTGCGCTCCTGGCGGCCAGTGCGGACGCGGCAGCCTGGGGAGCGCCGACGACGGCGTTCCCCGGCCTACCCGAACGGGTCGACTGACAGCTCGCGGCGAACGACGCCGCCGACCGGACCTCAGCGCGCGAGGAGCCCGTCGACGAGCTCGGCGACCCGGTCGGCCGCGACGGCGACGGGAACCTGCTCCACACCGGTGCCGTCCTGGGCCGCGACGCGGGGACGAACCTCGACGACGCCCTCGGCCAGCCCGCGCCCGACGACGACCACCAGAGGGACCCCGAACAGCTCGGCGTCGGCGAACTTCACCCCGGGCGACACCTTGGGACGGTCGTCGTACAGGACCTCGATGCCGCGCGCGGACAGCGTCGTCGCGAGCGCCTCGGCCACCTCGAACACCGCGGCGTCACGGCCCGTGGCCACGACGTGGACATGTGCCGGGGCCACCCCGGCCGGCCAGGCGAGCCCGCGCTCGTCATGGTTGGCCTCGGCGAGAGCGGCGAGCACCCGCGTGACGCCGATGCCGTAGGAGCCCATCGTCACGACGACCGACTTGCCGTTCTGGTTGAGGACCGACAGGCCCAGCGCCTGGGCGTACTTGCGACCGAGCGCGAAGATGTGGCCGATCTCGATGCCGCGGGCAAGCTCGAGCGGGCCCGAGCCGTCCGGTGCGGGGTCTCCGGCGCGCACGTCGGCGGCCTCCACGGTCCCGTCGGCGGTGAAGTCACGCCCGGCGACCAGGTCGAAGACGTGCCGGCCGGGCTCGTTCGCCCCGGTGATCCAGCGGGTTCCGGCCACGACGCGCGGATCGAGCAGGTACCGCACGGCGCGGCGGCCCTCGTCGTCCAGCGCAGTCCCGTCCGCGTTCGGACCCAGCACCGACGGCCCCAGGTACCCCTTGACCAGCTCGGGACGAGCGGCGAAGTCCGCCTCCCCCGCAGCCTCGACCTCGGCCGGGGCGACCGAGGCCTCGAGGCGCTTGAGGTCGACGTCGCGGTCGCCGGGCAGCCCGACGACGAGCAGCGTGCGCTCCCCCGTCGGCTGCACGAGCGCCAGGACGACGTTCTTCAGCGTGTCGGCGGCAACCCAGGGCCGATCGGCGCGCGGGAAGCGTTCGTTGGCCACCGCGACGAGCGTGTCGATGGTCGGGGTGTCCGGGGTGTCCTCGACGTGCGCGGCGGGCGCGTCGTCGAACGCGATCGCGTCCGGGACGACGGTGGTCACGGCCTCGACGTTCGCGGCGTACCCGCCCGGGGACCGCACGAACGTGTCCTCGCCGATCGGCGTCGGGGTGAGGAACTCCTCGCTGCGCGATCCGCCCATCGCTCCCGACGTCGCCGCCACGATGACGTAGTCGAGGCCGAGCCGGGTGAAGATCCGCTCGTAGGCGTCGCGCTGGCGCTGGTAGGACGCCGCGAGCCCGTCGTCGTCCACGTCGAACGAGTAGGCGTCCTTCATGATGAACTCGCGCCCGCGGATGAGACCCGCCCGCGGACGGGCCTCGTCGCGGTACTTCGTCTGGATCTGGTACAGCGCCAGGGGCAGGTCCTTGTACGACGAGTACAGGTCCTTGACCAGCAGCGTGAACACCTCCTCGTGCGTCGGCGCGAGCAGGTAGTCACCGCCCTTGCGGTCCTTGAGCCGGAAGATGTTGGGGCCGTACTCGGTCCACCGCCCGGTCGCCTCGTACGGCTCACGCGGCAGGAGCGCCGGGAAGTGCACCTCCTGCGCACCGGCCTCGGCCATCTCCTCGCGGACGACCTGCTCGACCTTGGCGAGGACCCGCAGGCCGAGCGGGAGCCAGGTGTAGATGCCCGGCGCGGCACGACGGATGTAGCCGGCGCGGACGAGGAGCCGGTGGCTCGCGACCTCGGCGTCGACCGGGTCCTCTCGCAGGGTGCGGACGAAGAGCGTGGACAGACGAAGAAGCATGGGCACGAGCCTAGTGCCGGTGCCGGAGGGCTCTGCGCGGGCGTCGCTGGGCCCGACCCGGTGCCCGGCACCCGACCGCAGCACGTGCGCAGGTCCGGTCTCGTGCGCCACGATGGGGACCGTGCCTGAGCTGCCCGAGGTCGCGGCGCTCGCGTTGTTCCTGCGCGAGCGCACCGTCGGGCGCGTCGTGACGCGCGTCGACGTGGCGGACATCAGCGCTCTCAAGACCTTCTCGCCGTCGCCGGCAGAGCTCGTCGGGCGACATGTCGCCGGCGTCACCCGGCACGGCAAGTGGATCGACCTGGCGACCGCCGCGGAGGCCGCCGGCGAGCCGCTGCACCTCGTCTTCCACCTGGCGCGGGCCGGATGGCTCCGCTGGCACGAGCACGTCCCCGAGACCCCCGTGCGACTGACCAGGTCGCCGCTCGCCCTGCGTGTCCGCTTCGACGACGGATCGGGCTTCTCGCTCACCGAGGCCGGCACCCGTCGACGGCTGGCGGTCCATGTGGTGACCGACCCGCAGCAGGTGCCCGCGATCGCGACGCTGGGGGTCGAGCCGCTGTCGGAGGCGTTCACCGTCCAACGCCTGGGCGAGCTCCTGGCCGCCCACCGCCAGCAGGTCAAGGGCCTGCTGCGCAACCAGGGCACCATCGCCGGGATCGGCAACGCCTACTCCGACGAGATCCTGCACGCGGCGCGACTGAGCCCGTTCGCCCCGACGACCAGCTTCGACCCGGCGCGGACCGCGGAGCTGCACCGCGCGATCGTCGGGGTGCTCCGCGACGCGGTCGAGGCCGCCGCCGGGCGACCAGCCGACGAGCTCAAGGATGCGAAGCGACGGAACCTGCGCGTGCACGGTCGCACCGGTCTGCCCTGCCCCGGCTGGGACGGCACCCCGTGCGGCGACACCGTCCACGAGGTCGCGTTCGCGGACTCCTCGCTCCAGTACTGCCCGACGTGCCAGACCGGCGGGCACCCGCTCGCAGACCGGCGTCGCTCACGGCTGCTCCGCTGAACTGCGCCGGGCGGCGCTGGACGGCGCCGGACGGCTCAGAACAGGACCGTCGCGTACGTGCCCACCTGGCGGAAGCCGACCGCACGATACGCGGCGAGCGCGCGGTCGTTGTAGTGGTTGGCGTAGAGCGACACCACCGGCGCGACATCCCGCCGGGCGGCCGCGACGACCGCCGCCATGCCCGACTCCGACAGCCCGCGGCCCCGGTAGGAGGGGTCGACCCAGACGCCCTGAACCTGCGCGACCCCACCGGCGATCGCCCCGAGCTCGGCCTTGAAGACCACGACGGGCGAACCCGAGCGCGCACCCTCCCCCTCGTCGATGCGCACGTACGACCGGCGGGAGTCGATGAGTGAGCGCACGCGGACCTCGTACGGGCCGTCGAACCCCGAGACCGGCGAGTAGCCGACCTCCTCGACGAACATGCGCACGCACGCCGGCAGGATCAGGGGGTACTCGTCCGGGACCGACAGCCGCACGAGCGGGTCCGGCTCGATGAGGGGGTCGTGGTCGATGACGTAGGAGGGCTGATCGGCACGCACCTCGCGCGCCGGCGGCCAGATCGGCGAGAGAAGGCCCCACAGGCCGAGAACGGCCCAGTCCGTCCCCACGATCGACGACGAGCGCCGCCCGTGCGAGCGGCCGAGGGCGGCGAAGGCGTCGAGCGCGGCGGGATCCCGCGTGGGCACGACGGGCACCAGGTTGACACCGGCCCAGCAGACCGCGACGAGCTCACCGTCGGCCTCGTAGCCCCACAGCTGACCTCCCGAGCGGCGCAGACCCTCTCGCGCGGCGGCCTCGATCCTCGACGTCGCGAGCACGGAGGCGACGGGGTCGACGGCGCAGACCGCCAGCGCCGAGGCGAGGTCGACGTCGGCGAGGACCCGGCCTCCCGCCGGTCGACCGTCGATCGTCGACTCGCGCGCACGTCCGATCATGAAGGGATTGTGCACCACCGACCCGAGGGTCGGCGCGAGGTGACGCGCCGCAGGGCCCCGACGTCGTGCGGGCAGGGCCTGGCGACGGATGCGGGGCGCGGCGTCAGCCGACGGTGACGACCGGGGTCCGCGGGGCGCCGTCGCCGACGGGCTGCATGGACTCGGCGAGGCGCATGGCCTCCTCGATCAGCGTCTCGACGATCTGCGACTCGGGCACGGTCTTGATGACCTCGCCGCGCACGAAGATCTGGCCCTTGCCATTGCCCGACGCGACGCCGAGGTCGGCCTCGCGCGCCTCACCGGGACCGTTCACGACGCAGCCCATGACGGCGACGCGCAAGGGCACGTCGAGCCCCTCGAGTCCCGCGGTGACGCGCTCGGCGAGCGAGTACACGTCCACCTGCGCGCGACCGCAGGACGGGCAGGAGACGATCTCAAGCTTGCGGGGACGCAGGTTGAGCGACTGCAGGATCTGGATCCCGACCTTGACCTCCTCGACGGGGGGCGCGGACAACGAGACACGGATCGTGTCGCCGATCCCCTTGCTCAGCAGCGCGCCGAACGCCGTCGCGGACTTGATGGTGCCCTGGAACGCGGGACCGGCCTCGGTCACGCCGAGGTGCAGCGGCCAGTCGCCCCGCTCGGAGAGCATCTCGTAGGCGCGCACCATGATCACCGGGTCGTTGTGCTTGACGGAGATCTTGAAGTCGTGGAAGTCGTGCTCCTCGAACAGCGACGCCTCCCAGACGGCCGACTCGACGAGGGCCTCCGGAGTCGCCTTGCCGTACTTGGCGAGCAGCCGCGGGTCGAGCGAGCCGGCGTTCACGCCGATCCGGAGGGAGACGCCGGCATCCTTGGCGGTGCGGGCGATCTCCTTGATCTGGTCGTCGAACTTGCGGATGTTGCCCGGGTTGACGCGCACGGCCGCACAGCCGGCCTCGATCGCCGCGAAGACGTACTTCGGCTGGAAGTGGATGTCGGCGATCACGGGGATCTGCGACTTGCGCGCGATCGTGGGCAGGGCGTCGGCATCGTCCTGCGTGGGGACGGCGACTCGCACGATGTCGCAGCCCGCGGCGGTGAGCGCCGCGATCTGCTGGAGGGTGGCGTTGATGTCGGTGGTCGGTGTGGTGCACATCGACTGGACGCTCACGGGTGCGTCGCCACCGACGTCGACCTTGCCGACCTTGATCTTGCGGGTCGGACGTCGAGGGGCAAGCACCGGGGCTGGCGCCTCCGGCATGCCAAGGCTGATCGGGATGCTCACCCGTCCATTATCGTCACTGCGGCCGCGCGCAACGCCCCAGGCAGTGTGTCTCGCACGACATCGGCACATCTCTCCCGCGTCGCCCGCCTGCCGCGCGGCCGGGCGAGCCCCTCAGCCGAGCGAGATCGGGTGGACGATGTCCGCGTAGATCAGCAGCACCCCGAGGCCCGCGAGCAGGACGAACACCCCGTAGGCGAGCGGGACGAGCCGCGCGGTGTCGAACGGTCCGGGCCGGGGCAGGCCGCGCAGGCGCGCGATCTGCCGGCGACCGCCCTCCCACAGCGCCCCGAACACGTGTCCGCCGTCCAGCGGCAGCAGCGGGATGAGGTTGAACACGAACAGCGCGATGTTGAGCGAGGCGATGAGGCTGAGCAGGCTCGCGACCCGCTCGCCCATCCCGTAGCCGGTGGCCTGCTCGGAGGCGATCTCGCCGGCGAACCGACCGATCCCGACGATGCCGATGACCCCGGTCCCGTCGCGGGGTTCCGTCCCAGCGGCCGCCTTGGCGATGTCGACGACGCGTGCAGGGAGCGTGGCCACGACCTTCATCGTCTGCCACACCGCGGAGCCGGTCACGACCGGGACCTGGGCGAGCGACTGGCGCTCCAGCACGGTCCCGGGAGAGATCCCGAGGAAGCCCACGGACTGCGTGACGGGCGTGCCGTCCGCCGCGAGCTGCTGCGAGCCGTCCGCGGCGTACACCGGACGATCCGCGACGACCGGCGACACGGACGACGTGACCTGCTTGCCGTCGCGCTCGAGCACCACCTGGACCTCGCGGGCGCCCGTCGTGCGGATCAGCTCGGAGAGCTGCGCCCACGAGGTGATCTCGTGTCCGTCGTAGCTCGTGATCCGGTCCCCCGGCAGGAGGCCCGCGGCCGCAGCCGGCGCAAGCGGGTCGGTCGACGTGCAGGTGGCGGACGCGGCAGCGCTCGCTGGGAGCACGCACTGCGACACGCTGGCGAGCGTCGTCGACGCCACGGGCGATCCGAAGCCGACCATGACGACAGCGAGCAGCACGGCTGCGATCACGAGGTTCATGACGGGTCCGCCGAGCATGACGACGAGCTTCTTCGGTGCCGAGAGCCGGTAGAAGGCCCGGTGGTCCTCGCCCGGGCGGATCTCCTCGGCGCTGACCTCGCGCGCCTGCGCAGCGATCCGCCCGAAGGCGGTGCGCGGCTCCGGGTTGCCCATCGCCGCGGCGGTCGGGTACATCCCGACCAGACGCACATACCCGCCGAGCGGGATCGCCTTGATGCCGTACTCGGTCTCACCGCGGGTGCGCGACCACACGGTGGGCCCGAACCCGACGAAGTAGTGGCTGACGCGCACGCCGAACCGCCGGGCGGGCACCATGTGCCCGACCTCGTGCAGCGCGATCGACACGAGCACGCCGACCAGCATGACGAGTACACCGACGAGGTACGCCACCACAGCTCCGATCACGTCGTGCGGGCCCGACACCCGTCCCAGTCCTCCATCATCCCCTGTGATCCTGGGTGTGCGCTGCGTGCCGAGCCGTCGCTCGGTCAGTCGACGGCCGAGACCACGCGGTCGCGGCCGGAGCGCTTGGCGCGGTACATGAGCGCGTCGACGCGGGCGAGGACGTCTTCCGGCTCTTCACCCGGTCGCAGCTCCGTGACCCCGAAGCTCGCTGTCACGGCCGAGCCCGCGACGGCCGCGACGGCGTCGGGCAGCACGCTGCGGATGCGGTCGGCGAACTCGGCCGCCTCGGCCAGCGCCATGCCAGGCACCACGACCACGAACTCCTCCCCCCCGACGCGGGCCACGAGGTCGGTCTCGCGGACGTGACGCTGGAGGACCGTCGCGACCATGCAGAGGACCTCGTCGCCGACGAGATGACCCCGCTCGTCGTTGATCCGCTTGAAGTGGTCGACGTCCAGGTAGAGGACCGCGACCTGCGCACCTCCGGCAGCAGCGACGGACTGGTAGGTCAGCTCGTCGAGCAGGCGTCGCCGGTTCGCCGCGCCGGTCAGGGGGTCGCGGTACGCCATCTCCCGCATGGTCGCCGCCTCGATGGTCGCGTTCGCGGCCGCGCGGAAGGCCCGAGCTGCCCGCTCCTTCGCGCGCGACAGCACGTAGACCATCCCGGTGAGCACCAGCATGTAGACGCCGTACCGCAGCAGGTCGGCGACGTGGGCGTCCTGGTCGGGGCCGGCGTGCAGAGCGATCAGACCGACGACCGTCGAGGCCCCCGTCACAGCCAGGGCGTGCAGGAGGGCGACGCTCGTGGGGTACACGAGGTAGCCGATGACGGCGAAGAGCACGAAGCCCATGAACGTCTGCGGGAACAGTGCACCCCAGCCCTGCCCCGCATCTGGCGACGCGAGCAGGCGCTCGTCCATGACGACGAGCCAGGTGACCACGAGCACGGCGAGGAAGGCCCGGGAGAAGAAGATGACGACGCGCGGGCGACGCAGGATCACCCAGGCGAAGGTGCCGACCACCACGAGCAGGAACGGGAACGTGTAGCGGATGAAGGTGTCGCGCGTGCCCAGCACGATCATCTCCGCGATGATCGAGGTGCCGCCGACCGCCAGGCAGACCAGCAGCACGCGTCGCACGAGGCGCATGTTCTGCTCGCTGAACACCCTCGCCTCGACGTCCGCGTCGGAGGGATGTGCGGCCTGAGGCCACCGCATCCCCGTCAACCGGCGCATCGACACACCCCACGTTCGCCCCTGGTCCGCGGGCAGCCGCGCCACCCCGTCCGCGCAGGCTAACCTCTCGACGATCTCGGCACATCACCCGCTGGTCCGTCTGGGTGTCGCGGCTCCGACGGACGCGGCGCGACTTGCGCGCTCGGAGCTCACCCGTGACCATCGCACGGTGACAGATCCGCGCTCCCTCTCGCTCTGGTTCGACGCGCTCGGCGAGCCGGCAGACATCCCGTCGGGAGGGCTCGCACCCCGTTCGTCGATCGACGGCGACGCGCAGGCCGACGTGGTCGTGGTCGGGGCCGGGCTGACGGGCCTGTGGACCGCGTACTACCTCCTCGAGGCCGACCCGTCCCTCGAGGTGGTCGTCATCGAGCAAGCGACCGCCGGCTTCGGCGCGAGCGGTCGCGACGGCGGCTGGTGCTCGGCACGCTTCCCCATCTCCGCGCAGGGCCTCGCGCGTCAGCACGGCCTCGAGGCGGCCCTGGCGATGCGCGCAGCGATGCGGGACGCGGTCGTCGAGGTCGGCGGCGTCGCCGCGGCGGAGGAGATCGACTGCGACTTCGCCTACGGCGGCACGGTCAGCGTCGCCCGGACCGCGCCGCAGCTCGCCCGACTGACCGCGGACGCCGCCGGGAGCGCGCAGTGGGGCGACGAGGTGCACCTGCTCGACGCGTCTGCCGTCGCCGAGCACGTGGTCGTCGACGGCGTCATCGGCGGCACCTGGACGCCGGACTGCGCCCAGCTGCAGCCGCTCCGGCTCGTCCGCGGGCTCGTCGACGTGGTGACGGCGCGGGGTGCGCGGCTCGTCGAGCACACCCGGGCCCTGCGGCTGTCGCCGCGAGCGGTCGTCACCGACCAGGGCACGGTGCGCGCCCGTTCCGTGGTCCGTGCCACGGGTGCGTGGACGTCCCAGCTGCCCGGGAGCCGGCGTCAGGTCGCCGCCGTCGACCGCCGGATGATCGCGACCGAGCCGCTGCCGCCGTCGTTCTGGACCGAGGTCGGCCTCGCCCACGGGCAGACGTTCTCCGATGCCCGACTCCAGGCCGGGCACGGCCGCCGCACCAGCGACGACCGGATCGTCTTCGGCGGACGGCTCACGTATCGGCGGGGGTCGGCTCTCGGGCTCGGCCTCGACGACGACCCGCGCACCACGGAGCACCTGCGCGCCGCGCTCGCCGACCTCTTCCCCGGCGCGGCCAACGCACGGATCACGCACGCCTGGGGCAGCCCGCTCGCGATCCCCCGCGACCGGTACCCGGCGGTCGGGTACGACGAGGACACGCAGACGGCATGGGCAGGCGGGTACGTCGATGACGGCGTCGCGATGTCGAACCTCGCCGGGCGCACGATCGCCGACCTGGTCACGGGATCGAACAGCCCGCTCGTACACCTGCCATGGGTCGGTCACCGCTCACCGTCGTGGGAGCCGGAGCCGCTGCGCTGGGCGGGCATCACCGCCGGACTCCGCGGCGTGGCGCTCGCCGACCTCGAGGAGCGTCTGACCGGGCGCCCGAGCCGCGTCGCTCGCGCACTGAGCCCGCTGCTGGCGCACTGAGACCTGGCGGCCCCAGGACCGTCTCAGCGCCGCGCGAGCACCTCGTGCGTGCGTGCCCTCGCCCAGCTCTCGGCAGCGAGCACGTCCTCGAGCGAGAGACCCCCGCCGTCGCCCGACGCACGAGCCCCGTCGTGCTCCAGCAGCACCCGCTCGACGGTGTCGACGATGTCCAGGAAGCCGATGCGTCCGGCCAGGAACGCGGCCACGCACTCCTCGTTCGCGGCGTTGTAGACCGCCGGGTGCGTCGCCGAGGTGCTCACGGCGTGGCGCGCGAGCCCGACCGCCCGGAACGTCTCCTCGTCGAGCGGCTCGAACGTCCACGCGGTCGCGCTCGACCAGTCGCACCCCGGGGCGACATCAGGTAGCCGGTCCGGCCACGACAGCCCGAGCGCGATCGGCAGGCGCATGTCGGGCGGTGACGCCTGGGCGATCGTCGCGCCGTCGGTGAACTCGACCATCGAGTGCACCACGGACTGCGGGTGCACCACGACGGTGATGTCCTCGACCGGGACGTCGAACAGCAGGTGCGCCTCGATGAGCTCGAGGCCCTTGTTCATGAGCGTCGCGGAGTTGACGGTGACGACCGGTCCCATGGACCAGGTCGGGTGCGCGAGCGCCTGCTCCGGACGGACGGCCTTGACGTCGTCGCGCGACCAGCCACGGAACGGGCCCCCCGACGCGGTCAGGATGAGGCGGCGCACCTCGCTGCGCCGACCGGACCGCAGCGACTGGGCGATCGCCGAGTGCTCGGAGTCCACCGGGACGATCTGGTCCGGTCGCTGCTGCGCGGCCTTGACCAGCCGGCCACCGACGACCAGCGACTCCTTGTTCGCGAGCGCGAGCGTGCTGCCTGCCCCGAGCGCCGCAAGGGTCGGACCGAGCCCGACCGAGCCTGTGATCCCGTTGAGGACGACGTCGACCTGGCGACCAGCGAGCTCGGTCGCGGCCTGCGGGCCGGCCAGCAGCTCGACGCCGACCTGGCGCAGCCCGGCCGCCGCGCTCGCGCGGGCGATCTCGGCGAACACGGCGGGTGCGGCGTCGGCATCCGCGACGGCGACGGTCTGCACCCCGAGCGCGACCGCCTGCCGGGCGAGTGCGACGGGGTCGGCGCCGCCCGCACTGATCCCGGTGACGGTGAAGCGGTCAGGGTTGCGACCGATGACGTCGATCGCCTGGGTGCCGATGGACCCGGTCGACCCGAGCAGGAGGACGCTGCGTTGGTTCACCGACCTATCATCCCCCGGACCGCCGTGCCAGACTCCCGGGGTGGGTGCGCCGCACGTCGTCGGCGGCCCGGCCCATCGACATCGCCCGTCCCGTGGGGAGGCCTTCGATGATCCATGCTCGTGGCTTGGCACGCACCTATCACTCACGACGCGGCGACGTCGACGCCGTGCGCGGCGTCGACCTCGACGTCGCGGCAGGCGAGATCGTCGGGTTCCTCGGCCCGAACGGCGCGGGCAAGACCACCACGCTGCGCATGCTCACGACCCTCCTCGCCCCGACCCGCGGCGAGGCGACCGTGGCGGGCATCGACCTGCGTCGCGACCCCGGTGGCGTCCGCCGGCGGATCGGCTACGTCGCCCAGTCCGGTTCCACGTCGGGCGCGGCCCGCGCTGGCGAGGAGGTCATCGACCACGCGCTGCTCTACGGCGTCGCCCGCTCCGAGGCCGCCGCCCGCGGCCGCGAGCTCTTCAGCCAGCTCGAGCTCGACGGCCTGTGGGACCGCAAGTGCTCCACCCTGTCGGGCGGTCAGCGCCGACGGCTCGACATCGCGATGGGCCTCGTCCACATCCCCGAGCTCGTGTTCCTCGACGAGCCGACGACCGGCCTCGACCCCCAGGCGCGCGCCAACCTGTGGGTGCACGTCCGGGCGCTGCGCGACGACCGCGGCAGCACGGTGTTCCTGACGACGCACTACCTCGAGGAGGCCGACGCGCTGTGCGACCGGATCCTCGTCATCGACCACGGCTCGATCGTCGCTGAGGGCACCCCGGAAGAGCTCAAGCAGCGCGTGAGCGGCGACGCGGTGGTCCTGACGGCCACCCGTCAGGACGACGTCGGGCGCCTCGTGGCGATCGCCGGTGCGCTGCCCGGAGCAGGCGCCCCCACCGTCGACGGCACGGTGGTCGAGGTGCGCGTGCCGGCGGGTCGCACGCTGCTCGCGGGCCTCCTGCGGGCGCTCGACGCCGACGGGATCGACCTGGCCGGGGTCGAGCTGCGCCGGCCGACGCTCGACGACGTCTTCCTCACCCTGACCGGACGGTCGCTGCGGGACGGCGAGCGACCCGACGGTCCCGCCGATCGGACGCCGACCTCGGACGGAGCGGCAGCATGACCGCCACGACGGGTCCCACGGTCGTCGAGCCCGACGGACGTCGACCGATTCACGACACCGAGCCCGCTCGCGGCACGTTCGTCCACGACACCCTCGTCGTGTTCCGCCGAGCGATGCGCATATCGCTGCGCAACCCGGTCTGGTCGATCATGGGGCTGCTCCAGCCCGTCCTGTACCTCAGCCTGTTCGGACCGCTGCTCGAGCCGCTGGCGCCGGCGCTCGGTGCGGCCAACGCCTACCAGCTCTTCGTCCCCGGGCTCCTCGTCCAGCTCGGCATGTTCGGGGCCCTGTTCGTCGGGTTCGGGCTCATCGCCGAGTGGCGCGACGGCGTCATCGAGTCCGAGCGGGTCACGCCCGCGCCCCGCTCGGCGCTCGTGCTGGGACGGGTCCTGCGGGACGTCCTGGTGATCCTCGTCCAGGGTGTCGTGCTCGTGGCGACGGCATTCCTGTTCGGCCTGGACGCACCGCTCGGCGGCATCGCGCTGGGCATCGTCTCCGCGGCCCTGCTCGGCGCCGCGTTCGCCTCGCTGTCCTACGCGGTCGCCCTGACGCTCAAGAGCGAGGACGCGCTGGCTCCGTTGCTCAACGGAATCGCGCTTCCGCTCCTGCTGCTGTCCGGGATCCTGCTGCCCATCACCGCCGCGTCAGCACCCTCGTGGCTCAACAGCCTCTCGGACGTGAACCCGCTCAAGCACATCGTCAGCGGCATCCGGGCTGAGTTCGCGGGCGACATCACCAGCTCGACCGCGCTCTGGGGGTACGGCCTGACCATCGTCCTGGTCGGCCTCGGCCTGTGGTTCGGGACGCGCACGTTCCGCAACGAGGACGGCTGAGGGCTGCCGCGCGGAGTCCCGAGCGCTCACTCCGCGCCGAGCAGCACCTCGACCGCGCGATCGAAGAACGCATCCACCGATCCCTCGGCGTAGCCGGCGCGACCGTTGCGCTTGCGGAACGTCGCCGACCGGACCTCCTGCGCCGTGAGCGGGGCACCCCGGTCGAAGTACGCGACCAGCCGGCGGCACAGCGCGTCCACGTCGGCCGGCTCGTAGCCCGGCTTGCGCGCGTGCGCCGGGGCGAAGCGCTCGCCGTCCGGTCGCGTCAGGCGCGTGTACAGCGTGCGGGCCTGCTCGGCGAGCCGCGCCATCCAGGCTGCCTGGCCCTGCTCCGCGAGGAAGTCGGCGCGCGCACGCGCCACGAAGGCGGCCTCGAGCCGGTCCAGTGCCGCGTCGACCGCCGACGTCTGGTATCCGCGTCGCACCAGGTCGAACGCGACCGAGCGGACGTCCCGTCCGGACAGCGCACCCGCCGGGCCGGACTCGTAGACCGCGCGCGCATGCTCGAAGAAGTCGTCGACCTCGTCCGGGTCGTAGCCGCTGTGCAGGCCGGAGACCGTTCGGAACATCGTCTCGCTCACCCTTCCTCCTCCGCGGCGAGCTGGCCGCATGCGCCGTCGATGTCACTGCCGCGCGTGTCACGGATCGTGGTCGGGATCCCGTGCGCACGCAAGCGTTCCACGAACTCCCGCTCGACGGCCGGATCGCTCGCCGTCCACTTCGAGCCCGGCGTCGGGTTCAGTGGGATCGGGTTGCAGTGCACCCAGCCGCGGCCACGGGCGTTGAGCTTCTCTCCGAGCAGGTCGGCGCGCCACGCGTGGTCGTTGATGTCGCGGATCAGCGCGTACTCGATCGACACGCGACGCCCCGTGGCCTCGAAGTAGCGGTGCGCGGCGTCGAGCGTCTCGTCCACGCTCCACCGGGTGTTGATCGGCACGAGCTCGTCGCGCAGCTCGTCGTCGGGAGCGTGCATCGAGACCGCGAGGGTCACCGGGATGCCCTCCTTGATGAGCTTGTCGATCGCCGGGACGAGCCCGACCGTCGACACCACGATGTTGCGCGCCGACATCCCGAACCCGTCGGGCGTGGGGGCGACGAGGCGGCGGACCGTCTCGATGACCGCCTTGTAGTTCGCGAGCGGCTCCCCCATGCCCATGAACACGAGGTTCGTGAGGCGGGTCGGGCCACCGGGCAGCTCGCCGTCCGCGAGGGACCTGCCCGCCGAGCGCACCTGCTCCACGATCTCGGCCGTCGACAGGTTGCGGGTCAGGCCGAGCTGGCCGGTCGCACAGAACGGGCAGGCCATGCCGCAGCCGGCCTGGCTCGACACGCACAGGGTCGCCCGGTTGGGGTAGCGCATGAGCACCGACTCGACCTTGACGTCGTCGAAGAGGTGCCACAACGTCTTGACGGTCGTGCCGCCGTCGGCCGTCAGCGTCCGCGTGGGGGTCAGCAGCCGCGGGAACAGGTCCTCGACGAGCTTGTCGCGGGTCGCCATCGGCAGGTCGGTCATGGCCGCAGGATCCGCGGTCAGGTGCGTGAAGTAGTGCGTCGCGAGCTGCTTGGCGCGGAACGGCTGCTCCCCGAGCGCCGTCACGGCCTCGACCCTCTCCTCCGGGGTCAGGTCGACGAAGTGGCGCGGCGGCTTGCCTCGGGCACCTCGGGTCGGTGCGGCAAGGTTCAGGGTGATGGGCGTGGGTGTCCCGCTCATGCCGGGCACCCCCTCTCGGTCGATGGCTGTGGGACGCGCACGGGTCAGCTCACGACCGGCTGCAGCACGTTGAGAATGAGGTAGACGGCCGGCGCCGTCAGGAGCATCGAGTCGATGCGGTCGAGCACGCCGCCGTGACCCGGCAGCAGCGAACCCATGTCCTTGAGCTCGAGGTCGCGCTTCAGCAGGGACTCGGCAAGGTCGCCGATCGAGGCCGTGAAGACCGTGGCAGCGCCCAGGAACACACCCACCATCGGCTCACCGTGGAACAGCAGCTGCAGGCCGACGACACCGACGAAGCACGCCAGCACGATCGAGCCGAGCAGTCCCTCCCACGTCTTGTGCGGGCTCACCGAGGGTGCGAGCGGGTGGCGACCGATGAGGCTTCCGACGGCGTACCCGCCGGTGTCGCTCGCGACGCACAGGAGGATGAACAGCAGCACCCGCGACGCGCCGTCGGGCATCGCGAGCAGGAGCATGACGAAGCCCGCCAGGAACGGCAGGTACGCCGCCGCGAAGGTGCCCGCGGTCGAGTCGCGCAGCGCCGGCTCGCCGTTCCCGTCGAGCACACGCCACACGACCACCCCGCCGACGGTCAGCAGGAACGCGACGAACAGCGCCTCGGCGCCCGCCGTGTAGGCCGAGACGAGGATCCCGACGTCTCCCACGAGCAACGGCAGCAGCGGGAGGTGGATCCCGCGGCGACCGAACGCCTGCGCGAGCTCCCAGAGGCCGGCGCCGACGGCAAGGACCGCCAGGAGGACGAAGGCCTCCTTGCGGAAGAACAGCGACGCGACCACGACCGCGATCAGCGTCACCCCGACGACGATGGCGACAGGCAGGTCTCGCCCGCTGCTCGGGGTGCGGGTGGCGGTCGTCTTCACGGCGGGTGCGACTATCGACATCAGACCTCGAGCAGCTCGTTCTCCTTGGTGGCGAGCACGGTGTCGATCACGTCGACGTGCTTCTTCGTGAGGATCTCGAGCTCCTTCTCGGCGCGCACGACCTCGTCCTCACCCGTGACGCCGTCCTTGATCATGCGGTCCAGCTCGTCCTTGGCGCGTCGCCGGATGTTGCGCACCGAGATCTTCGCGTCCTCGGCCTTCGTCCGGGCGAGCTTGACGAAGTCCTTGCGGCGCTCCTCCGTGAGGGCGGGCAGCATGACGCGGATGACGTTGCCGTCGTTAGACGGGTTCACGCCGAGGTCCGAGTCGCGCAGCGCCTTCTCGACAGCGGTCATCGAGGACTTGTCGAACGGAGCTATGAGGATCGTGCGGGCCTCGGTCACGTTGAACGACGCCAGCTGCTGCAGCGGTGTCGGGGTGCCGTAGTAGTCCACGAAGATCCTCGAGAACATCGCGGCGTTCGCGCGTCCCGTCCGGATCGTCGCGAAGTCCTCCTTCGCGACCTCGACCGCCTTGTCCATCTTCTCCTCGGCCTCGAGGAGGGTGTCGTCGATCACCGGTGCTCCTTCATGTGCGTCTCGTGCGTGGGCTGTTCCCGGGCGAACCTCGTTCAGCTCGCGGTGACCAGCGTGCCGATCTTCTCACCCTGCAGGGCGCGCGTGACGTTGCCGGGTTCGGTCATCCCGAACACCCGCATCCGCACGTCGTTGTCCCGGCACAGGCTCAGGGCCGTCGCGTCCATGACCTCGAGCCCGTTGACCAGCGCGTCGGTGAACGTGAGGTGCTCGAGCCGGACGGCGCTCGGGTCCGTGCGCGGGTCCGCGCTGTAGACCGCGTCGACCCCGTTCTTGCCCATGAGGACCTCCTGGCAGTGCGTCTCCAGGGCACGCTGCACCGAGACGGTGTCCGTCGAGAAGTAGGGCATCCCGGCGCCGGCACCGAAGATGACGACCCGACCCTTCTCGAGGTGGCGGATCGCGCGCAGCGGGATGTACGGCTCGGCGACCTGGCCCATCGTGATCGCGGTCTGCACCCGCGTCACCACGCCGGCCTGCTCGAGGAAGTCCTGGAGCGCCAGGCAGTTCATCACCGTGCCCAGCATGCCCATGTAGTCCGCGCGTGCCCGGTCCAGCCCGTGCCGCGACAGCTCGGCGCCACGGAAGAAGTTGCCTCCGCCGACGACGATCGCGACCTGGACGCCGGAGCGCACCGCGACCGCGATCTCCGCGGCCACGCGCTGGACGACGTCAGGTGCCAGCCCGACCCCGCCGCCGCCGAAGGTCTCACCGGACAGCTTCAGGAGGACGCGCCGCGCCTCGCCCGACGCCGCCCCCGCGGGAACGGTCGGCTGTGTCGTGTCCTGGGCCACGGTTCCTCCACCTCTGCGCTGCGCTGACTTGGGCTGTTCGTGACGGCGGCCCCAGCCCAGACGGGCCGGGGCCACCGATCACGCGTCGTGGATCAGGCTCCCACGCGGAACCGCACGAAGGCGGTCACATTGCCGCCGACCTCCGCGAGCACCTGGCTCACGGTCTTCTTCGGGTCCTTCGCGAAGGCCTGCTCGACGAGCACGTTCTCCTTGAAGAAGCCGTTGAGCCGGCCCTCGATGATCTTCGGTAGCGCGGCGTCGGGCTTGCCCTCGTTGCGCGCGGTCTCCTCGGCGATGTGACGCTCCGAGGCGACCAGGTCCGCGGGGACCTCGTCGCGCGAGAGGTACCGGGGCGAGTACGCCGCGATGTGCGTCGCGATGTCCCGGGCGACGGACGCAGCTGCAGCGTCGGTCGCGACCAGGACGCCGACCTGCGGGGGAAGGTCCTTGTTGACCTTGTGCAGGTAGACCTCGACGTGCTCACCGGCAACGCGACCGACGCGCCGCACGACGAGCTTCTCGCCGATCATGCCGGCGGTCTCGTCGACGACGTTCTGGAGCGTCGAGCCGTCGACCTCGGCTGCGAGCAGCGCGTCGGCGTCCCGTGCACCCGACGCGACCGCCACGGCGATGACCTTCTCCGCAAGCGCGAGGAACGTGACGTTCTTCGCGACGAAGTCGGTCTCCGAGTTGATCTCGACGAGCACGCCGGACTGGCCCTCGCCGTCCGGCGTGGGGCCGACGTGGGCCGCGACGAGACCGTCGGAGGCCGAGCGGCCCTCGCGCTTGCCGACGCCCTTGAGTCCCTTGACCCGGATGATCTCGAGCGCCTTGGCCGAGTCGCCTTCGGCCTCCTCGAGGGCCTTCTTGACGTCCATCATCCCGGCGCCGGTGGTCTCCCGGAGCGCCTTGATGTCAGCGAGGCTGTAGTTAGCCATCAGTGTTCCGTCCTTGTCATGATGTAGCGGCAGTGCGGATGGACCGACGTCACTCGGACGCGGTG
Organism: Cellulomonas sp. WB94; assembly: GCF_003115775.1. Classification (NCBI taxonomy): domain Bacteria; kingdom Bacillati; phylum Actinomycetota; class Actinomycetes; order Micrococcales; family Cellulomonadaceae; genus Cellulomonas; species Cellulomonas sp. WB94. The sequence continues at coordinate 18,193 of NZ_QEES01000002.1, forward strand.
TCGTCCGCGGTCTCGGCGGTGGCGGGCTCGACGACCTCGGCGGCGGGCTCGGCAACCTCGGCAGCGGGCTCAGCCGCAACCTCGGCAACGGGCTCGACGACCTCGGCAGCAGGCTCAGCAGCCTCGACGACCGGCGCCTCGACGACCGCAGCGGCCTCGACCGGCGCGGCCTCGGCGACGGGCGCAGCGTCAGCGGCCAGCCCTGCCTCGGCGCCGGCGAGCAGCTCGCGCTCCCACTCGGCCAGCGGCTCGGCGTCGGCGTCGGCCGGGGCGTCCGTGCCGGTACGTGCGGCGTGGCGCTTGAGGAGACCCTCGGCGGCCGCGTCCGCGATGACCCGCGTCAGGAGCGAGACGGCGCGGATCGCGTCGTCGTTGCCCGGGATCGGGTAGTCGACGACGTCGGGGTCGCAGTTGGTGTCGAGGATCGCGACGATCGGGATACCGAGCTTGCGCGCCTCGTCGACGGCGAGGTGCTCCTTGTTCGTGTCGACGATCCACACGACCGAGGGAACCTTGTTCATGTCCCGGATGCCGCCCAGGGTCTTCGCAAGCTTGTCGCGCTCGCGACGCATGATGAGCAGCTCCTTCTTGGTGAAGGAGCTCCCCGCGACGTCGGCGAAGTCGATGAGCTCGAGCTCCTTGAGGCGCTGCAGGCGCTTGTTGACCGTCTGGAAGTTGGTGAGCATCCCACCGAGCCAGCGCTGGTTCACGTACGGCATGCCGACACGCACGGCCTGCTCGGCGACGGGCTCCTGCGCCTGCTTCTTCGTGCCGATGAACAGGATCGTCCCGCCGTGGGCGACCGTCTCCTTGACGAAGTCGTAAGCGGTGTCGATGTAGGTCAGCGACTGCTGCAGGTCGACGATGTAGATGCCGTTGCGCTCGGTGAAGATGAAGCGCTTCATCTTGGGGTTCCAGCGGCGGGTCTGGTGTCCGAAGTGGACACCGCTCTCGAGCAGCTGGCGCATGGTCACGACGGCCATGGCACGTCCTTCCGCGCGCGCACCGTGAGGTGCGCGCAACTGAGCAGGTCCGCGTGCGGACCCGCATCTCGGTTGTCGGCAGCGGCCGGTCGGCCGATGCCCCTGGCGTCACGCCGTTGCTGGCGCCGGGCTCCAGGAGCCCGGACCGGTGCCAGCGCAGACCCTCGACCCCCGCGTGGCGACCGGGCGGGACCAGGTCGATGACGGTGATGGAGACGGTGACGCGCGATGTCGACCAGCACGTGCCGGTCGCGTGCGTCAGTCTAGCGGACACGGAGACGCCTGCGGTCCGCAGCCACCCGAGGTCCGCCCGTCGCACGACCGGCCGCACGACCGACCGCCCGACCAGCCGCTCCACCGGATCCGCGACCGCCCCCCAGCCAGGGCGCTCCGCACGCCCCCCACAGGCCGAGGGCCCCGTCCGACGTGGAACGCCCGACCTCGGCACCGTGGGCGGATGACCCCGACCTTCGCGGCTGTCGGCGCCGCCGCTGCCGCTCTCGCGCTCGCCGCCAGCACCGTGACGTGCGGCGGCCCGCCGCCCACCGGCCTCTCGGCGGGCGTCGACCGAGCAACCGTGACCGCGCGGCCAGCGGTGGCCGCGACCGCACACCCTATGACGCCGACCTACGCACCCCCCGTCGATGTGCCCGTCACCGTCGTGCGCGCCTTCGAGCCGCCGCCCGCACCCTGGGCCGCTGGACACCGAGGTGTCGACCTGGCAGCGTCCGACGGAGCGCCCGTGCTCGCACCGGGCGACGGGATCGTGACCTTCGCGGGACCGGTAGCCGGTCGGCCGGTCGTGGTGGTCAGCCATCCGGACGGGCTGCGCAGCAGCCTCGAGCCGGTCGTGGGCTCGGTTCCTGTCGGCACCTCCGTCACCCGTGGCCAGGTCGTCGGGACGCTCGCGGACGTCGTCACGCACTGCGCGCCCCGGCAGTGCGTGCACTGGGGCGTGCGCGACGGCGAGACCTACCTGGACCCGATGAGCCTGCTACCGATCCACGGGCCGGTCGTGCTCCTGCCGCTCGACGAGTGAGCGGCAGGCACCCGTCAGCTCCGCTCGCTCTCCGACAGCTTCGCGCGCAGGCGCAGCATCGCCGCGGTGTGCATCTGGGAGATCCGGGACTCGGTCACGCCGAGCACGCGGCCGATCTCCGCGAGGGTCATGCCCTCGTAGTAGTACAGGACCAGGACGATCTTCTCGCGCTCGCCGAGCTGCTCGATGGCGCGGGCGAGCAGGAACTTGGTCTCCTGCACCTCGAAAGAGCCGGCCGGGTCCGGGGTGCGTGAGTCGCCGAGCATGTCGATCAACGTCACCTGGTCCGAGCGCTCCGCGCCCGAGCCGATGAGCTCGTCCAGGGCGACCACGTTCACGGTCGAGAGCTGGGTGAAGACTGCGCGCAGCTCGCCGACCCCGAGCTCGAGCCGCGCGGCGACCTCGCCCTCGCTCGGCGTCCGGTGCAGCTCGCTCTCGAGCTCGGCGTACGCGCGGTCCACGGCGCGTGCCTTGGTGCGGACCGACCGCGGGACCCAGTCCATCGCGCGCAGCTCGTCGATGATCGCGCCGCGGATCCGCGCGCTCGCGTAGGTCTCGAACTTCACGGCGCGGTCGAGCTCGTACTTCTCGATCGCGTCGATGAGACCGAACATCCCGTAGGACACGAGGTCGGCCTGCTCGACGGAGCTCGGCAGACGCATGCCGACCCGCGACGCCACGGCAGTCACGAGAGGTGCGTAGTGCAGGATCAGCCGCTCCCGGACGAGTCGCCCGGCACCCGCCTTGAACTCCTGCCAGGCGGCGGTGATGGGGTCGACCTCGAGGGCCTCGACGGTCTCCACCAGCCCGTGCGGGCCGAGCTGCTGCGGGACGGCGTCAAGCTGGTGGGTCGGGGTTCCCACGGCGCCGCGCGGACGCGGGACGACGCCGTCGGGCGCGGCCGCCGAGCGCCGCGTGTGCGCGGCCATGGACACGACCGTTTCCGGCTGCGCAGTCATGTTGTCCCCCATTTCCTTGATCATGCGCGTGGATGCGCCTGCTCGAACGACGTACGCAGGCGCTCAGCCGTGACGTGCGTGTACCGCTGAGTCGTCGCGAGGCTCGCGTGACCCAAGACTTCCTGGACGCTGCGCAGGTCGGAGCCGCCCTCCAGCAGGTGTGTCGCAGCAGTGTGCCGCAACGCGTGCGGGGCGACGTCATCGACACCGGAGAGCGCGGCGACCGTGTGCGCGACCGCGCGGATCTGCCGCTGGTCGGCCCGCCCGCCGCGACGGCCCAGCAGCAGCGCGCGACCGGCCAGTTCACCGGCGAGCGACGGGCGCCCCCGGTCGAGCCACGCCTGTACCGCCTCCGCTGCGGGCACCCCGAACGGGACGACCCGCTCCTTGTCGCCCTTGCCGACGACGCGCAGCGTCCGCTCGGACAGGTCGAGGTCGTCCAGGTCGGCGCTGCAGAGCTCGCCGACCCGTACGCCCGTGGCGTAGAGCAGCTCGAGCGCCGCCCAGTCCCGCAGGTGGACCGGATCGGAGTCCTGCGCACGCGTACGCGCGACGTCGAGCAGCCGGGCCGTGGCGTCGACACCGAGGACGGTCGGCAGCGGGCTCGCCGGGCGCGCACTTGCGAGCCGGAGCGCGGGGTCGCTCGCCACGCGAGCGGTCCGACGCGCCCAGTCGAAGAAGGTCCGGGCTGCAGCTCCTCGCCGCGCGAGGGTCGCTCGGCTCCGCTCGGCCGCCGCCATGGAGGCGAGCCATGCGCGCAGCAGCCCCAGGTCGACGTCAGAGATCTCAGTCCGACCGTACCGACCGGCGAACGCCATGAGGTGCTCGATGTCACCCACGTACGCGCGCACGGTGTGCTCCGAAAGACCCCGTTGCGCCCGCAGATGCATGGCGAAGTCCGCGACAGCGGCACTTCGCACCGTTGCCGCGCTCGTGCCGGCGGCCGAGTGCATGCCCCTACCGTGCCGTGCCGGACATGTGACTTACAAGCGAGGTCAACCAGACTTCACCCTTGTCTGGGCGATACGCGCCGCCTTGTCCGATTCCGGCTACAACGTTGCATGGCCCGACGGGCGTGCGGCGGTCGCCCTTCGTCGCCGTTCGTGACGGCTCACGAGCGGCCCATCGTGGTTCGGCCGACCGACCGCGCCCACCCCGCACCGACGCGACGCGTGAGGCCGGCGAGCTCCAGGACGCCCAGCGCTCCTCGCACCTCCCCGACGGACAGCCCCGCCGTGCGTGCGAGCTCCTCGTGCCCCACGGCCGAGCGACCCGGTAGGGCGTCGAGAAGCCGGCGCGACACCCAGTCGAGGTCGTCGCCCTCGCGGGCCTCGGCCATCCGCTCGGGCGCCAGGTCCTCGCCTGCGCGTCCCGCGAGCTCGAGGACCTCGGCCGCGTCGGTCACGCAGACTGCGGCACCGTCCCGCAACAGGCGATGGCACCCCGCTGAGGCCATCGACGTCACGGGCCCCGGCACCGCACCGACGGGGCGCAGCAGCGCGACCGCATGGTTGGCCGTGCTCAGCGCACCCGAGCGCCAGGCTGCCTCGACGACCACCGTGGCCCGGCTCACGGCCGCGATGAGCCGGTTGCGCATGAGGAACCTGCCCTTGCTCGGCACGCCGCCCGGCGGGACCTCGCTCAGCACGCTGCCGCCCTGCTCCAGGATGCGCTCGAGGAGCGGAGCGTTGCCCACCGGGTACGCACGGTCCACGCCACCCGCCAGCAGCGCCACGGTCGTTCCACCGGCAGCCAACGAGCCGCGGTGTGCGGCCGCGTCGATCCCGTAGGCGCCGCCGGAGACCACGCACGTGGAGTGCGCGGCGAGCCCGGCCGCGAGCTCGACCGCGACGCGCTCACCGTAGGACGTCGAGGCGCGCGCACCGACCAGCGCGATCGAGCGGTCCAGCACGGTCGACACCTCCAGTCGTCCGCGGACCCAGAGGCACATCGGAGCGGTGGGACCGAGGTCGTCGAGACCGACCGGCCACCCGACCGATCCGGGGTGCAGCACCCCGCCGCCGAGGCGCTGCATGCGCTCGAGGTCGCGGGCCGGGTCGAGGTCGGCGAGTCGCCCCGCCCAGCGTCCGACCGCAGTGCCGAGGCGGCGCCGCACGTCGTCGAGCGCGGGCTCGTTGTCGACGAGCTCCTTGACGAGCATGGGGACGTCTCGCGAGGTCGCGGCAGACCGAGCCCAGGCCAGTGCACGACCGGCCCCGAGCGTCCGGACGAGCTCCCCCGCGACGCCGTCACCGGGCTCGATCACGCGGCTCCATGCGACACGCGCCGAGAGCTCGTCGTCGACGTCGGTCTGTGGCGCGTTCATGCGAGCCCCTGACCACGCGTGCGCAGCAGCAGCGCCTGTCCGATGTCGTCACGCTGTGGCCCCTGCCGTCCGGCGAGGTCCGCGAGCGTCCAGGCGACCCGGAGCACCCGGTCGACGCCACGCAGGCTGAGGAGACCGCGGTCGAGCGCACGGTCGAGGTCGCTCACGAGCCGGCGATCCGGTCCGAGACGCTCACGCATCCACGCACCCGGAACCTCGGCGTTGGTCCGCCAGGGCGTTCGGGCGAGTCGCTCCGCCTGCACGGCGCGGGCCGCTGCGACGCGTGCGGCGACGGTGCCGCTCGCCTCCGTGGTGCTGCCAGGGTCGAGCGCTGACCGGGACACCGGGAGCACGTCGACCTGGAGGTCGACCCGGTCCAGCAGCGGTCCGGACAGCTTGCTGAAGTACCTGCGACGCTGCTCGGACCGGCACGTGCACTCGAGACCCTTGCCGACGCCGCGACCGCACGGGCAGGGGTTCGCCGCGAGCACCAGCTCGAACCGGGCGGGAAAGCGCGCCACGCCCGACGCCCGGTGGATGACCAGCTCGCCGTGCTCGAGCGGCTGGCGAAGCGTCTGCAGGACTGCGGTGGAGAACTCAGGAGCCTCGTCCATGAACAGCACGCCGCGGTGGGCCCGGGACGCCGCGCCGGGCCGCGGGACGCCCGAGCCCCCGCCGACGATGCTGGCGGGCGTCGCGGTGTGATGAGGGTCCTCGAACGGCGGTCGACGCAGGAGCCCGCCGCCCGGGTCGAACGTCCCCGCGACCGAGTGGACGGCGGTGACCTCGACCGCCTCGGCCTCGGTGAGATCGGGCAAGAGCCCCGGCAGCCGCGCGGCGAGCATCGTCTTGCCGGAGCCCGGCGGGCCGACCATCAGCAGGTGGTGTCCCCCCGCTGCCGCCACCTCGAGCGCCGTGCGCGCCTCGTCCTGCCCGAGGACGTCGGCGAGGTCGGCATCAGGCGCCGCTCGGGCGACCTCGAGGTGGTCGGACGGGACCGGAACGACGTCGGGGACGTCGATGTCGGCCCCGTAGGCGTGCGCGACCTGGGCCAGGCTGTGCGCTCCGACCACCACGGCACCCGGGACGAGGCTCGCCTCGGGGGCATTGGCGGCGGGGACGACAACCCTGCGATGACCCGCGGCGACAGCCGCCGCCACGGCGGGGAGCACGCCACGGACGGGTCGCAGCCGCCCGTCGAGCCCGAGCTCACCGAGATGGACCACGCCGCGCGCTGCCGCCGGGTCGATGAGTCCGGCGCCGGCCAGGGTCGCGACGGCGATCGCCAGGTCGAACCCTGAGCCCGACTTCGGAAGGCTCGCCGGCGAGAGGTTCACGGTGATCCGACGGTTGGGCCACGGGAGCCCGCTCGAGGTCACGGCCGCCCGGACGCGGTCGCGCGCCTCAGCGAGCGAGGCGTCGGGCAGGCCCACCAGCGAGAACGCCGGCAACGATGCCGCGAGGTGCGCCTCGACCTCGACGACGTGCCCGGCGAGACCGAGCAGCGAGACAGCGAGCGTGCGACCGAGCGCCACTCACACCACCCCCACGAGGTGATCGACCTGTGCGGCGCCGCGACCGGTGACGAGCACCGCCACCACGTCGATGCGCACCGAGGCGGGGTGCACCTCGTGGGCGGCGAGCCACTGGGCGGTCAGCCGGCGTACCCGCGCGAGCTTGCGGGGCGTCACCGCCTCCGCCGGGCTGCCGAACGTCGCGGTCCGGCGCGTCTTGACCTCGACCGCCACCAGCTCGGTGCCGTCGAGGGCGACCAGGTCGAGCTCGCCACGCTCACCGCGCCAGTTCCGGTCGAGCACGACCCACCCGGCGTCGCGCACGTAGGCCGCCGCCACGTCTTCCCCGTACCTGCCGACCGCGTCCTTCGCCCGCATGGCGACCACCTCCGCGACCGAGCATCGCGGCTCGCCGCCGCGGGGACGGCGCGGGCGTTCCACCCAGGGGAAGGCTTCGGCGCCAGCGGGGCTGTGGGCAGGTCAGCGGACGAGGCCGCCCGAATCAGCGGACGAAGCCGCCGCCGGCTCCGAGGTCCAGCTCCGCCTTGGCGAGCTCTTCGACGTTGACGTCCTTGAACGTCACGACACGCACCGACTTCACGAACCGCGCCGAGCGGTACACGTCCCAGACCCACGCGTCGGCGAGGGTCACCTCGAAGTAGACCTCGCCCGCCGCCGACCGCACCTGCAGGTCGACGTGGTTCGCGAGGTAGAAGCGGCGTTCGGTCTCGACGACGTACGAGAAGAGCCCCACGGCATCGCGGTACTCGCGATACAGCGCGAGCTCCATGTCGGTCTCGTAGTTTTCCAGGTCCTCCGCGCTCACCCGGCCATCATCCCCCATCGCTGCGCAGGTCGTGTCACGCGGGCACCCACCGCCCGGTGCGGCGCGAGGTTCACCCGGCCGCGTCTACTCGTCGACCGGGAGGTTCCAGCTGCACCGGTGCAGCGGGCTGGGTCCGTGGGCACGCAGCGCCGCGATGTGGTCGGGCGACCCGTACCCCTTGTTGGCGTCCCAGGCGTAGACCGGGAAGTCCGCTGCCAGTCGTTCCATGAGCGCGTCACGCTCGCACTTCGCCAGCACGCTCGCGGCTGCGACCGACGCGCAGGTCAGGTCGGCCTTGACGAGCATGCGGACCCGACGGACGTCCGTGCCCGGGCCGGCCAGGTCGAGAGGGGGATCGAGCTCCCCGCCGGGTCCGACGTCGTCGAAGAGCGCACCCTGCGCGGGCCGAGTGAGCCAGTCGTGCGACCCGTCGAGCAGCACCGTGTCGACCGGTCCGACGGCGAGCGCGACGGCGTCCAGCGCGCGGTTCCCCGCGAGCCGCAGGGCCCCGATGATCCCGACCGCGTCGATCTCCGCGGCACTGGCATGGCCGACGGCACGTGCCAGCCCCCACCGGCCGAGCGCCGGCAGCAGCGCCGTCCGAGCGACGGGGGTCAGCAGCTTGGAGTCCATCACGCCGACGGGACACGCCCGGGTCCGCGCGTCGACCACCACGACGCCCACGCTGACCGGACCGGCGAGCGACCCTCGCCCGACCTCGTCCATGCCCGCCACCAGGAGCGCGCCGTCGCGCAGCAGGGCCCGCTCGTGGCGCAGGTGCGGCGCGCGGCGCGACGAGGCGGACGACGGAACCACGCCGCGGCGCGCCGACAGCGGCGCCGCGGTCTGCCCCGGCGTCGGCGACAGGAGGCCGCGAGCGGTCATGACGGGTCCGGGACCGCCGCGAACGTGTTCGACGGGTTCGTCAGCGCACCGAGCCGGTCGAAAGGCCAGACCGTCACGAACGCGACGCCGACGACGTTGCCCATCGGGACGAACGGGCCGCCCGGCTTGCCCATGTTCCAGCGGGAGTCCGCCGAGTGCTGGCGGTTGTCCCCCATCACCCACAGCTCGCCGGCGGGAACCGTCACGTCGAACGGGATCTCGCTCGGGATGGCTCCGGGCGCCAGGTACGGCTCGTCGAGGGCGACGCCGTTGACGGTGACGGGCGCACCCGCACCCGTCGACGCCACATGGTCGCCCGCAAGCCCGATGACCCGCTTGATGAGGTGCTCCCCGGCGTCCTGCGGCAGCAGCCCCACGAACGTGAGGGCATCGCCCACTGCGGCCTGCAGCGGGCTCTCCTGCGGCTTCGTGACATCGGTCAGCCAGCCGCCCGGGTCCTTGAACACGACGATGTCACCGCGGTGCACGTCGAACGGTCCCGGTGTCAGCTTGCTGACCAGGACGCGGTCGCCCTCGATCAGCGTGTCGTGCATCGACGGGCTCGGGATGAAGAAGGCCTGCACGAGGAAGGTCTTGACCAGCAACGACAGGACGAGGGCGCTCACCACGATGATCGCCGACTCGCGCAACCAGGCCACGCCCACGCTGCGTCCGGCCCGCCGGCGCTGCGCCCTCGGCGTCTCGAGCTCGACGTCGTCGCGCTCGGGCGCGTTCTGGTCTGTCACGCGCACACTCTCCCATGCCCAGATGATGAACGACTGCCCGACCGCGCGCCGCCCCGCTGCGCTGACCCGGCACGTCGAGGGTGCGCCGCACGACGACGAGCGGCCACCGGAACTCCGGTGACCGCTCGTCGGGACGTGCTGCGATACGTCGAGCCGACCTTACTTGGCCGGGACGGCGTCCCGCTTCTCCTTGATCTTGGCCTTCTTGCCGCGCAGGGCGCGCAGGTAGTACAGCTTCGCGCGGCGCACGTCACCGCGCGTCACGACCTCGATCGACTCGAGGCTCGGGGAGTGCACCGGGAACGTGCGCTCGACACCGACGCCGAAGCTGACCTTGCGGACCGTGAAGGTCTCGCCGATCCCGCCGCCGCGGCGCGAGATGACGACGCCCTGGAACACCTGGATCCGTGCGCGGGTGCCTTCGACGACCTTGACGTTCACCTTGAGGGTGTCGCCGGGACGGAAGGGCGGGATGTCGGTTCGCAGCGATGCGGCATCGACCTGGTCGAGGGTATGCATGGAGGTTCGCTTTCTCGCACTGCCACAGGTCAGACACGTCGTCGAGGGCGCTCCGCTGGGCGGAGGTCCCGAGGGCTCATGGTCCGGTGCGTCCGGGGCCACGCACGAGGCGGGTCCTGGAGTGGTCGTGGTCGTCTCCCCTGTGGCAGAGACGCGACCGGCGCGCACCAACGAGCCAGTCTGCCACACCGGACGACCGGCGACGAATGCCGCTCAGGTCCCCCGGAGCGAGAGCTCGCCGTCCAGCACCGTCCAGCCGTGCTCGGCGAGGACCTCGAGGTCGCGCGCGTCGAGGTCGGCGACGTCGAGGGCTGCGACGAGGTCGGACCGAAGGCTCGCGGTCCGTGCGAGCGCCTCGTCGCGCCGCCACCGGGCGATCCGACCGTGGTGGCCGGAGAGCAGCACCTCGGGGACCTCGAGATCGGCCCACACGGGAGGTTTGGTGTAGACGGGGTACTCGAGCAGCCCGGCCGCGCCGTGCGACTCCTCCACGAGCGACTCGGGGTTCCCGACGAACCCCGGCAGAAGCCGGACGACGGCCTCGACGAGCACGAGCGCCGCGACCTCGCCGCCGTTCAGCACGTAGTCGCCGATCGAGTACTCGGTGACCGTGACGTCGGGACGCGTCGCGTAGTGGGCCGCGACGCGCGCGTCGATGCCCTCGTACCGCCCGCACGCGATCACGAGGTGCGGCTCGTGCGCGAGAGCCTCGGCCGTGCGCTGGGTGAGCGGGGTGCCGGACGGCGTCGGCACGAGCAGGTGACCCCCGTCGGCGAGCACGTCGTCGAGGGCGGTCCCCCACACGTCCGGCCGCATCACCATGCCGGCGCCACCGCCGAACGGTGTGTCGTCGACCGTGCGGTGGCGATCGGTCGCCCAGTCCCGCAGGTCATGGACGCGCACGTCGACCAGGCCGGAGGTCCTCGCCTTGCCGACGAGCGACAGCTCGAGGGGCGACAGGTAGTCCGGGAAGATCGAGACGACGTCGATGCGCACGTCAGTCCTCGTCGGCGGGCTCGCCGCGGGTCTCGTCGCTCACGACGAGGTTCGCGGCGTCGGACGCGAGCAGGCCGCCCGGGGGGTCGATCACGACGCGTCCGCCCGGGACGTCGACGACGGGCACGATCGCACGGACGAACGGCACGAGCGTGCGCGCCCCGGACGGCTCGCGCAGCACCAGGGAGTCGTGCGCCGGCAGGTGCTCCAGGCCGATGATCTCCCCGAGGATCGTGCCGTCCACGTGCTCGGCCCGCAGGCCGGCGAGCTCATGGGGGTACCACGCGTCGTCCTCGTCGGTCTCGTCCTGCTCGGCGACGATCTCGACCCCGCGCAGCGCCTCGGCAGCCGAGCGGTCGGCTGCCTGCTCGAAGGTGACGAACCAGCGCCCGTGCTGCTCTCGTGTTGCGGCGACGGTCAGCGGGCCGGCTGTCGCGGGGACCGTCGTGAGGACAGCGCCGACGGCGAACCGGTCAGCCGGGGAGTCGGTGCGAAGGTCGAGCGCGACCTCGCCGCGCAGGCCGTGCGCGCGTCCGATGCGTGCGACGGTCATCTGCATGGGGGTACCTCTCACTCGGGTCGTGCTCGGGGGTCACGCTCGTGGGTCACGCTCGTGGGTCACGCTCGTAGGTCAGGATGGCCGAGAGGCCCGGCCCCCGCACGGGGACCGGGCCTCTCGCTGTGCTCAACGTCTCTGCTGCACCTCTCGATGCCGCGGAGCTGGTCAGCGCCGGTCGACGTCCACGACGTCGATCCGGACCGGACCGTCCGTCGAGAGCGCGCCGACGACGGTCCGCAGCGCTCGCGCCGTGCGGCCGCCGCGACCAATGACACGCCCGAGGTCCTCGGGATGAACCCGGACCTCGAGCAGGTCGCCACGACGAAGAGTCTTGGCAGCGACCTGCACGTCGTCCGGGTGGTCGACGATGCCCCGCACCAGGTGCTCGAGCGCGTCGTCCAGCATCAGGCCTGCTCGGCCTCGGCCGGCGCGTCAGAGGCGGCGGGCGCCTCCTTGGCGGCAGCGGCCTTCTTCTCCGACGCCTTCGCCTTGACCTTCTCGGCGTCGGTGGCGGCAGCCTCGACGGCGGCCTGGACCTCGGTGGCGTCGATCTTCACCTTGGTGCGCAGGGTGCCTTCCTGGCCCGGAAGGTTCTTGAACTTCTGCCAGTCCCCCGTGATCTTGAGGAGCACGAGCACCTGCGGGGTCGGCTGTGCGCCGACGCCCAGCCAGTACTGCGCCCGCTCGGAGGCGATCTCGATGAACGAGGGCTCCTCGGTGGGGTGGTACTTGCCGATCTCCTCGATCACGCGGCCATCACGCTTGGTGCGTGAGTCCGCGACGACGACGCGGTAGTACGGCGCCCGGATCTTGCCCAGACGCTTCAGACGAATCTTGGTGGCCACAGGGTGGTCTCTCCTGGTTTCTGCTGTGGTGGTCTCGCGAGCCCTGCTCGTGGGGGAGTGGGCCGGCATGACCGGAAGGACGCGATGACAGTCGGATAGAGGGGCCGGCTGCACCGAGTACAGGCAGACATTCTGCCAGACCGCTGACACTCGCGGCACCACGGCCCCGCTCAGGACGCCCGGACCAGGCCGCGGAACGGTCAGCGACCGAACAGCTTGTCCAGGCCGGCAGGCAGCTGCAGGGTCGCCGGGTCGATCGCGTCGGGCGCCGCGGACTGCTGGCCGAGCCCGAACGCCGATCCCTTCGGGGCGCTCGGTGCGACACCCGCGGCGCGGTCGCCGGCCAGGCGTTCCTCCTCGGCGCGCTTGGCCGGGTTGCCCGACTTCCCCTTGACCTTGCGGGGCGGCGGAGCCACGCGACCGCGCGACTTCTTGCCGCCCATGCCCGGCAGGTTGCCCATGCCCGGCAGGCCCATGCCGCCGCCGCGGGCCATCTGCTTCATCATCTTCTGAGCACCGTCGAAGCGGTCGAGCAGCTGGTTGACGTCCGAGGCCTTGGTGCCCGAGCCGCTCGCGATCCGTGAGCGTCGGGAGCCGTTGATGATCTTCGGTGCGCGCCGCTCTGCGGGCGTCATCGACCGGATGATCGCCTCGATGCGGTCGACCTCGCGCTCGTCGAAGTTGTCGAGCGCCTCGCGCATCTGCCCCATGCCGGGCAGCATGCCGAGCATCTTCTTCATCGAGCCCATGTTCTTCATGGCCTGCATCTGCTGCAGGAAGTCCTCGAGCGTGAAGTCCTCGCCGGCCGCGAGCTTGCCGGCCATGGCCTCGGCCTGCTCGGCGTCGAACGACTTCTCGGCGTGCTCGATGAGCGTGAGGATGTCGCCCATGTCGAGGATGCGGGAGGCCATCCGGTCCGGGTGGAACACCTCGAAGTCGGTGAGCTTCTCGCCGGTCGAGGCGAACAGGATCGGGCGCCCGGTGACGCTCGCGACCGACAGCGCGGCGCCGCCGCGTGCGTCGCCGTCGAGCTTGGTCAGCACGACACCGGTGAAGCCGACGCCGTCCGCGAACGCCTGCGCGGTCGTGACCGCGTCCTGGCCGATCATCGCGTCGATGACGAACAGGATCTCGTCCGGGCTGATCGCGTCCCGGATGTCCGACGCCTGGGTCATGAGGTCGGCGTCGACGCCGAGCCGGCCGGCCGTGTCGACGATGAGCACGTCGTGCTGACGCGCCCGTGCCGTGGCCAGGCCCTCGCGGGCCACCGCGACGGGGTCGGCGCCCGCGACGAGGGCGTCGTCGGAGCCCTGGTTGCCGGGGTGCGGCGCGAACACCGGGACCCCCGCCCGCTCCCCGACGATCTGGAGCTGGGTGACGGCGTTCGGCCGCTGCAGGTCGGCCGCGACGAGGAGCGGTGTGTGCCCCTGCTCGCGCAGGTGCAGCGCGAGCTTGCCCGCGAGCGTCGTCTTGCCCGCGCCCTGGAGGCCCGCGAGCATGATCACGCTCGGCGGGGTCTTCGCGAGGTGCAGGGGGCGATTCGCTCCGCCCAGGATCGCGACGAGCTCCTCGTTGACGATCTTGACGACCTGCTGGGCCGGGTTGAGCGCACCCGAGACCTCGGCCGAGAGCGACCGTTCCCGGACCGCCCCGGTGAACGCGCGCACGACGGGCACGGCGACGTCGGCGTCGAGCAGCGCTCGGCGGATCTCGCGCACGGTCGCATCGATGTCGGCCTCGGAGAGCCTGCCCTTGGTGCGCAGGTTCTTGAAGGTCGACGTCAGTCGGTCGGACAGGGTGGCGAACACCGATCGATCCTCACGCTCTCCTCGGGATCACGGACGACCTAGGGTACCTGCCACCCGGCGCCTCGCCCGTGCGGTCAGGTCGTCCACCAGCCGGGCACGCCACGAGCTCCACGCCGTCGGCCCCGCCGCTGTCGCATCGGACTCCGTGAGCACGCGCAGGACCTCGAGCAGGTCGCCGCGGTGGTCGACTGCCTCGAGCAGCGCGTCGACCGTGGCCGGGTCGTCCGGGTCCGCGGTCGTCGCCAGGTCGGCGAGCGTGAGGTGCTCGCGGACCAGTCGCGCGACGTCGGCGGCGTCCTGCGCGCTGAAGCCCATCCTCTCGACGATCGGGCCCGCGAGGCGGCCACCCTCGACCGAGTGGTCGCCCGCGCCGGCCCGCTTGCCGATGTCGTGCAGGAGCGCGGCGAGCAGCAGGAGGTCGCTGCGCTCGACGTCCCGCTTCGCGCGGCTGGCGATGGCCACGGTCTCGACGAGGTGCCGGTCGACCGTGTGCCGGTGGATCGGCGAGCGCTGCGGGCGGTTGCGCACCCCTGCCCACTCGGGGATCCAGGTCGTGACCACCCCCGCGAGGTCCAGCGCCTCCCACACAGGCACCTGGGCGTTCCCCGACGCGAGCAGCTGGAGCAACGACGTCCGCGCCGCCTTCGGCCACGGCGTGGGCAGCGGCGGCGTGCGGGTCAGGCTCGCGACCGTCACGGGCGACAGGGTGAGCCCGGTGCGGGCGGCGGTCGCCGCGGCCCGCAACGAGAGCAGCGGGTCGTCCGCGGGATGCGCGTCGACGGCGAGCACGATCTCCCCGTCATGCTCGACGAGACCCTCCCCGATGGGCCGCAGGCGGGGCGCGCCGCGTCGGCCACGGATCAGCACGGGCGGGCGCACGAGGGGTCGCTGGAGCGCCTGTCGCGCGTTGCGCACCGTCGTGTCGAGCGCGTAGGAGATGATCCGGCCGGCCTCGGCGAGGCTCGCGAGCAGGTCGTCGCGGTCGTCGAAGCCCGTCATCGCCGCGACCTCGTCCTGGTCGGCGAGGAGCAGGCGGTTCGTGTGCCGGCGCGTGACGACCTGGACGGCGTCGCGCACGTCGAGCAGGTGCTCGTAGGCCTTGTCGACGGCGCCGTGCGGACGGTCGGTGAGCCAGGTCGCGGCGAGAGCCGACAGGACGACGGCGTCGCGGATGCCGCCGCGCGCCTCCTTGAGGTCGGGCTCGATCAGGTACGCCAGCTCACCGTGCCGTTCCGCGCGCTGCTTCGTCGACGCGAGCAGCTCCGGCAACCGCCGACGCGCCGCCGATCGCCAGTCGGCGAGCAGAGCCGACTTGGCCCGGTGGATCACGACGGCGTCACCGGCGACCGGCTGGAGGTCGAGCAGCCCGACGGCCGCGGGCAGGTCCTTCGAGGCGACCTGGCGGCACTGGGCGAGCGAGCGCACCGAGTGGTCGAGGTCGAGGCCGGCATCCCAGATGGGGTACCAGAGCCGCTCGGCGAGCGCGCTGATCTCCTCGGCGGTCCTCCCCCGGCCCTCGTGCACCAGCAGCAGGTCGAGATCGCTGACGGGGCTCGCGTCGCCGCGACCCACGCTCCCGACCGCCCCCAGCGCGATGCCCGAGCCGTCGAGCCCCTCGGCGGCCTGCGCCCACAGCTCCCCGAGCCGCTCGTGGACGAGCTTCACGCCCGCGGCGCGGCGCGCGACCCCGTCGCTCCCGGGACCCATGAGTCCCGAGGCGAGCTCGAGCCGCTCGACCCTGAGGTCCCGCACCCCGATCACGGGGTGCGGGACCTCAGGGTGACGGTCGTCCGTCACGGCCGGTCGCGGAGCGTCGGCGTCAGAGCGCACCCGCGCCGTGCTCACCGGTGCGGACCCGGACGACGTCGTCGACCGGCTGGACCCAGACCTTGCCGTCACCGATCTTGCCGGTCTGGGCGGCCGTGACGATGACCTCCGTGACCGTCCCGGCGTCCTCGTCGTGCACGAGGACGTCGATGCGGACCTTCGGGACGAGGTCGACGGTGTACTCGGCACCGCGGTAGACCTCGGTGTGGCCGCGCTGGCGGCCGTAGCCGCTGACCTCGCTGACCGTCAGACCGTGGACACCGGCCGCCTCGAGCGCCGACTTCACGTCGTCCAGCCGGTGGGGCTGGATCACTGCTGTGACGAGCTTGGTCATCACTTCACCTCCGTCAGGATTCGGGCACCCAGGGACTCGTACGCCGTCTCGCCGTGGACCGCGAGGTCGACACCGCCGACCTCGGCCTCCTCCGAGACGCGCCAGCCCAGGGTGGCCTTGAGGATGAGACCGATGACGAGCGTCACCAGACCGGAGTACACCACCGCGACGAGCGCGATGATGATCTGCACGACGAGCTGCTTGATGCCGCCGCCGTAGAACAGGCCCGTGGTCGTCGAGAGGAACCCGATGAGCACCGTGCCCGTGAGGCCACCGACGAGGTGGACGCCGACGACGTCGAGCGAGTCGTCGTAGCCGAACTTGTACTTGAGGCCGACGGCCAGGGCGCACAGGACACCCGCGACGAGGCCCATGACGACCGACCCGACCGGGCTGAGCGCACCGGCCGCGGGGGTGATCGCGACCAGACCTGCGACGACACCCGAGGCGGCGCCGAGCGACGTGGCGTGCCCGTCGCGAATCTTCTCCGTGAGGAGCCAGGCCAGCATGGCGGCGCACGTGGCGACCGTCGTGTTCATCCAGGCGAGACCCGCCGTCGCGTTGGCGGCACCGGCCGAGCCGGCGTTGAAGCCGAACCAGCCGAACCACAGGAGCGCGGCGCCGAGCATGACGAACGGGATGTTGTGCGGCCGCAGCGGCTCGGTGCCGAAGCCCTTGCGCTTGCCGAGGAGCACGGCGAGCACGAACGCCGCGATGCCGGCGTTGATGTGGACGACGGTGCCACCGGCGAAGTCGATGGGGGCGACGGACGCGATGCCGTCGGTCGTCCCGAAGATCTTCGCGGAGAGCCCGTTGGCCGAGTTGCTCAGGAAGCCACCGCCCCAGACCATGTGGGCCAGCGGGAAGTACGAGACCGTCACCCAGATCCCGCTGAAGACGAGCCACGTGCCGAACTTCGTCCGGTCAGCGATCGAGCCCGAGATCAGGGCGACCGTGATGATCGCGAACGTCGCCTGGAAGGCGATCCACACGAGGATCGGCACACCGTTCGCGGCCAGCAGGTTGGACGCGTCGGTGTCGGTGACGTTGCCCAGGCCGAACGCCTCGAACGGGTTGCCGAACCACCCGAGGACGTCGGAACCGAACGACATCGAGTAGCCCCAGAAGATGTAGATGATGCCGACGACGCCCATGGCACCGAAGCTCATCATCATCATGTTGAGGACGGACTTGCCGCGCACCATGCCGCCGTAGAAGAACGCCAGACCCGGCGTCATCAACAGCACCAGAGCCGCGGATGTCAACATCCACGCCGTGTTACCGGTGTCCAGCACGAAATCCATGTGGATCGCCTCTCCCTCGCACACCGGTCGGGCGACCGGTCGGACTCCAGAGTCGAGGGGGGCCGTTTCGCGGACTCGCGGCGGACGTTACGGCCACGTGACAGGCGCCGCGCGCAGGTAAACGTTGCGTTTCGTCCTGGCCGAACGTCCAGCTTCGGGGGGTCTGCGGCGACAGGGTCGCTCGCCTACGCCTGGAGGAGGCCGTCCACGAACGCCTCCGGGTCGAACGGTGCGAGGTCGTCCGGGCCCTCGCCCAGTCCGATGAGCTTGACCGGCACACCCAGCTCGCGCTGGACGGCGATGACGATCCCACCCTTGGCCGTGCCGTCGAGCTTCGTCAGCACGATGCCGGTCACCCCTGCCACCTCGGCGAACACCCGGGCCTGGTTGAGGCCGTTCTGCCCGGTGGTGGCGTCCAGGACGAGGAGCACCTCCGCCAGCGGGGCCTCGCGTGTGATGACGCGCGTGATCTTGCCGAGCTCGTCCATCAGCCCGGCCTTGTTCTGGAGCCGCCCGGCGGTGTCGACGAGCACGACGTCGGCGCCGGTCCGCTTGCCGGTGCGCACGGCGTCGAACGCGACGGCTGCCGGGTCCGCGCCGTCGCGGTCCGAACGCACCGTCGGGACGCCGACGCGCGCACCCCAGGTCTCGAGCTGGTCGGCGGCAGCGGCACGGAACGTGTCGGCCGCGCCGAGGACGACGGTGCGGCCCTCGGCGACGAGCACTCGCGCCAGCTTGCCGACGGTCGTGGTCTTGCCCGTGCCGTTCACACCGACCACGAGCACGACCGCGGGCACGTGCGCTGTCGGGACGCCGGGCTCGGGCCCCTCGGCATCGGGCGCAGGCACCTGCGCGACGGGACCTGTGGCGAGCGACCTGTCGAGGTTCGGGTCGACGAGCGCGATGAGCTGCTCGCGCAGCAGCGCCCGGACCTCGCCGGCATCCCGCAGGCCATGGACGCGCACCTGCGTGCGCAGCGCGGCGATGAGCTCGGCGGACGGACCTGCGCCGACGTCGGCGAGCAGCAGGGTCTCCTCGAGCTCGTCCCAGTCGTCCTCGGTGAGGTGATCGCGGGACAGCACCGCCAGCAGCCGCGTGCCGAGCGGCGACCCGGACCGCGCCAGCCGGTCCCGGAGCCGCGCCAGCCGTCCGGCGACGGGTGCCGGGACCTCGAGCGGCGGCGCCTCCTCGAGGCCGGGGAGCTCCTCGAGGAGGTCCTGGTCGGGAGCGGGGGCGGTCGGTGCCTCCACGACGGACGCGTCGGCCACCGCTGTCGTCGCGTGCTCGTCGACGACGGTCGTCCCGACTGTCGGGGCGTCCGGCGGGGTCGCGCCGCGGCGACGCACGAGCACGAGGGTTGCCCCGGCGGCTGCCGCGAGAGCAGGCACACCGACGACGAGCGCGGTCAGGAGGTCGTTGTCCACGGCGACAGTCTCTCAGGCCGGTGCGCGCCGCGGCGCGCTCGGGAGGCGACGCCGGAGAGTCCGGGGCGCGCCGACGTGCGTCAGGCGGACCGGCCACCCAGGTGCTGCACGCTGTGGACGGCCCGGTCGCGCGCCTTCGTCAGCACGTCGCGCACCTCGTCGACCTGCAGGTAGCCGTCGTCGTCGACGGCCGTGGCCCGCAGGAACTCGTCGAGACGCACGTCCACGGGCTCGATCTCGGCGGCGCGCGCCGCGGCGGCGTCCTCGGCATCGGGGTGGCGTCGGGCGGACACGCCGGCACGCAGGTCCGCGAGGAACCCCGCTCCGCGAAGACCCCCGCCGCTCGCGGCGCTCGCGACCAGCACCACCGCGGCAGCGGCGACGAGGGCGACGAGGGTCCACACGAGCACAGTGAGCATGACTCCAGTATGCGAGCCGGATCCGGGCCGACCGGCCGCGACCCGCGCGTCCCGCCCGAACCGCACACAACCTCCACACCGCCCCGTCCTGCGGTGCGCCCAGACCGGGCGCAATGCCCCAGGAGTCAGGCGGAGACGTCCTCGCGCATCCGCTGGCTGATGACCGTCGTGACCCCGTCGCCGCGCATCGTGACGCCGTAGAGCGCGTCGGCAATCTCCATCGTGCGCTTCTGGTGCGTCACGACGATCAGCTGGGAGTCCTCTTGAAGCTCCTTGAACAGCTCGAGGAGCCGCCCCAGGTTGGCGTCGTCGAGCGCCGCCTCGACCTCGTCCATGACGTAGAACGGGCTCGGCCGCGCCTTGAAGATCGCGACCAGCAGGGCGACGGCCGTGAGCGAGCGCTCACCGCCCGAGAGCAGCGAGAGCCGCTTGACCTTCTTGCCGGCCGGCCGCGCCTCGACCTCGATGCCGGTCGTCAGCATGTTGTCAGGATCCGTGAGGACGAGCCTGCCCTCGCCGCCGGGGAACAGCCGGGGGAAGACGACGTCGAAGGCCGCGGCGGTGTCACGGTAGGCGTCCGCGAAGACCTGCTCGACCCGCTCGTCGATCTCCCGGACGATCTCGAGCAGGTCGGTCCGTGTCTTCTTGAGGTCGGCCAGCTGGTCGACGAGGAACTTGTGCCGCTCCTCGAGCGCCGCGAACTCCTCGAGCGCGAGCGGGTTGACCCGGCCGAGCAGTGACAGCGCCCGCTCGGCGGACCGCAGCCGCTTCTCCTGCTGCTCGCGCACGTACGGGACCTCGGTCGGCGCGTCGGGGTCCACGTCGGCGTCCGGCAGGTGCACGACGGGCACCGAGCGGTGCGGACCGAACTCCTCCAGCAGCACCGTGAGGTCGAGGCCGAGGTCGTCGATGGCCCGGGTCTGGAGCTGCTCGATGCGCAGGAGCTGCTGCGCCCGCGCGACCTCGTCGCGGTGCGCGACGTCCGTCAGCTCGGCCAGCTCGCGCGCCCGGGTCTCGACCTCGGCGCGCACGCGCTGGAGCGTGCCCTCCCGCTCGGTCCGTGCTGCCTCGGCAGCCTCGCGCTCCGACGCAGCCAGTCGCAGCGAGTCCTCGAGGGCCGCCAACGAACGGTTCGCGCCCTCGCGCACCGCTGCCGCGAGGACGGCCTGGCGGACCCGCGCTCGCTCCCGCTGCGCCGCGCGCTCGCGCGCCACCTGCTCGGCCCGCGCGGCACGTTCGAGCGACTCCGCGCGCCCTGCCAGAGCCCGGGCGCGTTCCTCGCTCGTGCGCAGGGTCAGCCGGGCCTCTGTCTCCCGGGCACGCGCGGCAGCGGCCAGCTCGGCGAGGCGGTCACGCTCGAGTCCACCGCCCGCGATGGCTGCCTCGGTCTCGGCCGGCTCCGACTCGGCGGCGGCGAGCCGTTCGGTCAGCTCCGCGAGCTCGTCCGCACCGGCCGCGAGCGTCGCCGTCGCGGCGTCGAGCGAGGCCTGCACGCGCTCCGCCTCGGCCCGGGCTGCCCGCGCCGTCGCGCCGAGGTGCCCGAGCTGCTCGGCCACGGCGGCCAGGGCGGCGTCGGACTGGTTGAGCCGGTCGAGCGTGTCCTCGTACCGCCCGCGGGCGGCAGCCTCGGCCGCCTGGGCACCGGGGAGCTCGAACCTCGCGCGCTCGGCGCGAGCCGCCGCGTCGGCGGCGTCGGCGCGCGCGGCGTCGAGCGCGGACTGCAGGTGCAGCGCGCTCGGCGCGGTCGCGGAACCTCCCGAGGCCCGCCGCCGGGCGAGCACGTCACCCGTGCGCGTGACGACGGTGAGCTCGGGCCGGTCCACCACGAGCGCACGGGCCGTCGCGAGGTCATCGACGACGACGACGTCGCGCAGCAGCGCCTCGACGGCCGGCCGTACCGCCGGTGGAGCCTGCACGAGGTCGATCGCACGATCCGCCCCGGGGGGCACGACCAGCACGCCTGCCACGCCCTCGTCAGCCGTGCCGGCCCCGGCGATGACCAGGCTCGCGCGCCCCGAGTCGTCCGTGCGCAGCCGCCGGATCGCATCGACGGCGGCATCGACCGAGTCGACCGCGACCGCGTCAGCATGCAGCCCGAGCGCCGCGACGATCGCGTCCTCGTCGCGCGGTGTGACGCTGAGCAGGGCGGCGAGCGAGCCGATCGTGCCGGGCAGCCCGTCGGCGGCGAGCAGCGCGCCTGCGCCGTCCTTGCGCGTCAGGCTCAGCTCGAGGGTCTCGATCCGGGACGCGAGCGCTGCGCGGTCCTGCTCGGCCGTCGCGAGTGCGGCCTTGATCGCGGTGAGCTGCGCGGACGCCTGCTCGACCGCGTCGGCTGCCTGCTCGTGCTCCGCGTCGAGACCTTCCTCGCCCTCCTCGACCCCCGCGACCTGCGTCTCGAGCGCCGCGAACTCGGTGGTCGCGTCCTGGCCGCGGCGTTCGGCCGCCGCGAGCGACTCGCGCAGCCGACCGATCTCGGCCTCGGTGGCCTCGAGCCGGCTCCGGCGCGCGCCGACCTGGCCGGCGAGCCGGGCCACGCCCTCCCGGCGGTCGGCCGCGGAGCGCAGCGCGGTCGCGAGCTGCTTCTCGGCGGCGGCGGCGGCCTGCTCCGACTCCTGGCGCAGGACCACGGCGCCCTCGAGCGCCGCACGTGCGATCTCGACCTCCGCGGCCAGCTCGGCCTCCGCCGCGCGCACCCGCTCGGCCTGCGCGGCGAGGTCGGCCGGGTCCGAGCCACCGCTGCGTTCGGGAGCCGCGGTGCCGAGCAGGCGGACGCGCTCGCCGGCCAGCGTCGCGGTCCCACGCAGCCGCTCGCGCAGCGACGACAGCCGGTACCAGATCTCGCTCGCCTCGCTGAGCGCCGGCGCCGCCTCGGCGGCCTCACGCTCGAGGGCCGCGAGTCGTCCGCGCGAGTCCGTGAGCGTCGCCTCGACCTCGGCGCGCCGCACGAGTACCGCCGACTCGTCGGCGATCTCCTGCTCGAGCGTCGCCGACAGCTGGGCCAGGTCGTCAGCGAGGAGTCGGGCGCGCGCGTCGCGGAGGTCGGTCTGGACGACCTGGGCCTTGCGCGCCACCTGCGCCTGCCGGCCGAGCGGCCCGAGCTGACGCCGGATCTCGGCGGTGAGGTCGCCGAGCCGCAGCAGGTTCGCCTGCATCGCCTCGAGCTTGCGCAGCGCCTTGTCCTTGCGCTTGCGGTGCTTGAGGACGCCCGCGGCCTCCTCGATGAAGCCGCGGCGCTCCTCGGGCGTCGCACGCAGCACCGCGTCGAGCTGACCCTGGCCGACGATGACGTGCATCTCGCGGCCGAGGCCCGAGTCGGACAGCAGGTCCTGGATGTCGAGGAGGCGGCAGCCCTGGCCGTTGATCGCGTACTCGGACCCGCCGCTGCGGAACAGGGTCCTCGAGATCGTGACCTCGGTGTACTCGATCGGCAGGGCGCCGTCGGTGTTGTCGATCGTGAGGGAGACCTCGGCGCGACCCAGGGGTGCGCGGCCCGCGGTGCCGGCGAAGATGACGTCTTCCATCTTGCCGCCGCGGAGCGACTTGGCGCCCTGCTCGCCCATGACCCACGCGAGCGCGTCGACGACGTTGGACTTGCCCGAGCCGTTCGGGCCGACCACGCACGTGACGCCGGGTTCGAAGTGCAGCGTCGTCGCCGAGGCGAACGACTTGAACCCGCGCAGGGTCAGGGTCTTGAGGTGCACTCCCCAACCCTAGGTGCTCGGCGGGTGCCGTCCGCGGAGGGCGCGACCGAGCCGATCGGCGCCGCGGGCGAAATGCCCGGAGCGTCCCGGTGCAGGCGCCCGGCCGCGCCGGAGTCGCGGAGCTCTCAGAGGGACGGGAACCAGAGGGCGATCTCCCGGGCGGCCGACTCCGCGGAGTCCGAGCCGTGGACGAGGTTCTGGGTCACGGACAGTCCCCAGTCCCGGCCGAGGTCGCCTCGGATCGTGCCGGGGGCAGCAGTCGTCGGCTCGGTCGTGCCGGCCAGGACCCGGAAGCCCTCGATCACCCGGTGACCCTCGACCACCACGGCGAGCACCGGGCCCGAGCCCATGAACTCGACGAGCGGCGCGAAGAAGCCCTTGCCCGCGTGCTCGGCGTAGTGCTCGGCGAGGAGCGCGTCGTCGGCGGTGCGCAGCTCGGCCGCGACGAGCGTGTAGCCCTTGGCCTCCACGCGGCGCAGCACCTCGCCGGTGAGCCCGCGACGGACGGCGTCCGGCTTGACGAGGACAAGGGTGCGCTCGGTCTTCGGTGCATCGGTCATGGCGGTCACCCTAGCGGCCGAGCGGCCACGACCTCACGCGCTGACCTGACCGGGATGGGCGGCATCCCACTCGGCGCGCTCGCGGTCGATGCGCCCACCGAGCCGCAGCGCGACGACCCACATGATCACGAACACGGCGCCCACCACGGCCATCATCGGCATGACCACGCCGGCCGCGAGCACGAGAGCCTGCGCCACCGACCCGGCCACGTAGCCGCCGGGCCGCGTCACCGTCCGGGACAGCACCGCGAGCAGGACCATGAGCGCGCCACCGACCAGCCAGGCCGTGCCGGCGGAGAACTCCGTCTGCTTCGCCGTCGCCAGGCCGTACGCCGTGAGCGTCGCGAACAGCACCAGGACCGCCTCGAGCAGGAGGACCGAGGAGGCGAACTGGGGCCGCGCGGGTCGCTTGCGGCGCACGGCCGGCGCGGGGGTCGTCATCGCGTCAGGCTACCGGCGTCCTGCTCGTCCGACGGCCGCGAGGCGGACCCGCCGGACCCGTCGGCCGGCACGGCGACGCCCGCCACGACACCCTCGACGAGCCGTCCGTGGTCCGCGACCGCCTCGCCGCGCGCGACCATGCCGGCCACGTCGGAGAGCTTGACCTCACGCAGGAACAGCGTCAGCACGAAGGCGATCGCGACGAGCGGCACGAGGTACCAGAACGCCGGCGCGAGCGCGTCCGCATAGGCGCCGATGACCCCGGAGTGCAGGGGCTCCGGCATCGCCGCGACGATGGCCGGGGTGAGCGAGGCGCCACCCGACCCCGCACCGCTCGCGGCACCGGGCACGCTCGCGAACACGTCGGTGAGGCGGTCGGTGAGGCGCCCGGTGAAGATCGTCGAGAACAGTGCCACCCCGACGGCCGCGCCGATCTCGCGGAAGAAGTTGTTCGCGCTCGTCGCCGTGCCGATCTCGTGCGGGTCGACCGAGTTCTGCACCGCGAGCACGATCGTCTGCATCACGAGGCCGAGCCCGAGACCCAGCACGAAGATCATCGCGCTGAACAGCACCATCGACATGCCGCCCCGCAGCTGCGTGAGCCACATGAGGCCTCCGGTGGCGAGCGCCATGCCGACGATCGGGTACATCCGGTAGCGGCCCGTCTTCGTGATCGCGATGCCCGAGCCGATCGCGGTGAGCATGACGCCGGCCATCATCGGCAGCATGAGGAAGCCCGACCCGGTCACGCTCGCGCCGGTCGACATCTGCAGGAACGTCGGCAGGAACGCCAGCGCCGCGAACATGCCCATGCCGATGATCAGGCCGACCGACGTCGCGATGGCGAAGGTCGGGTTCTTGAACAGGTGCAGCGGCAGGAGCGGCTCGGCGGCGCGCTGCTCGACGAGCACGAAGGCCACCGCGGCGACGACGGTCCCCACCACGAGCCCGACGAGGCGTCCGTCAGTCCAGTCGTACGCGCGGGTGCCGCTGATGGACTGCCAGCTGGTCGTCAGGATGAGGCCCGACGTCGCGACGACGAGGAGCACGATGCCGGCGACGTCGATCTTCTTGCCCGAGCGGTGGCTGGGGAGCTTGAGCGTGAACCACGCGACGGCGAACGCCGCGATGCCGATCGGGATGTTGATCCAGAAGCACCAGCGCCAGTTCGCGTGCTCGGTGAACGCGCCGCCGAGCAGCGGCCCGATGACCGACGAGATGCCGAACAGCGCACCCATCGGACCCATGTACTTGCCGCGCTCCTTCGCCGACACGATGTCGGCGATGATCGCCTGGCTGAGGATCATGAGCCCGCCACCGCCGAGGCCCTGGATGCCCCGCCAGAGCACGAGCTCGCCGAGCGTGTTCGCGAAGCCGGCCCCGACGGACGCGAGAGTGAAGAGCCCGATCGCGACGAGGAACGGCCAGCGCCGACCCCACAGGTCGCCGAACTTGCCGTAGAGCGGCATGACGATCGCGATCGCCATGATGTAGGCGGTCACGACCCAGCCCTGGTGGGCGACCCCGTTGAGGTCACCGACGATCGTCGGCAGCGCGGTGCCCACGATCGACTGGTCGAGCGACGACATGAACATGCTCGCCATGAGGGCGCCGAAGATGAGCCAGACGGTGCGCTTGGTCAGCACGACAGGTGGCTTGTCGCTCGCGATGCCGGGCTGTGCGGAGACAGCGGTAGCCATGAGGTCCTCGTTCTTGGAGGTCGGTGGGTCGGTACGGGAAGGGCCGAGGTAGGGCACGCGTCAGGGCGCGCCAAGAAGGGACCGCAGGTCGCCGACGACGTCGGACAGGTGCGTGCGAGCGTCACCCGAACCGCCGGCGGCCTCCCAGCGCACGTACGTCATGTGGGTCAGGACCATGAGCAGCATGCCGACGAGGTCGCCGCCGGTCTCACCCGTCACGGCCAGCCGGCGCGTGACGAGCGCGTCGATGTCGTGACGGTGCTGCTCCATCCAGGTCAGGTGCCGCACGAGGAGCCGCGGTTCCTTGCGGGCGAGCTCGAACGCGGCGGCGATGCGCTCCTTGCCGAACGCGGGCTTGTCGAGCAGCTCCGTGACGACCACGAGCAGGTCCGCGGACAGGTTGCCGGTCGGCCCACCGGCCGCGAACGTGTCGGCGACCGCCGGGTCGAGCGTCCACGGGCCGATGCCGAGCACGGCGTCGTCCTTGGTCTCGAAGTAGTTGAAGAACGTGCGCGACGAGACGCCGACCTCGGCGCAGATGGCATCGACGGTGACGGCGTCGAGACCGCGCTCGGCGACGAGGCGATGGGTCGCGTCGATCAGCGCCTCGCGGCGGGCGAACTTCTTGCGTTCGCGCAGCCCAATCCCCGCGGGCGGGGCGGCGGCAGTCAGCACCCTCTCAGCTTGCATGAACGCAATATTACATGCGGTGCAAAGTTGCACCCACTGCACATCGTGAGACGAGGGTCACACCTCGCCGAAGCCGCCCTCGACCGCCTCGACGAGTGCGGCGAGCGCCTCGGCGCGCTGCGGCCCGCTCACCCGGACGTCCAGCTCGCGCCCGCCCGCCGCTCCCAGTGTCATCAGCTCGAGCACGCTCGCCGCATTCACCCCGTCGACCACCACGACCGCGTCGAAGCCCGCCATGAGCCGCGCGAGGATCGCCGCGGGCCGGGCATGCAGGCCGAGGCGGTTGCGTAGCGTCACCTTCCGGACGAGCCCGTCGCCCGCGGCGGGAGCCTCGACGGCGCGAGCATCGTCGGCCCCGGCGACCGAGGCCGACCTCGCGAACGTCGCCCCGGCGCTCTCGGCCGCCGCCAGCACCCCGGCCAGGTCGGCCCCGCCGTCGGCGGTCACGGCCGCAGCGACGGCACCCTCGACGAACGGCGCGTCGGCGATCCGGACCCGCGCCGCGACGTCGTCGTCGAGCAGGTCGAGCACCGACTCCGTGGTCAGGACGGCCGACCCGAGGTCAGTGAGCACGACCGCGCTGCGACCGTCCGCCGTGGCGGCGGTGACGGCGCTCTCGACAGCCTCGAAGCTCGTGCCGAGACCCCCCGACCCGTCGCCCCCCGCAGCCAGAAGCGTCACGCGGGGTGCCATCTGGGCGGCGAGCTCGACGGCGCCCTCGGCGAGCGCACGGGAGTGCGACACCAGCACGAGCGCCACGCTCACCTGGGGCGGGGCCGACGTGCTCACCCGTCGCGACCAGCCGCAGCGATCGCCGCCTCCCGCAGGATCAGCGCGCTCGACGTGGCGCCCGGGTCCTGATGGCCGATCGACCGCTCGCCGAGGTAGCTGGCACGGCCCTTCGTCGCCAGCAGCGGGATGGTCGCCACGGCACCGGCCTCGGCGGCCTCGGCGGCAGCCGCGAGCACGCCGGCGGGCTCCACCCCCGCCGTCGCGGCCGCGACGGCGGCGGCGACCGCCGGGGTCCACGCGTCGACCATCGTCTTCTCCCCCGGCGACGCCTTGCCGCGCACGACGATGCCCTCGAGCCCTGCCTCGAGCATCGCGACGACCCCCGCGCTGTCGAGCTCGGACAGCCCCGTCACCTTGGCTGCCCGCAGGTAGGCCGTCCCGTAGAGCGGACCGGCGGCACCGCCGACCGTCGACATGAGGGTCGTCGCGACGAGCCGCAGCACCTCACCGATGTCCGCCGGTGCCGCCTCGAGCGCGTCGAGCCGGGCCAGCACCGCGGTGAAGCCGCGCGCGAGGTTCTCGCCGTGGTCACCGTCACCGATCTGCCGGTCGAGCTCGATGAGCTCGTCCCGGTGCTCGAACACCGTGCGAGCCGAACCCCTGACCCACTCGGTCGCCCAGGTGACGTCGACCATCATGACCACGCTCCGCCCTGCGCCGCCGCACCGACCGCCGCTACCAGCGCAGCGCGGCCGTGTGCACCGGCGCGTCCCACAGGGCGGTCAGCTCGTCGTCCAGCCGGAGAACGGTCACCGAGACGCCCTGCATCTCCAGTGATGTCACATAGTTGCCGACGAGCGACCGGGTTACCTCGACCCCGCGCGCCTCGAGCAACCGGCGAGCCTGACGATAGACGACGTAGAGCTCCGAGGCGGGCGTACCGCCCATCCCGTTGACGAGCAGCAGCACCTTCTCGCCGCCCGCCAGCGCGAGGTCGTCGGCGACGGGGGTCAGGAGGAGCTCGGTGATCTCGTCGGCGCTCGCGAGCGGGATCCGCCGGCGTCCCGGCTCACCGTGGATGCCGATGCCGATCTCGATCTCGTCCTCGGGGAGGTCGAAGCTCGGCTTGCCGGCATGCGGGACCGTGCAGGCCGTCAGGGCGACGCCCATCGTCCGGACGCCTGCGATGACCCGTTCGGCGATCGCGGCGACCGCATCGAGGTCGTCGCCGCGCTCGGCCGCCGCGCCCGCGATCTTCTCCACCGCGACCGTCCCGGCCACCCCGCGCCGACCGGCCGTGTAGAGCGAGTCCTCGACCGCGACGTCGTCGTTGACGATCACGGATCGCACGGTCACACCATCGGCCTCCGCAAGCTCGGCCGCTGTCTCGAAGTTCAGCACGTCGCCGGTGTAGTTCTTCACGATCGCCAGCACACCCGCACCGCCGTCGGCCGCGGCGAACGCGGGCGCGATCTGGTCGGGGGTGGGCGAGGTGAAGACCGCGCCCGGGACCGCGGCGTCCAGCATCCCGACACCGACGAACCCGGCGTGCAGCGGCTCGTGCCCGCTGCCTCCGCCGCTGACCAGGCCGACCTTGCCCGGCGTCGCCCCGCCGGCACGGGCGACGTACGTGGGGTCGAGGTGCACGGCGACGACGTCGGCGTGCGCCAGGCCGAATCCCTCGACCGACTCGGAGACCACGGTCTGCGGGTCGTTGATGAGCTTCTTCATGACGGACTCCCGTCCGCACCGGCGGCCGGGGCCTTCGGTGCCCCGGCCGGAACCTGCCGGGTCGAGGTGGCGCAGCGGGGCATCAGCGCTGTCCTCACCTTCGCGGGGGTCTGGTGGCCGTCAAGGGGAAGTCGTGCGGCGGGTCTGCACGTTCGTGCAGGCAGGCCGCCTCGAGCTCACGGCCTGCCGAGCAGGATCCGCGCCTCGGCCACGAGCACGACCGACCCCGTCACGAGCACGCCAGAGCCGTAGTCCTCCTCGCTCTCGGCCCGCGCGACCGCGAGGTCGATCGCGGCATCGAGCCGCTCCTCGACGTGCACGCGGTCCTCGCCGAAGACGTCGATCGCGATCTCGGCGAGGTCGTGGACGTCCATCGAGCGCGGGCTCGACACGTGGGTGATGACGACCTCGGCCAGCAGCGGCTCGAGCCCCGCGAGGATGTTCTCCGGGTCCTTGTCGTTCAGGACGCCGACGACGCCGACGAGCCGCGTGAACTCGAACGCCTCCTCGACGGCCTCGACGAGCGCCGCGACGCCGGCCGGGTTGTGCGCCGCGTCGACCAGCACGGTCGGGCTCGTCCGGACGACCTCGAGCCGACCCGGGGAGTCGACGTCCGCGAAGGCCGCCCCCATGACGTCGCCGTCGAGCGCCGCGCCACCGTTCACGAGCGCCTCGACCGCAGCGAGCGCCGCGAGCGCGTTGTGCGCCTGGTGCTCGCCGTACAGGGGCAGGAACACGTCGGTGTACACCCCGCCCATGCCCCGCAGCGTCAGCAGCTGACCGCCGACCGCGATCTGCCGGTCGACGACCGCGAGGTCCACGCCGTCACGCACGACGCGGGCCCCGTGCTCGGCGGCGACCTGGAGCAGCACGCCCTCGACGTCGTCGTGCTGCGGCGCGAGCACCACCGTCGCACCGTCCTTGATGATCCCGGCCTTCTCGCCGGCGATCTCCACGAGCGTGTGCCCGAGGTAGCGCTCGTGGTCCAGCGCGATCGGCAGGATCACCGCGACGTCGCCGTCGGCCACGTTCGTCGCGTCCCAGCGACCGCCCATGCCGACCTCGAGCACCGCGACCTCGACGGGCGCGTCCGCGAACGCCGCGAAGGCCATCACGGTGAAGACCTCGAAGAAGCTCAGCCGGGACCCACCCTGCTCGAGCGAGCGGACGTCGACCATGTGCACGTACGGCGCGACGTCCTGCCACACCTCGACGAACCGCTCGTCGCTGATCGGTTCGCCGTCGATCGCGATCCGCTCGGTCACCCGCGTCAGGTGCGGGCTCGTGAACCGTCCCGTGCGGAGCCCGTGCTCGCGCAGCAGGCGCTCGACCATGCGGGACGTCGACGTCTTGCCGTTCGTGCCCGTGAGGTGCACGACCCGGAAGGCGCGCTGCGGGTCGCCGAGCAGCTCGCACACGGCGAGCACGCGGTCCAGCGTCGGGTCGATGTCGTTCTCGGGCGCGCGCTCGAGGATCGCGGCGTACACCTCGTCGGCGGCCGACCGCGCGGCGCGTGCTGCCTCGCGGCGGACGTTCTCCGCACCGCTGTCCCGGACTGACGCGTTCATGCCTTCTCCACTCGAACGGCGAGCTCGCGGGCGTCCGAGGCCGTGATGACGACGTCGGTCGCGAGCGTCTCGGTCGCGATGAACTCCTGGTGGGTGCGGACCGCCTCGACCTCGGCACTCGGCACCTCGAGCGTGAGGCGGATCCGGTCGCTGACCTGAAGGCCGGCGGCCTTGCGGGCGTCCTGCACGACGCGCACGGCGTCGCGCGCGTAGCCCTCGGCGCGCAGCGCGTCGTCGAGCACGAGGTCCAGGACGACGAACCCGCCCGACGGCAGGACCGCGGCCGCGAGCTCGACCGTGCCGGGCGCTCCGCTCGCTGCCTCGGCAACCGTCGCGAGCTCGTACTCCCCCGCCACCAGGGGGACGTCCCCGCCGGGCGTGTGCACCACGACGACCCCGTCCGCGTCCTGCGACCAGTCCCCCGCCTTGGCGGCCCGGATGGCGTCCTGGACCCCCCGGCCGAGGCGCGGGCCGGCGGCGCGCGCGTTGACGCTCAGCTGCGTCGTCACCCCGACATCCCCCGCGGCGGCGTCCTCGAGCGACAGGAGCGTGACCCGCTTGACGTTGAGCTCGGCAGCGACGAGGCCGACGAACGGCGTGATCTGCGCCGGGTCGGTCACCGCGACGCGCAGCTCACGCAGCGGCTGGCGCACGCGCAGGGAGTGCGCCTTGCGCAGCCCGAGCGTCGCCGAGACGATCTCGCGCGTGCGGTCGACCGCAGCCACGAGGTCGTCGTCGGCCACGAGCGCGGCGTCGTCCGGCGATCCCGGGGTCAGGTCGGGCCAGTCGGTGAGGTGCACGCTGCGACCGCCCGTGAGGCCGCGCCAGATCTCCTCGGACAGCAGCGGGGCGAGCGGGGCCATGAGGCGTGTGAGGGTCTCGAGCGCGGTCCACAGGGTGTTGAAGGCACCGGCCTCCTCCGCCCAGAACCGCTCGCGCGACGTCCGGACGTACCAGTTGGTCAGGACGTCGAGGTGCTCGCGGACGGACTCGCACGCGCCCGGCACGTCGTACGCGTCGAGCTGCGCGGTGACCCGCGTGACGAGGTCCCGGGTGCGGGCGAGCAGGTAGCGGTCCATGGTCGCGAGACCCGCGTGGTCCTCAGCGGTCACGCGCCGCGCCTCGAGACCCTCGCCGTCGTTCGCGGCGCCCGCGTAGAGCGCGAAGAAGTACCACGTGCTCCACAGCGGGAGCAGTACCTGACGCACCTCCGAACGGATGCCCTCCTCCGTGACGACGAGGTTGCCGCCGCGCAGGATCGGGCTCGCCATGAGGAACCAGCGCATCGCGTCCGAGCCGTCGCGGTCGAAGACCTCGTACACGTCCGGGTAGTTGCGCAGGGACTTGCTCATCTTGCGGCCGTCCGAGCCGAGCACGATGCCGTGGGACACCGACGTGCGGAACGCGGGCCGGTCGAAGAGGGCCGTGGCGAGCACGTGGAGCAGGTAGAACCAGCCGCGCGTCTGCCCGATGTACTCCGTGATGAAGTCGCCCGGGTAGTGGTTCGTGAACCAGTCGACGTTCTCGAACGGGTAGTGGACCTGGGCGTACGGCATCGAGCCCGAGTCGAACCACACGTCGAGGATGTCCGGGATGCGGCGCATCGTCGACCGGCCGGTCGGGTCGTCGGGGTTCGGCCGCGTCAGGTCGTCGATGAACGGGCGGTGCAGGTCCGTGACCGGCACCCCGAAGTCGGCCTCGAGCTCGGCGAGCGAGCCGTACACGTCGGTGCGCGGGTAGGCCGGGTCGTCGCTCGTCCACACGGGGATCGGCGTGCCCCAGTAGCGGTTCCGCGAGATCGACCAGTCGCGCGCGCCGGCGAGCCACTTGCCGAACTGCCCGTCCTGGATGTGCTCGGGCACCCAGGCGATCTCCTGGTTGAGCTCGACCATCCGGTCCCGGAACTGCGTCACGCGCACGAACCAGCTGGACACGGCCTTGTAGATCAGGGGGTTCCGGCAGCGCCAGCAGTGCGGGTAGGAGTGCTGGTAGGTCTCGTGGCGCAGGACGACGGCCCGGTGCGCCGCGTCGACGGCCGCGAGCGGCCCGGTGCCGGCCTTCAGGTCGGCGATGATCGGCGCGTTGGCGTCGAAGACGAGGAGTGCCTCGTAGTCGGGGACCTCGCTGGTGAACCGGCCCTTGGAGCTGATGGGCACGACCGGGGTGATGCCGGCGGCGTCGCACACCACCATGTCGTCCTCGCCGAACGCGGGCGCGAGGTGCACGATGCCCGTGCCGTCCTCGGTCGTCACGAAGTCCGCGACGAGCACCTGGTGGGCGTTCGGGCGACCGGCGAAGTACCCGAACGGTGGCGTGTACGAGCGCCCGGCCAGGTCGCGACCAATGAGCCGATCGACGACGGCGGGGTCCTCGCCGAGCTCCTTGGCGTAGGAGGCCAGTCGCGACTGCGCGAGCACGACGCGCTCCCCGGCCAGCAGGCCCTCGGTGGGCACGACGACGACGTAGTCGATCTCCGGGCCGACCGCGAGCGCGAGGTTGCTCGGGAGCGTCCAGGGCGTCGTCGTCCACAGCAGCGCGAGCTCGCCGGTCTCCAGGCGCACGCCGACCGTCAGGGCCGGGTCCTGGCGCGACTGGTACACGTCGTCGTCCATGCGCAGCTCGTGGTTCGACAACGGCGTCTCGTCGCGCCAGCAGTACGGCAGCACGCGGTAGCCCTCGTAGGCGAGGCCCTTGTCGTAGAGCTGCTTGAACGCCCAGATGACCGACTCCATGTAGGTCAGGTCGAGCGTCTTGTAGTCGTGGTCGAAGTCCACCCAGCGCGCCTGGCGCGTGACGTACTCCTCCCACTCCTTCGTGTACCGCAGGACCGACGTGCGGCAGGCGTCGTTGAACTCCGCGATGCCCATCTCGTCGATCTGCGACTTGTCGGTGATGCCGAGGATCCGCTCGGCCTCGAGCTCGGCCGGCAGCCCGTGGGTGTCCCAGCCGAAGCGGCGCTCGACCCGGCGGCCGCGCTGCGTCTGGTAGCGCCCGACGAGGTCCTTCGCGTAGCCCGTGAGCAGGTGGCCGTAGTGCGGCAGACCATTGGCGAACGGGGGGCCGTCATAGAAGACGAACTCGTTCGCACCCTCGTCGCCCGCAGGGCGCTGGTCGATCGACGCCTGGAACGTGCGGTCGGTGTCCCAGTACGCGAGCACCTCGTTCTCGAGGGCGGGCAGGTCGGGGCTGGCGGGGACGCCGTCGTTGTCACGGTGCAGCGGATAGGCCATCGGTCGGGCTCCAGGGGTCGGTCGGTCGTTCACTCGTCATCACCTGCACGAGGACGACGGCGCCCGGCTCGAACCGGACCACCACCGCGGTACCACCCCGCTTGCCGAACGCCGTCCCGGTGACCCGGTACCGCGCGCACGGCCGCTCCTTGACGGCTGTGACGGGCCTGCCCGTCCGGTTCTACTGGGCTCCCCCTGCGGAGAGCTGTTCTTCCGGAGGCTCTCCGGTGATGGCCGGGTCGACGCCTGTGCCGTTCATGCTAGCCGCTGCGCTCGCGGGTCGGTCGACCGGCGGCAGCGCGGACCACGGGAACGTGATCCACCGGTCGGTGCGTCGCCACACGTAGTCGGGCGTGACGATGGAGTGCGGCTTCGCGTAGAGCACGGCGGTCCGCGCCTCGGCGCAGTGCGACGCCATGAGCTCGCGGACGAGGGCCAAGGTCTCCCCCGTGTCCGCGACGTCGTCGACGATGAGTGCCCGCAGGCCGTGGAACGCGTCGGTGTCGAGCAGCGGCGGGAGGACGACGGGCCCCGGGAGCCGGGTGTCGATGCCCGTGTAGAACTCGACGTTGAGAGTGCCGACCGCCTTCGTTCCGAGCGCGTACGACAGCGCTCCGCCAGGCAGCAGCCCGCCGCGGGCCACGGCCACGACGATGTCCGGCTCGAACCCCGACGCGACGACGGCCCGGGCGAGAGCACGTGTCGCCTGCCCGAACAGCTCCCAGTCGAGGATCTCGCGGTCGTCGGGGAGCCGCTGTCCGGGTGCCGCCTCGGTCATCGCCATGCCCGCAGCGTATGCGCCGAGCGCCGGCGCGTCCGTGCCCGCACGTCCCGGTCGCGGTCCCCTGGTCCGGGGTAGTGAGCCCCGCACGGCACAATCATGGGGTGAATGCCGCCCCCACCGCCCTCGTCCTGCTCGACCTCGACGGGACGCTCATGGACTCCGCGCCCGGCATCGTGTCCTCCGCTGCCGAGGCGTACCGGACTCTCGGTCTGCCGGTGCCCGACGCGCCGACGCTGCGCTCGTTCGTCGGCCCGCCGATCACGGACTCCTTCCCCCGCCACGGCGTGCCCCCGGAACGGCTCCGCGAGATGGTGCGGGCCTACCGGACCGTCTTCGAGGCCGGCGGCATGTTCGACAACTCGGTGTTCGACGGCGTCCCGGACGCCCTGGCCCGGCTGCGCGCGGCGGGCTGCACGCTCGTCGTCGCCACGTCGAAGCCCGTCGTCTACGCGCGCCCGATCTGCGACCACTTCGGGCTGAGCGACCTGGTCGACGCCGTCTACGGGGCGCCGCTCGACGAGCACACCTCGACCAAGGCGATGGTCATCGCCGAGGCGCTCGCAGGGCTGGGGTTCGCGCCGGGGACGCCCGGCGCCCGCGCCGTCATGGTCGGCGACCGTGCGCACGACGTGCGGGGCGCGGCCGAGAACGACCTCGACTGCATCGGCGTCACGTGGGGGTACGCGGCCGACGGTGAGCTCGACCAGGCAGGCGCGGTCGCGGTGGTGGACGACCTCGACGCGCTCGTCGCCGAGGTGCTCGGGCGGGTCGGCGTCGCCGCGTGACGGCTGGCTGCGCGCGGCTCGCTAGGCTCACGACGTGAATCTCGTCGACGCCCTCGGATGGGCCGGATCCGCCCTGCTCGTCTACTCGGTGCTGCAGTCGCGCATGCTGCGGCTCCGCGTGCTCAACCTCGCGGCGTCCCTCGCGCTGGTGGCGTTCAACGCCATCATCGGCGTGTGGCCCATGGTCGCGATGAACGCCGCTCTGTGCCTGATCAACGGGTGGTTCGCCGTCTCGCTCGTCCGGCAGCGGAACCGCGGCAGCGCGTTCGACTGGGTCGGCGCCGGGCCTGACGACCCGTTCGTCCGCCGCTTCCTGACGCAGCACGGCGACGACGTCGCGGAGTTCTTCCCGGTGGCGCGCGACCTGCCCGCCGCGCTCGCGACGGTGAGCGCCGCAGACACGCTGTGCGCCCTCGTGCTGCACGGCGACGTCACGGTCGGCCTCGTCGTCGCGACAGCGGACGACAGCGCACCGGGCGGCACGTGGCGACTTCTCATCGACTACGTCATCCCGGGGTATCGCGACTACACCGCAGGATCCTTCATCTACTCCCCCGCCGGACCGTTCGCCGCCCGCGGCGCGGGCCGCGTGGTCGCGGGCCCCGAGCTGGCCCCGGTGCGCACGTACCTCGGGCACGCGGGCTTCGACCCGGCCGAGCGCGGATGGGCCCGCGCGCTGCAGGCCTGAGAACCCCTGCCGCCACCGTCTCCGGCGGCGCGTCAGGCGCGAGCGACCATCGTGTTCGACACCTGGGCACGCGGCCGGATCACGAGCAGGTCGACGTTGACGTGGTGCGGCCGCGACAGCACCCAGGCGATCGCGTCGGCGACGTCCTCGGCCACCAGCGGTCCACCGACGACCCCCTCGTAGACGGCGTCGGCCCGCGCCTGGTCGCCGCCGAACCTCGTCACGCTGAACTCGTCGGTGCGGACCATCCCCGGAGCGATCTCGAGGACGCGCACCGGCTCGCCGACGAGCTCGAGGCGAAGCGTCGTCGCGATCTGACGCTCCGCATGCTTCGCCGCGACGTAGCCACCGCCCCCCGGGTACGTGTCGTGCGCCGCGGTCGAGCTGAGCACCAGAACGTCGCCACGGCCGCTCGCGCGCAGGGCCGGGAGCAGTGCCTGGGTGACCCGCAGGGTGCCGAGCACGTTGATCTCGTACATCTGACGCCACTGGTCGAGCGAGCCGGTCGCGACGGGGTCCTGGCCGAAGGCGCCGCCCGCGTTGTTGACGAGCGCATGCACCGGTCCGCCCGCGACGACCTCGCGCGCCAGCCGTGCGACGTCGTCGTCGGACGTCAGGTCGGCAACGATCGCCTCCGCACCCGTCTCGGCCGCGAGCGCCGCCAGCCGGTCCGCGCGCCGCGCCACCGCCACGACCGCCCAGCCGTCGGCGCGCAGCCGTCGCACCGTCGCCGCGCCGATGCCCGACGACGCGCCGGTCACGACGGCTCGCAGCCCCGTGCCCGGGTCGCCGATGACTGTGGGTGTGCTGGCTGGTGTGCTCATGGGCCCGACCCTATGCGGACTGGGCGCGGCGGTGCACGGCGGTGCGATGTGCTCACGTCCGGCGCCCGCGCGCCGATGGGGGAATCACGCAGCAGCGACGATGCCGTCGCGCGCACGAGGACGAGAGAGGCCAGGACCATTTCGGCGGTGGACGAGCGACCTGCCGCGATCGACCGTCCCGGCACGCCGGACTGGGACCTGCTCGTGGACGAGCTCGAGCTGCTGAGCGAGACCGACCCGCACGCGTGCGTCGCCCGGTCGGTCGGCGCGCTCGAGCTGGCCCGCGCCCTCGACGACGAGGACGCCGAGATGCGGCTGTCGTGCCTAACGGCCTACGCCCATCACGTGCTCGCCGACGACGCGGCAGCACTGGCCGCTGCGGCCCGCACCGAGACCCTCGCCCGCGAGCGCGGCGACCTCGTGTGGCAGTCGCGGGCGGCCGTCTGCCGGGCCCTCGTCCACCACGAGATCGGCGACCTCGACACGGCGATCGACCTGTTGACGCAGGCGCTCGCACTGCGCCGTGCCGCCGGGGACGACGCCGGCACGGCTTCGGTCCTGAACAGCCTCGGCACCGTCTACACCGGCATGGCCCAGCTCGCACCCCAGGCGGCCCAGGTCCTCACGCAGGCCCGCCGGCTGTGGCTCGCAGCCGGTGACCCCGACCACGCGGCCATGGCGCTGACCAACCTGGCCATGACGTTCGTGGTCACCAGCCGCCGGCTCCAGCAGGAGAACCCCCGCGGCGCGCTGAGCGCCGTCCGGCACGCCCTGAAGATCGCGCGGCAGGCCGTCGACGAGGCCGATGCGACCGGCATGGGTCGCGTCGCGATCGACGCCCGGCTCGCCGTCGTCGGCGCCCACATGGTCGGCGGAGACCTCGAGGCCGCGGGCGAGGCGCTCGAGGCCACGCGCGTGATGCTGGCGCGCTTCCCCACGTCGCGCCAGCAGATCGCCCTTGCCGGCTTCCGTGGGCGCTGGCTGGTGCGCTCGGGACGGCTCGACGAGGCGGTCCTCGAGCTGTGCGACGGCCTCGACCGCTGCGAGGCGATCGGTCGCCCCGCCGAGCGCCTCGAGATGCTGGCTGCGCTCGTGGACGCGCACGAGGGTCGCGGCGACCTCGCGGCGGCGCTGCGCACGCTCCGCGAGCTGCACCTCGCGACCACCCAGCAGCACGAGCGCGCCGCGGACCGTCGCGCCGACCTGCTCAGCTCGCGCCTCGAGCTCGAGCGGATCGAGCAGAGCGCCGCGGCCGAACGTCGCCGCGCGGCGGCTCTCGAGGAGCACAACGCCCGGCTCGAGCACGACGCCACCCACGACGCTCTCACAGGTCTCGCGAACCGCCGCGCGCTGGACACCGCGCTCGCGGACTGGGTCGCCTCTCGCGCGGAGCGGTTCGCCTGCGCGCTCATCGACGTCGACCACTTCAAGCGCGTCAACGACCGCTGGTCGCACCAGGTCGGTAACCAGGTCCTGGCCCGGATCGGCGCCCTCCTGACCGGCACGCTTCGAGCGAGCGACCGTGCGGCCCGCTACGGGGGCGAAGAGTTCGTCCTGCTGCTCGACGGCGTCGACGCCCTGTCCGCGGCCGAGGTCTGCGAACGCCTCCGCGACACCGTCCGGGACCACTCGTGGCACGACCTGGTTCCGGGCGGCGGGATCACGGTGAGCATCGGGGTCGCCCAGCACCACGCCCACGAGACCGTGCCGGACCTGCTCGGGCGGGCGGACTCGGCCCTCTACCGGGCCAAGGCCGCCGGTCGGGACCGGGTCCGCTCCGCACCCTGAGACCGGGCCGCACCTGCGTGCGTGCGGCCTACGCTCGCCCGGCGGCCGCCGGTCGTCGGCCGATCTGGGTGTTCGAGACCTGGGCGCGCGGCCGGACGACGAGCGTGTCGATGTTCACGTGGTGCGGACGCGTGAGCGCGAAAGCGATGACGTCCGCGACGTCGTCGGCCACGAGCGGCTCGTAGCCCTCGTAGACCTTCGCGGCCCGCTCGGCGTCGCCGGCGAACCGGACGAGCGCGAACTCCTCCGTCGCGACGTTCCCCGGCGCGATGTCGATGACGCGCACCGGCTCCCCGATGAGCTCGAGGCGCAGCGTCGTCGTCAGCATCCGCTCGGCGTGCTTGACACCCGTGTACCCGGCGCCGCCCTCGTACGGGGCGATGCCGGCGGTCGAGGTCACCACGAGGACGTCGCCGCGACCGCTCGCGCGCAGCGCCGGCAGGAGCGCCTGCGTGACGCGCAGGGTGCCGAGCACGTTCGTCTCGTACATCGCGCGCCAGCCGTCGACGTCGGCCTGCTCGACCCGGTCGAGCCCGAGCGCGCCGCCGGCGTTGTTGACCAGCGACGTCAGCCCCCCGGTGTCGTCGATGAACGCCGCGAGCCGCGCGACGTCGTCGTCGGACGTCAGGTCGGCCGCGAACGCCTCAGCGCCGGTCTCGGCGGCCAGCGCCTCGAGACGGTCCGCGCGCCGCGCGACGGCCACGACGGCCCACCCGTCGGCGCGAAGCCGACGCACCGTGGCCGCGCCGATGCCGCTCGAGGCCCCGGTCACGACGGCGCGCAGCCGACCGGCGGTCACAGGGCACCGCCCACGACCGCGAGGGCCTCGTCG
Organism: Cellulomonas sp. WB94; assembly: GCF_003115775.1. Classification (NCBI taxonomy): domain Bacteria; kingdom Bacillati; phylum Actinomycetota; class Actinomycetes; order Micrococcales; family Cellulomonadaceae; genus Cellulomonas; species Cellulomonas sp. WB94. Next base: position 57,560 of record NZ_QEES01000002.1, read on the forward strand.
TAGATCGCGAGCGCCGTGCTCACCTGGTCGTCCGTGACGATGCACGGCGGCACGACGTGGATGCGGTTGTCCGCGAGGAACGGCAGCAGGCCGCGCGCCATGAGCTCGCTCTTGACCTGGGACATCGCGCGGGCCGGCAGCGGCGCGCGCGTCGAGCGGTCGCTCACGAGCTCGAGCGCCCAGAAGACTCCGCGCCCCCGCACCTCGCCGATGACCTCGTGCCGCTCGGCCAGCTCCGCCAGGCCCGGTCCGAGCACGTCCGCGCCGATCCGGGCGGCGTTCTCGACGACGTGCTCGTCCTCCATCGCACCGATGGTCGCGACGATCGCCGCCATCGCGAGCGGGTGCCCCGAGTAGGTCAGGCCGCCGGGGAACACGCGGTCGTCGAACGCCGCCGCGATCGGGTCGGAGATGATGACGCCGCCCGCCGGCACGTACCCGGAGTTGACGCCCTTCGCGAAGGTGATGAGGTCCGGGACGACGCCGTCGTGGTCGAACGCGAACCACTCCCCGGTCCGCCCGAACCCGGCCATCACCTCGTCGAGGATCAGCAGCACGCCGTACCGGTCGGCGATCGCCCGGACGCCCGCGAGGTACCCCGGCGGCGGGACCAGGACACCAGCCGTCCCGACGATCGTCTCGATGAGGATCGCCGCGACGGACGACGGCCCCTCGGACTGCAGGACGCGCTCGAGGTGGACGAGCGCGCGCTCGCACTCCTGCTCGGGCGTGGTCGCCCAGAACTCGCTGCGGTACAGGTACGGGCCGAACACATGGACGTGGCCGCGCGCGTACTCGTTCGGGATCCGCCGCCAGTCGCCCGTCGCGACGACGGCCGAGCCGGTGTTGCCGTGGTACGAGCGGTAGAACGAGATCACCTTGTCGCGGCCGGTCACCTGGCGCGCCATCCGGATCGCGTTCTCGTTGGCGTCCGCGCCGCCGTTCGTGAAGAAGACCTTGGAGAACCCGGCGGGCGCATGCGCGACGATCGCCGCGGCCGCCTGACCCCGCGGGAGCACCGCATGGCCCGGGGCCACGGTCGTCAGCACCTGGGCCTGCGCCGCGATCGCCGCGACGACCCGCGGGTGCTGGTGGCCGATGTTCGTGTTGACCAGCTGGCTCGAGAAGTCCAGCAGCGTGCGCCCGTCCGCCGTCTGGACCTCGCACCCTGCCGCGCCCGTGATGACGATGGGGTCGAGGGTGCGCTGGGCGGACCAGGAGTGGAACACGTGGGCGCGGTCGAGCTCGTGCGCGAGCCGTCCGGCGTCGTCGAGCGGTGCGGTCATGCCTCTCGCCTCTTTCTCGGGTGGTGCCCGGACCCGCCGGGGTCGACGCCGCTGCGGTGCGGCGGCGCCGACCCCGGTCAGGTGCCCGCGTGGTGCGGGTCCTGCGGTGCTGGCGTGGTCAGCTGCCGCCGGCCGCGAGGGTCACGGTGAGCGGCGCGAACGTCGTGCCCGTCACGTCGACCCCCTCGGCGGTGAGCTCCGCGAGCGCCTTCGTCACATACTCGTTGGTGTGCGCCTCGGCGTCCGGCTCCTTGGTGATGACACTCGCACCCTGGTCGTTCTTGGTCGTCAGGGCCACGTCGACCGTCTGCTTCCAGGCGGCCTCGTCGATCATGCCGATGCCGGCTTTGGACGGCCAGATGAGCTTGTTGACCTCGTTCGTCTGCCACAGCTGGTGGCTGTTGCCCAGCTGGGAGCCGGCGGCCACGACGGCGTCACGGGCGGCCTCCGGGTTGTCGCGGGCGTAGATCCAGCCCTCGAGGCTCGCCTTGATGAACTTCACGGTCGTGTCCTGGTACGCCTTGTCCGAGCTCAGCTTCTCGGTGTTCGCCCAGATGGCGTCCTGGAGCATCGCCGTGCCCTCGGTGTTCCAGTCGATCACCGAGAAGTCGGACGGCTGGTACAGCGCACCCGTCGCCGGGTTCGTGGCCTCGAGGACCTGGGCGAACTCGTTGTAGGTCATCGCCTGGGCCGCGTCGATCTCACCGGAGAGCAGCGCGTTCATGTCGAACTGCTGCTGGACGAGCGTCACGTCCGTGGCCGGGTCGAGCCCCGCCTTGGTCATGCCCGCGAACAGCTCGAACTCGTTGCCGTAGCCCCAGTTGCCGACCTTCTTGCCCTTGAGGTCGGCCGCCGTCGTGATGCCGCTGCCGGCGAGGGCGACCTGCAGGGTGCCCGATCGCTGGAAGATCTGCGCGACGTCGGTGATCCCGGCGCCCTGCTCGCGTGAGGCGAGCGCCTTGGGCACCCACGCGATCGCGTAGTCGACCGAGCCGTCGGCCAGGACGGTCTGCGGCACGATGTCCACGCCGCCCTCGACGATCGTCACGTCGAGGCCCTCGGCCTTGTAGAAGCCCTGCTCGAGGGCCGCGTAGTAGCCGGCGAACTGCGCCTGCGTGAACCACTGCAGCTGGAGCCTGACCGGGGTGAGCGCGGCTGTCGTCGCGGCCGCCGTCGCGCCGGCCGTCCCCGTGGCCGCCGACTCGGTCGCGCTGCTGCTGCTGCACCCGGTGAGAGCGAGCGCCGCGGCAACGCCGACGGCGGCTGCGCCCCATCCGGTACGCCTGGTGAGTCTCATCGTCATCCCTCTTCTCGGTGGGTGGTGATCGGCCGACCTGGCAGCACCGGCAGGCGGACGTGGGTGGAGGGTCAGCGACCCTGGCGGCGCGCGACGACGCGTTCGAGCGCGAGCGTCGCGAGGTAGAAGACGAGACCCAGGGCGATCGCCCCGAGCACGTAGGCCCAGGCCCGGGCATAGGCGCTGTTGGACGCGGCCGCGGTGATCCGCGACCCGAGACCGTTCTGCAGCCCGCCGAAGTACTCGGCGACGACCGCGGAGATGACGGCGGTCGACGAGGCGATGCGCAGTCCCGTGAACAGGAACGGCAGCGAGCCAGGGATCGTGAGCACGCGTGCCGTCTGACGGGGTGTCGCGGCGTAGGCGCGCAGGAGGTCGCGGTGCACCGGCTGGACCTCGCGCAGACCCCGCAGCATGTTGACGAACACGGGCACGAACACCACGACCGCGACGATCATGCGGCGCGGGGTCGTGGACGTCGTCCCGAACATCGTGTTGAGCGCGGGGGCGAGCGCGACGATCGGCATGACCGAGACGGCCGCGGCCGTCGGGGACATCAGCGCGTCGATCCACCGGGCGCGCGTCGCGGCGATCGCCGCTCCGATCGCCACGACGGTCCCGACGACGAGCCCGACGAGCACGTTGGAGCCGGTCGCCACAGCGGCGGTCCAGATCAGCGGTGCGAGCGCACCCGCCTGCGCGGCGATCGCCGTCGGGCTGGGCAGCAGGTACGGCTTGATGCCCGCGCCGACGACGAGCGCCTGCCAGCCGGCCAGCACGACCGACCCGAGGACGAGCGGCGGGAGCCAGGACCGGGCAGTGCGCGCGACGGCGGTCATCGGGCGTCCACGCCGCGCGGCATCGGGGTCGTCGCCGGTCCGTCCGCGGGGACCCGGTCGCCGTGGCCCTCGTGCAGGGCCTCGCGCACCGCGGTCACCGCGGCGAAGAACGAGGCGTCCTCGCGCAGCTCCTCGGAGCGCTCGGCGCCGCCGGTCAGGGTGATGGGCACGACCTGCCGGATGCGTCCCGGCCGCGGGGACATCACGACGACACGGTCGGAGAGGAAGACCGCCTCGGGGATCGAGTGCGTGACGAACACGACGGCGGCCTGGCTCTCCTGGCAGATCCGCACGAGCTCGGTCTGCATGCGCTCACGCGTCATCTCGTCGAGCGCCCCGAACGGCTCGTCCATGAGCAGCAGGCTCGGCTGCTCGGCGAGCGCGCGGGCGATCGCGACGCGCTGCTGCATGCCGCCGGACAGCTGGTGGGGGAAGTGCCCGGCGAAGTCGGCCAGCCCGACGAGCTCGAGCAGCTCGGCCGCCCGTGCCGCCCTGCCTGCGCGACCGACCCCGTGCAGCTCGAGCGGCAGCTCGATGTTGGCGCGCACGGTCCGCCACGGGAGCAGCCCTGCCTGCTGGAACGCGATGCCGTAGTCCTGGTTCTCGCGGGCGACACGCGGCGCCTTGCCGAAGATCGACAGCTCCCCGGACGTCGGGGCGTCCAGGTCGGCGACGAGGCGCAGGAGCGTGGACTTGCCGCACCCGGACGGACCGATGAGGGACACGAACTCCCCCGGCGCGATGGTCAGGGAGACGTTCTCGAGCGCGGTGACCTCACCCGCCCTCGTGCGGAACACCTTGCCGACGCCGCGCGCCTCCACGGCCGGGGTCAGGCCTGTCGGGCGTGGGGTGGCCGGCACCGTGCCGGTGGGGACCTGCGTGCTCATGAGACCTCCGCGATGCGGTAGCGGCCCAGCCCGAGGCCGAGCAGGGTGACGAGCCCGGCGGCGACGAGCCCCAGGGCCCCGGCCGCCACGATGGCGGCCCAGGGCTTCGCGGGGTCGCCGCTCGCCGCCTGGGCGTAGGCGATGATGAGGCGGCCGATGCCGCCCTTGGTGCCGGTCGACACCTCGGCGACGACGGCGCCGACGACGGCCGTGGCGGCGCCGAGCCGCAGCGCGGGCAGCACGTACGGGACGCTCGCCGGCAGCCGCAGCGACCTGAAAGTGCGCCAGGGGCTCGCGGCCTGCGCCCGGAACAGCTCGACGTGCGCCTGCTGCGGCGACTGGAGCCCGCGCAGGGCGCCGACCGCGACGGGGAAGAACGCGAGGTACGACGCGATCAGCGCGACCGACATCCAGCGCTCCCACACCAGGTCGCCGAGGTGGATCTTGCCGCCCCAGCCGACGACCAGCGGCGCGAGGGCGATGAGCGGGACCGTCTGGCTCAGGACGACCCAGGGGTAGACCGCAGACTCGGCGATCCGCGAGCCGTGCATGAGCACGGCGAGCGCGAACCCGCCCACGACCCCGGCGAGCCAGCCCGCGACCGAGACGCGCAGCGTGAACCAGCACGCCTGGAGCATCGCGACGCCGACGCTCGGGGAGCCGGCCGCCGAGCTCTCGGGCGTCGCCATCCGCGCGACGACGTCCCACACGTGCGGCATCGACCGGGCGTCGGCCCGTGGCAGCACGCTCGCGCCGAAGAGGTGGGCGCCGGTGTCGGGGCCGACGAGCTTGTAGAGCTCCCACAGCGCGCACGCGACGACGAGCGCGGCGACGCCGACTCCCCCGCGGCGCAGCGGTGCCACCCAGCGCGCCGGGCCCGGCCGCGTGGTCATGCGGTCGCCACGACGGTCTCGGCCATCGCCGGGATGACCCGCTCGCCGTAGGCCCGGAGCGTCTCCTCCTTGTTGTCGTGCTGGAGGTACCCCGCGAACTGCGTCACGCCCAGCTCGCGGAGCGCCTGCAGCTTCTCGACGTGCTCGCGCGGGCTTCCCAGCAGGCAGAACCGTTCGACGATCTCGTCGGGCACGAAGTCCGCGTGCGTGTTCCCCGCGCGGCCGTGCTGGTTGTAGTCGTAGCCCTGGCGGTCCTGGATGTAGGCGGTGAGCGCCTTCGGCACCGTCGAGCCCTCGCCGTACTTCGTGACGATGTCGGCGACGTGGTTGCCGACCATCCCGCCGAACCACCGGCACTGCTCGCGCATGTGGGCGCGCTCGGCGGGCGACTCCCCGTTGCCGACGTACATGGGCGCGGCGACGCAGAACTTCACCGCGTCGGGGTCCCGGCCGGCCTTCTCGGCCGCGTCGCGCACCGCCTTGATCATCCAGGCCGCGATGTCGGGGTCGGCGAGCTGCAGGATGAAGCCGTCCCCGACCTCACCCGTGAGCTTGAGCGCGAGCGGACCGTACGCCGCGACCCACACCTCGAGGGCGGACCCCTTGCTCCACGGGAAGCGCAGCGTGCGGTCGTTGACCGTGACCTCGCGGTCGTTCGCGAGCTCGCGGATGACGTGGATCGACTCGCGCAGGGTCGCGAGGTTCGACGGCCGCCCGTTGAGGGTACGGACCGCCGAGTCGCCGCGACCGATGCCGCACACCGTCCGGTTGCCGTACATCTCGTTGAGCGTCGCGAACAGCGAGGCGAGCACCGTCCAGTCCCGCGTCGCGGGGTTGGTGACCATGGGCCCGACCATGATCTTGCGGGTCGCGGCGAGGATCGCCGAGTAGATGACGAACGGCTCCTGCCACAGCAGGTGCGAGTCGAAGGTCCACACGTAGTCGAAGCCGTGCGTCTCGGCCTGGCGCGCCAGGTCGACCGTGCGCGAGGCGGGGGGGTTCGTCTGCAGGACGACGCCGAAGTCCATGATGTCTCCCGGTCAGATGAGGTACTGGGACAGCTCGCGCTTGATGTACCGGCCGTGACCGGCACGGCCGTGGAACGTCCCGTCGTCGACGACGACCGAGCCGCGCGAGAGGACGGTGTCGACGTGCCCGTCGATCTCGAAGCCCTCCCAGGCGGAGTAGTCCATGTTCATGTGGTGGGTCTTGCCGAGGCCGATCGACGTGTGCCCGTTCGGGTCGTACACGACGACGTCCGCGTCCGCCCCCGGGGCCAGCACGCCCTTGCGGCCGTACATCCCGAACATGCGGGCCGGGGTCGTCGAGCAGATCTCGACCCACCGCTCGAGCGTGATCTCGCCGGTGACGACGCCCTGGTAGAGCAGGTCGAGCCGGTGCTCGACCGACCCGATGCCGTTGGGGATCTTCGAGAAGTCGCCGACGCCCATCTGCTTCTGCGTCATGCAGAACGGGCAGTGGTCGGTCGAGACGAGCTGCAGGTCGTTGGTCCGCAGCGCGCGCCACATGTGGTCCTGGTGGTTCTCGGCCCGCGAGCGCAGTGGCGTCGAGCACACCCACTTGGCGCCCTCGAAGCCGGGCGCGCCGAGCTGCTCCTCGAGCGAGAGGTACAGGTACTGCGGGCACGTCTCGCCGAACACGTTCTGGCCCTCGTCGCGGGCCAGGGCGATCTGTCGTGCCGCCTGCTTCGCGGACACGTGCACGACGTACAGCGGCGCGCCCGTGAGGTTCGCGAGCATGATCGCGCGGTGCGTCGCCTCCTCCTCGGCCTGCCACGGCCGGGAGATGCCGTGGAAGTACGGGTCGGTGTCGCCGCGGGCCAACGACTGCTGCACGAGCAGGTCGATGACCGAGCCGTTCTCGGCGTGCATCATGATCATCGAGCCGTTGCCGGCGGCCTTCTGCATGGCCTTCACGATCTGCCCGTCGTCCGACAGGAACACGCCCTTGTAGGCCATGAACAGCTTGAAGCTGCTGACGCCCTCCGCGACGAGCTCGTCCATCGCCGTCAGCGACGAGTCCTGCACGTCCGACAAGATCTGGTGGAAGCCGTAGTCGATCGCGCACTTCCCTGCGGCCTTGTCGTGCCACAGCGCGTACTGGTCGAGCGGGTTCTCCCCGCGTACTGGACGACGAAGTCCACGATGGTCGTCGTGCCGCCCCACGCGGCTGCGGTGGTCCCGGTCTCGAACGTGTCGGACGCGAACGTCCCGCCGAACGGCATCTCCATGTGCGTGTGCGCGTCGATCCCGCCGGGGATCACGTACTTCCCGGTCGCATCGATGACGCGGTCGACGCCCGCGGCGAGGTCCGAGCCGAGCACCGTCGACCCGGGCGTGAGCAGCGCGACGATCTGCTCGCCGTCGATGAGCACGTCGGCGGCGCCGCGACCGGTCGCGTTGACGACTGTCCCGCCGGTGATGAGCGTGGTGGCCATCGGTTGTCCTCTCCGTGCGGTCGGGGGCAGGTCAGGGGGCGACGATCGGTCCGTACGCGTCGGGGCGGCGGTCCCGGAAGAACTGCCAGCGCTCGCGCACCTCGCGGATCTGGTCGAGGTCGAGGTCGCGCAGGAGGAGCTGGTTGTCGGTCGACGACCCGACCTCGCCGACGTAGTTGCCGTCGGGACCGACGGCGTACGACGAGCCGTAGAACGCGACCGCGTCGGCGCCGTACTCGTTGTCCTCGAGCCCGACCCGGTTGTTCGCCACGACGAAGTAGCCGTTGGCGACGGCGGCGGCCGGCTGCTCGATCTCCCAGAGCTTGTTCGAGATGCCGGGGGCGGTCGCGTTCGGGTTGAACACGATCTGGGCGCCGTTCAGCGCGAGGACCCGCCACCCCTCGGGGAAGTGCCGGTCGTAGCAGATGTTGATGCCGATCCGGCCGACCGCGGTCTCGAAGACCGGGTACCCGAGGTTGCCGGGGCGGAAGTAGAACTTCTCCCAGAACTTCGGCAGGTGCGGGATGTGGTGCTTGCGGTACTTGCCGAGGTACGAGCCGTCCGCGTCGATCACCGCCGCGGTGTTGTACAGGACGCCGGGCTGCTCCTCCTCGTACACGGGCAGGACGATGACGATGCCGAGCTCCTTGGCGAGCGCCGCGAACCGGTCGGTCGTCGGCCCGGGCACCTGCTCGGCGTAGTCGTAGTACTTCGAGTCCTGCGTGATGCCGAAGTACGGCCCGTAGAAGAGCTCCTGGAACGCGATGATCTGCGCACCCTGGGCGGCGGCCTCACGGGTCCAGGCCTCGTGGAGGGCGATCATCGACTCCTTGTCGCCCGTCCAGGTGGCCTGCGTGAATGCGACGCGTACGACGGTCATGGCTCCTCCGGTGATTCGATCTGCGCGGCCGGCGAACGGGTCCCGGTGCGCGAGGTGCGCCACCGGGGCGTCCTCGCCTGGAATGTGACTGTGGGGGTTGAACATTTCTGCGGCGTTTCCCTGCGTTTCCCTCGTGAGAACGCGTGTGTCCGGGCCGTAAACATCTGGACGAATGTCCGGCCCTGCCCCCCGATCGGTGCCACGGCGGGTCGGCGCGGGTGACGATGGGCTCATGGACCTGGCCACGCACGTCGAGGACCGCAGCCGACGCGGGATCGCCGCGGCCGTGTCCCGCCTCGTGCGGACCGGCCAGCTGCTCCCCGGGGACCGGCTGCCGACGGTCCGTGAGCTCGCGGCCGACCTCGCCGTCAGCCCGGCGACCGTGAGCGGTGCGTGGCAGGCGCTCGGCGCCGTCGGGCTCGTCGTCTCGCGGGGCCGCTCGGGCACGTTCGTCCTGCCCGAGCCGGCGGGCTGGCTGCCGCCCCGGTACCGGGACCTCGCCACGGGCGGCGCGGCGACGTGGCTCGACCTGTCGAGCGGCACGCCCGATCCCGCGCTGCTGCCCCCGCTCGGCCCGGCGCTCGGCCGGGTCGCGGCCCGCAGCCCCGCGGCGGACACCGGCACCTACCTGTCGGCCCCGCTCGTCGAGCCGCTCGAGAAGCTGCTGCGCGCCTCGTGGCCGTTCGCCCCACAACGGCTGACGGTCGTCGACGGCGCGGTCGACGCGCTGAGCCGGACGCTCGAGCAGGTCGCCCGCTTCGGCGACCGCGTCGCCGTCGAGGACCCCGGGTTCCCCCCGCTGTTCGACCTTCTCGACCACCTGGGCCTCGAGCGCGTGCCCGTGCAGCTCGACCGGCAGGGCATGCGCGCCGATGCCCTCGGGGCCGCGCTCGCGGCGGGTGCGAGGGTCGTCGTCCTGCAGCCGCGCGCCCACAACCCGACCGGCGTCTCCATGTCCCCGACCCGCACGCGTGAGCTCGCGGGGGTCGTCCGTCGGCACATGGCGGGCCCGACGAGCCCCGTGGTGCACGTCATCGAGGACGACCACTCGGGCGAGATCTCGTCCTCGCGCGACGTGAGCCTCGGCAGCTTCCTGGCCGACCGGGTCGTGCACGTGCGCTCCTACTCCAAGTCGCACGGCCCGGACCTGCGCATCGCCGCCGTCGGCGGACCGGCCGCGGTGCTCGACGGCCTCGTGGCGCGCCGGATGCTCGGTCCCGGGTGGACGAGCCGCCTGCTCCAGCACGTCCTGGTCGACCTCCTCACCGACGGCGATGCGCTCGACGCCGTCGCGTCGGCCCGGCGTGTGTACTTCGCGCGCAGGCGGGCGCTGTGCGAGGCCCTCGCCGCCCACGGGGTGACCATCGAGCCGGGCGACGGCCTCAACCTCTGGCTCCCGGTGCGCGACGAGCAGACGGCGCTCGTCCGGCTCGCGGCCGCCGGGATCCGCGCCGCTCCCGGGACGCCGTTCGTCGCGGGGCCGCCGGCCGACGACGGCGGTCACGTGCGCGTCACGGTCGGGCTCGTGCGGGACGAGTTCGACGCCGTCGCGCGCGTGCTCGCACTCGCGGCGGCCGACTGACCGGAGCGCCGCCGCTTGCCAGAACCCGTGGTCAGCGGCCTACTCTGTCCGGAGGAACCGGGTCGTCTCTGACCCGGCGGCGCCGCCCGGACGTGGGCGGCCGGTCCATGGTGCGCGACGTGCGCCCGACCCTCACTCCCTTCGTGCCGACGCAGCCATGAGGGTCATCAGTCGTTCACGTCCATCAGGAGCACCCGCACCCATGACGCCTCTGCCCGCTGCACACCGCCGCACGACGACGGCGACCGCCGCCCTGCTCCTGCTCGCCCTCGCCGGCTGCGCCTCGGGGTCGGTCGCGGGCTCCCCCGCCACGACTGCCGGCACCCCGGCCGCCTCGTCGCCGGCGACGGCGACGTTCAGCCCGACGACGCTCGACAACTGCGGCACGAAGGTGACCGTCAGCACGCCGCCGGAGCGGGTCGTCACCATCAAGTCGACGTCGACCGAGATGCTGCTCGCGCTCGGCCTCCAGGACCGGATCGTCGGGACCGCCTTCGCGGACGGGCCCGTCCCCACGCAGTACGCGAAGGCCGCCGCGGCGATCCCCGTGCTGTCGGACAAGGTGCCGGGCCAGGAGGCCCTGCTCACCTCGACGCCCGACTTCGTCTACGCCGGCTGGGAGTCGAACTTCTCGGCCGACGGCGCCGGCGACCGCGCGAGCCTCGCAGCTCTCCAGATCGGCACCTACGTGTCGCCCGCGGCGTGCAAGGAGCCCGGCTACCAGCCGTCTCCCCTGACGTTCGACGACGTGTTCGGCGAGATCCGTGAGGTCGCCGGGATCTTCGGTGTCCCCGACCGCGCCGAGACGCTGATCTCGGAGCAGCAGGATCAGCTCGCGGCGATCGAGAAGCCCGTGAAGGCGACGACCGCGCTCTGGTACAGCTCCGGCTCGGACACCCCGTACGTCGGGGCGGGGATCGGCGCACCGCAGATGATCATGGACGCCGCGGGGATCACCAACATCTTCGAGGGCGTGCGCGACACCTGGACGCCCGTGGGCTGGGAGCAGGTCGTGGCCGCCGACCCGGACGTCATCGTGCTCGTCGACGCGACGTGGAACACCGCGGCGAAGAAGATCGACCTCCTCGAGCAGAACCCCGCCACGAGTCAGCTCACGGCGGTCCGGGACCACCGCTACCTCACGGTGCCGTTCGCCTCGACGGAGGCCGGGGTCCGCAACGTCGACGCGGCCGTGAGCCTCGCCGAGCAGCTGGCTGCACTGAACTCCGCAGGCTGAGGTGCCGCCGGCCCCGATCGAGCGGCGGGGGTTCAGGCCGCCGCTGCGGCTCGTCCTGCCGGTGCTCGTCGTCGCGCTCGTGGCAACGGTGGTCGTCGCCGTGACCATCGGGCCTGCGGACATCGCCGCCGCGGACGTGCTCCGGGCGATCGGTCGGCACCTCGGGCTGTCGACGGCGAGCGTGCCCCGGTTGACCGACGCGATCGTGTGGGACCTGCGCCTGCCGCGCGTGCTCACCGCCGCGGCGGTGGGCGCCGGCCTCGCGCTCGGCGGCGCCGTCATGCAGAGCCTCACGCGCAACCCGCTCGCCGACCCGTACCTGCTCGGCCTGTCGTCCGGCGCGTCGCTCGGTGCGGTCGCCGTGCTCATCGTCGGGATCGGCCTCCTCCTGCCGGTCGCGGCGTTCGCGGGTGCGCTGCTGGCGCTCGTCGCGACGCTGACGCTCGCGCGCACCGGCGGGGTGCTGACCCCGGGCCGCGCCGTCCTCGCGGGGCTGGCGATCTCGCAGCTCTGCGCGGCCGGGACGTCGTTCGTGATCTTCTGGACCGCGACCGGCGACTCCTACCGCGAGATCCTCAGCTGGCTCATGGGCTCGCTCGCGGGGACGACGTGGCAGTCCGTGGCGATCGCGGGCGGGGCGCTGACGGTCGTCGGCGCGGTGCTGCTCGCCCAGGGGGGAAAGCTGGACGCGTTCGCGTTCGGTGACACCGCGGCAGCCGCGCTCGGCATCGACGTCGAACGACTCCGGTGGGGACTGATGACCCTGGTCGCGCTGCTCACCGGCGCTCTCGTGGCCGTGAGCGGTGCGATCGGGTTCGTCGGGCTGATCCTTCCGCACGCCGTCTCGGTCGTGACCGGCCCGGCGCACCGCCGCCTTCTGCCGGTCGTCGCGCTCGTCGGCGCCGTCTTCCTCGTGTGGGCCGACACCGCCGCACGGACGGTCTTCGACCCGCGCGAGCTTCCCGTCGGGATCGTGACGGCGCTCATCGGCGTCCCCGTGTTCGCGTTCCTGCTGCGCCGCGGACGAGGTGCGGCGTGGAGCTGACGATCAGCGGGCTGCGCACCCGGCTCGGCGGTCGCTGGGTCGTCGACGGCATCGATGCGACCCCGCCCGCGGGTCGCCTCACCGGGCTGCTCGGTCCGAACGGCGCCGGGAAGACGACCCTGCTGCGGCTGGTCGCCGGGCTGCTCGACCCCGAGGAGGGCGCGGTGCTGGTGAACGCGGGGCCCGACGACACCGCGCCGACCGCCCCGGTCCACCGGCTCGCCCGCACCGCCCGTGCGCGGCGCATCGCCCTGCTCGAGCAGGAGTCGGCGAGCTCGGTCCCCCTCAGCGTCTCGGAGGTCGTCGCGCTCGGCCGCATCCCGTACCGGACCCGGTGGGGCACCGACCCCGACGGCACGCACGCGACGGTCGTGCTGCGCTCGCTCCGGAGCGCGGGCGCCGACCACCTCGCCGACCGCGCCTGGTCGACCCTCTCGGGTGGTGAGCGGCAGCGCGTCCTCATCGCCCGAGCACTCGCGCAGGAGCCCGAGCTGCTGCTGCTCGACGAGCCGACGAACCACCTGGACATCAGCGCGCAGCTGCACCTGCTGACCTTCGTGCGGGACCTCGGGATCACGACCGTCGCCGCCCTGCACGACCTCAACCTCGCGGCGGCGTTCTGCGAGCACGTGCTCGTGCTGGCCGACGGCCGGCTCGCGGCGGCCGGGCACCCGCGCGACGTCCTGACCCCCCAGCTCCTGCGCGACGTCTACGGGGTCGAGGCCGACGTGCTGGTGCACCCGCGCACGGGCCGCCCGGTGATCGCCTTCCAGGAGCACGACGATCAGCACGGCCGAGCACCCGGGACGGGGTCGAGATGAAGGTCACGGTCCTCGCCGGCGGCGTCGGCGGCGCGCGCTTCACGCGTGGGCTGCGTCATCTGCTCGCCCAGCGGCTGCCCGATGGCGCGGGCGGCACGACCGCCGAGATCACGGTCGTCGTCAACACCGGCGACGACATGTGGCTGCACGGCGTTCGCGTGTGCCCCGACCTCGACACGGTCATGTACACGCTCGGAGGCGCCGTCCACGAGGACCAGGGCTGGGGTCGCCGCGACGAGAGCCGGCGCGTGTCCGACGACCTGGCCGCGTACGACGTCGGGTGGGACTGGTTCACGCTCGGCGACCTCGACCTCGCGACCCACCTCGCCCGCACCCAGCTGCTGCGCGCCGGGCTCCCGCTCTCCGAGGTCACCGCGCGGCTGTGCGAGCGCTGGCACCCGGGCGCCCGCCTGCTGCCGATGAGCGACCAGGAGGTCGAGACGCACGTCGTCGTCGCCGGGGACCACGGCGACGAACGGCTCCTGCACTTCGAGGAGTGGTGGGTCCGGCACCGCGCCGCGCTGCCGGCCCTCCGGTTCGAGCAGGTCGGTCTGGCCGGTGCCACCCCTGCCCCCGGAGTGCTCGACGCCATCGCCGGGGCGGACGTCGTCGTGCTCCCGCCGTCGAACCCCGTCGTGTCGGTCGGGACGATCCTCGCGATCCCGGGGGTGCGCGCCGCCGTCGCCTCGACGTCGGCCGCCGTCGTGGGCGTCTCCCCCATCGTCGGCGGAGCACCCGTGCGGGGCATGGCCGACGCGTGCCTGCTCGCGATCGGGGTCGAGACCAGCGCCGCCGCGGTCGCGCGGCGCTACGGCCCGCGGTCGGCGGGCGGGCTGCTCGACGCGTGGCTCGTCGACGAGGTGGACGCGGACGTGGTCGACGGCCTCGTCGCCGACGGGTTCCGCGCCGGTGCGGCCTCGACCCTCATGACGGACGTGCCGACGACGGCGCGCATCGCCGCCGACGCCCTCGCTCTCGTGGGGCTCTGAGCCGACTACCCGGCCAGCTCCGCCGGGCCGAGCTCGTCGAGCACCGCGCACGTGCGGGGTCCCGGTCCGAGCACGCGCACGGCCCGCAGGTCCTCGCGCACGTCGACGTCGCGACGCACGGTCGATCCCGGCGGGACGTCGAGCCGCACGTGACCCCGGTCGGTGTGGGCGCGGGCCGATCCCGGACCGAAGCACGGGTCCACGTCGGCGCCGGGCAGCGCCAGGAGGAGCGTCGTCCCGGTGCCGTCCGCGTCCGGGACGAACGAGCGGGGGTGCGCGGTGGCCGCGTCGAGGACCGCCGCGAGGTCGCCAGGACGCAGGGCCGGGAGGTCGCCGAGCAGGACTCCGACACCGCTTCCCGGGTCCAGGGCCCGCGCCCGCGCGAGCCCTGCCCGGACCGCGGCGTCGAGACCGCGCGGCTGCGTCTCGGCGACGACGTCGACGTCCGCACCGACCGTGGCGGGCGCAAGCCGTGCCACCTCGGGGTCACCCGTGACGACGACGAGCCGGTCGACCTGTGCGGTCGCCGCGGCGGCGGCGAGGGTGTCCGCAGCCATGGCGCGCACGAGCGCGATGCGGCCCGGGTCATCCAGGTGCTCCGCGAGGCGCGTCTTGCCGAGGCGCGCATCCTTGACCGGCACGACGAGCGTCCACCGCACGGCCGCCGCGCGGTCGCTCGTCACCGCGGGGCCGACCGCCGGGCCCACCGCAGGTCTCGTCACGGCGCCGAGGGGCCGGCGTCGGTCGCGCCGTCGGTCGCGTCCTTCCAGCCCTGCGCGTAGGCCTCGGCGCTGCCGGACGCGAACATGTCGTCCGGGCCGACCCGGACGAGCGAGCGCGCACCGGGTCCGTCGTCGTCGGTCACGAGGTGCGCGAGGCCACGCACGACCGCGACGGGGCGTCCCGTGGCCTTGCCCTTGACGAGCTCGGCCGCCGCCGCGACCTCGTCGGCGACGGCCGCCATGCTGGCCTGGAGCGTGCGGCCGAACGTGTCCACCGTGCCGCGCAGGTCGTCGATCACCAGGAGGCCCGCCGCACCGATCGTGATGTCGGTCTGCCCGAGGCGCCACGGGCGTCCGGCGGTGTCGGTGACGACCACCGCGAGATGCACACCGAACCGCTCCTGCAGGCCCGCCCGCAGCGTCCGGGCCGACGCGTCCGGGTCGATCGGCAGCAGCAGCACCGTGCCGTCGGCCGTGTTGCTCGCGTCCACCCCGGCGGCGGCCATCACGAGGCCGAGCCGGTTCTCGACGATGCGGGTGATGCCGCCCGCGTGCTCCCGGGTGGCGACCACCCGGACCGTCTCGTCGGTGATGGCCTGCTCGCGGTCGACCGCGGCGACGACCCGCCCCTCGGCCTTGGAGACGATCTTGCTCGTGACGACCACGATGTCACCGTCGGCCAGGCGCTGCCCGGGGGCGGCGGCCTCGAAGAGCGCGCCGAGCAGCATCACGAGGTCGTCCCCCGGGCGGACCTCGGCGAGCCCGTCGGGCGCCCACGCGCGCATCTCGGCGCTCGCCCCGGAGCCGGGTGCCGCGCTCATCGCACGAGCCCGGGCAGGACGTCGCGGCCGAACACGTCGATCCACTCCCGCTGGTTGCGGCCGACGTTGTGCAGGTAGATCCGGTCGAAGCCGAGGTCGGCGAAGCGCTGGATCTCCGCCCGGTGCACGTCGGGGTCCGCGGAGACCACGAGCCGTCCCGCGAAGTCCTCCGGCCGCACGAGCCGGGCCATCTGCTCGAAGTCGAACGGCGACCGGATGTCCGCCTTGGGGAAGCGCATGCCCCCGTTCGGCCACTCGGTCAGGGCGTTGGCCATCGCCTCCTCGTCGGTGGGCGCCCATGACAGGTGCAGCTGGAGCACCTTCGGCAGCGTGGCGGGGTCACGACCGGACTCCCGGGCGCCCTCGTCGAACCGCTGGAACAGCCCGGCGATCTTCTCGAGCGGCGCGCCGACCGTGATGAGCCCGTCGGCGACGCGCCCGGCGCGCTTGGCTGTGACGGGCCCGGCGGTCGCGATCAGGACCTCGGGCGCGACCTCCGGCATGGTCCACAACCGGGTGGACTCCAGCTTGTAGTACGTCCCGGCGTGCTTGACGTCCCGTCCGGCGACCGAGGCGTGGAACAGCTTCTTGATGAGCTCGACCGCCTCGAACATGCGGTTGATGCGCTCGGGCGCCTCGGGCCAGTACGGCGCGACGACGTGCTCGTTGAGCGCCTCCCCCGACCCGATGCCGAGCCAGTGCCGCCCCGGGTACATGGCCGCGAGGGTCGCCGAGGCCTGCGCGACCATCGCGGGGTGCCAGCGGAACGTCGGGGCGGTCACGCCGGGACCGATGTCGCCGCGGGTGCGCTCCCCGAGGGCCGCGAGCACGTTCCAGACGAACGCCGACTGGCCCTGCGCCGGGACCCACGGCTGGAAGTGGTCCGCAGCCATGACGCCAGAGAACCCGCGCGACTCGGCATGCACCGCGAGCTCGATCGCCTCGGTCGGGTGGAACTGCTCGAGCATCGCCGCGTACCCGATCGACAGCCCTCGCTCCCCCGCAGCCTGTTCCTGGCCCACCGCCACCGTCACCGTCTCCCGCTCGTCGAGCCCCTCGTGCGAAACCGCCTCGACGAGCCTAGCCAGTCCTCGTTTCGCGCAGGTTCCGGTGGCCGGCGTCACATGCCTGCGCGGACCCGCACCAGCATCTGGGAAGATGGCTGACCATGAGCGCCTTGAACCCCGAGCAGCCCCCGACCGGCCCGACCATCCCGAGCACGACGGCGGAGCAGGTACCGGACAAGGTCTCGCTCGACGGTCTCGAGACGCGCTGGGACGCCGCCTGGGCGGACCGTGGCACGTACGCGTTCGACCGGACCCGCACGCGCGAGCAGGTGTACTCGATCGACACCCCGCCGCCGACCGTCTCGGGCTCGCTGCACGTCGGGCACGTGTTCTCCTACACGCACACCGACGTCGTCGCGCGGTTCCAGCGCATGCGCGGCCTCGAGGTCTTCTACCCGATGGGGTGGGACGACAACGGCCTGCCGACCGAGCGCCGCGTGCAGAACTACTACGGGGTGCGCTGCGACCCGTCGCTGCCGTACACCGAGGGGTTCACGCCGCCGTTCGAGGGCGCCGACGGCAAGAGCGTCCGCGCCGCCGACCAGCTGCCGATCAGCCGCCGGAACTTCGTCGAGCTCTGCGTGCGGCTCAGCGCCGAGGACGAGCAGCAGTTCGAGGCGCTGTGGCGCCACCTCGGCCTGAGCGTCGACTGGTCGCACAACTACCAGACCATCGGCCGCGACGCCCAGACGGTCGCCCAGACCGCGTTCGTGCGGAACCTCGCACGTGGCGAGGCGTACACGGCCGAGGCACCCGGGCTGTGGGACGTGACGTTCCAGACGGCCGTCGCGCAGGCAGAGCTCGAGGCGCGCGACTACCCCGGGGCGTTCCACAAGGTCGCGTTCCACCGTCCCGACGGCTCCCCGGTGTACATCGAGACGACCAGGCCCGAGCTGCTGCCGGCCGTCGTCGCGCTCATCGCGCACCCCGACGACGAGCGCTACCAGCACCTGTTCGGCACGACGGTGACCTCGCCCCTGTTCGGCGTCGAGATCCCGGTGCTCGCGCACACGATGGCCGAGCCCGAGAAGGGCGCCGGCATCGCGATGTGCTGCACGTTCGGCGACCTGACCGACGTCCAGTGGTGGCGCGAGCTGCAGCTGCCGACGCGGTCGGTCCTCACCCGCGACGGCCGCCTGACCCGCGAGACCCCGGACTGGATCACGTCGGCCGCGGGCACGGCCGTGTTCGTCCAGCTCGCGGGCAAGACGACGTTCTCCGCGCGGACGATCGTCGTGGACGCGCTGCGTGAGGCGGGCGACCTGGACGGCGAGCCGGTCGCGACCCAGCGCAAGGCCAACTTCTACGAGAAGGGTGACAAGCCCCTCGAGATCGTCACGAGCCGCCAGTGGTACATCCGCAACGGCGGGCGCGACGCCGAGCTGCGCGACACGCTCCTCGCGCGCGGCGACGAGCTGAAGTTCCACCCGGACTTCATGGCCGTCCGCTACCAGAACTGGGTCGGTGGCCTCA
Source organism: Cellulomonas sp. WB94 (assembly GCF_003115775.1). Classification (NCBI taxonomy): domain Bacteria; kingdom Bacillati; phylum Actinomycetota; class Actinomycetes; order Micrococcales; family Cellulomonadaceae; genus Cellulomonas; species Cellulomonas sp. WB94. The sequence goes on from NZ_QEES01000002.1 coordinate 75,857, forward strand.
ACGGCGACTGGCTGATCTCGCGCCAGCGCTTCTTCGGTGTGCCGATCCCGGTCTGGTACCCGCTCGACGCCGACGGCGAGCCGCGCTACGACGCGCCGATCGCCCCGCCCGAGCAGGACCTGCCGATCGACCCGTCCGCCGACGTCCCGGCCGGGTACACGCCCGACCAGCGCGGCGTTCCCGGTGGGTTCGTGGGCGACCCCGACATCATGGACACCTGGGCGACGAGCTCGCTGACGCCGCAGATCGCCGGCGGGTGGCTCGCGGACCCGGACCTGTTCGCACGCGTCTTCCCGATGAACCTGCGTCCGCAGGGCCAGGACATCATCCGCACGTGGCTGTTCTCGACGGTCGTGCGCTCGCACCTCGAGCACGGCAGCCTGCCGTGGTCCGACGCCGCGATCTCGGGCTGGATCCTCGACCCGGACCGCAAGAAGATGAGCAAGTCCAAGGGCAACGTCGTCACGCCGATGGGCCTGCTCGAGGAGCACGGCTCCGACGCGGTGCGGTACTGGGCGGCGTCGGCCCGGCTCGGGACGGATGCGGCGTTCGAGATCGGGCAGATGAAGATCGGCCGCCGGCTCGCGATCAAGGTGCTCAACGCGAGCAAGTTCGTCCTCGCGTTCGGGGCGCCCGACGAGCGCGCCGCGCTGCTCGACGCCGGCCTCGTGACGGTCGCGCTCGACCGCGCGATGCTCGCAGGCCTCGCCGACGTCGTCGACCGCGCGACGGCCGCGCTCGAGCAGTACGACCACACGCGCGCGCTCGAGCTGACCGAGACCTTCTTCTGGGCCTTCTGCGACGACTACCTCGAGCTGGTCAAGGACCGCGCGTACGCGGGCGGCGCCGTCGAGTCCGACGTCTCGGCCGACACGGCCTCCGCGCGCGCCGCGCTCGGCATCGCGCTCGACACCCTGCTGCGACTGTTCGCACCGGTGCTGCCGTTCGCGACGGAGGAGGTCTGGTCGTGGTGGCGCGAGGGCTCGGTGCACCGCGCCGCATGGCCGACGTCGGAGCCGCTGCGCGCCGCCGCAGGCGACGCCGACCCGGTCGTCGTCACGGCCGCGGGCTCGGCGCTCGCCGCCTTGCGCAAGGTGAAGTCCGAGGCCAAGGTGTCGATGCGGACCGAGATCGCCGCGGTCACCCTGGTCGTCCCGGCGGCGCTGCGGGCCGGCATCGAGGTCGCGCTCGACGACGTGCGGGCGGCGGGCCGGGTCACCGGGACGCTGACGATCGAGACCGCCGAGGTCGAGTCCGTGGCCGCCCGCGACGCCGAGCTGCTCCCCGCGGAGCCGAAGCCCTCCAACTTGAATATCTAGTGTCCCGAGTGCATACTCATGCAGCCACCTTTGAGAGGACTGCCGTCATGAAGACCGCCCTGCGTCTGATCCCCCTCGGCCTCGCGGCCGCCCTTGCGCTGACCGGATGCGCGTCGTCGAGCAGCCCCGCGGCGAGCACGGCTGCCACCGAGGGCAGCTCGGCAGCGAGCACTGCCGCGACGGCCGACGTCACCCTCGTCGACCCCGGCAAGCTCACCGTGTGCACCAACCCGCCGTACGAGCCGTTCGAGTTCAGCGACGCGTCGGGCAACATCGTCGGGCTCGACATCGACATCGTCGGTGAGGTCGCCAAGGACCTCGGCGTCGAGCTCGTGACGACAGTGACGCCGTTCGAGGGCATCCAGTCGGGCGCGAACCTCGACACCGGCTCGTGCGACGTCGTGGCGTCGGGCATCACGATCACCCCGGACCGTCAGGCCAAGATCGACTTCTCCGACCCGTACTTCAACGCCGACCAGGGCCTGCTCGTCGCCGAGGGCTCCGACCTCAAGGACATCGCGTCCCTCAAGGGGAAGAACATCGCCGTCCAGCAGGCGACCACGGGCGAGACCTGGGCCAAGGACAACGGCCTCGAGGCCGTCACGTTCGAGGACCTGGGCCTGCAGATCCAGGCCCTGAAGACCGGTCAGGTCGACGCGGTGGTCAACGACATCGCGGTGCTCGGCCCGTTCGTCAGCCAGGGCTTCAAGGTCGCGGCCAACTTCTCGACGGGTGAGCAGTACGGCCTCGGCGTGAAGAAGGGGAACACCGCGCTGGTCACCGCGATCAACACGACCCTCGCGCGCATCCACGCGGACGGCACCTACGACGCGATCTACACCGCGCGCATCGGCACCGCTCCCACGGGCAGCTGACATGGCCGTGACGGACGACGAGTCGCTGGCGCTGGCTCCCCGCACCGGCCGGAGCCCGCGTCAGCGCGCCCGGACGGCGCGCGGCATCCAGTACGCGGTGCTGCTCGTCGCCCTCGCCGCGGTCGGCGCGGTGACCGACTGGTCACGCATCGGGACGTCGTTCTTCAACCCGACGGCGGCCGCGCAGATCAGCCACCAGCTGCCGACGGGCATCCGGAACACGGTGCTGTACACGCTCGCGGCGTTCGCGGTCGGTCTCAGCCTCGGCACGCTGCTCGCGCTGATGAAGCTCTCGTCGGTGCGCCCGTACCGGTGGATCGCGACGACCTACATCGAGTTCTTCCGCGGCATCCCCGCACTGCTCGTCGTCGTCGCGTTCGGCTTCGCGGTGCCCATCGCGTTCGGGGTGAACATCGGGTCCCTGCTCGTGAAGATCGCGCTGGCGCTCGGACTGGTCTCGGCGGCCTACATCGCCGAGACGCTCCGGGCCGGGATCCAGGCTGTTCCCCGCGGCCAGATCGAGGCGGCCCGGTCGCTCGGCATGTCGCACGCCCGCACGATGATGACCGTCGTCATCCCGCAGGCGTTCCGCATCGTGCTCCCGCCGATGACGAACGAGTTCATCCTGCTGACCAAGGACACCTCGCTCGTGTTCCTTCTCGGCCTCAAGGCGCCACAGTTCGATCTCACCTACATCGGCCGTGATGCCCTCAACAAGGCCACGGGCGGACTGACCGGCCTGTTCGTCGTCGGCGCCGCGTACCTGATCATCACCATCCCGCTCGGGTTCCTCGCCCGCTGGCTCGAGCGCCGCAGCGGAGGGGCCACCGCCCATGAGCACCAGCCCCACGGCCGGCCAGGGCGGCGCGCCCGTCGTCGACATCCGCGGCCTGCACAAGTCGTTCGGCGAGCGCGAGGTGCTGCGTGGCATCGACCTGCAGGTCGCACCGGGCGAGGTCGTCTGCATCATCGGCCCCTCGGGCTCCGGCAAGTCCACGCTGCTGCGCTGCGTCAACCTCCTCGAGCAGCCGACGGCGGGCACGGTCCGCGTCCTCGGCACCGACGTCACCGACCCCGACGTGGACATCGACCACGTCCGGACGCACGTCGGCATGGTGTTCCAGCAGTTCAACCTGTTCACGCACCGCACGGTCCTCGACAACTGCACGCTCGCCCAGCGCAACGTGCTGAAGCGCTCGAAGGCCGAGGCCGAGCGGGTCGCGATGGCCAACCTCACGCTCGTCGGGCTCGCCGACCGGGCCGGCGCCCACCCCGCGCAGCTCTCGGGCGGCATGCAGCAGCGGGTCGCCATCGCGCGCGCGCTGAGCATGGACCCGCACCTCATGCTCTTCGACGAGCCGACGTCGGCCCTCGACCCCGAGCTCGTCGGCGACGTCCTGGCCGTCATGCGCGACCTGGCCGAGGCCGGCATGACGATGCTCGTCGTCACCCACGAGATGGCGTTCGCCCGTGAGGTCGGCGACCGCGTGGTGTTCATGGACGACGGCCAGGTCGTCGAGATGGGGCCCGCCGAGCAGGTCATCTCCTCGCCGCGCGAGGAGCGCACCCGCACGTTCCTCCAGCGGGTCGTCGACCCGACGCACGCCGCTGCAGCGCGAGGCACAACCGCCGACTAGTGTCGACGTGCCCGACCCCCGCTGACCTGGAGCACCGATGCGCGAGATCACGTCCCCGAGCCTCGTCGACGCCGACCCGGCCTGGAGCATCCCGGGACTGCTCGCCAAGCGGGTGGCCCGCAGCCGGCACGGGACGGTGATCGAGCGTTCGTCGGGTCTCGGCGGCACCTGGACGCCCGTCACCGCGGCCGCCTTCGCGGCTGAGGTGGCGGCGGTGGCCAAGGGGCTCGTCGCGCACGGGATCGCACCCGGCGACCACGTCTCGATCATGTCGCACACGCGCTACGAGTGGACCGTCGCCGACTTCGCGATCTGGGCCGCGGGCGCCATCAGCGTGCCGGTCTACGAGACGTCGTCGTCCGACCAGGTGCGCTGGATCCTGTCCGACTCCGACGTGCGGCTCGCGATCGTCGAGACCGCCGCCCACGCTGCCGTCGTCGAGAACGCCCGCGCTGAGCTGCCGGGCCTCGGCGAGGTCGTCGTCATCGACGAGGGGGGTATCGCGGCGCTTGTCGCCCACGGCGCCGACGTCCCGGACGCCGAGATCGAGCGCCGCAGCACGCAGCTCGGCGCTGACGACGTCGCCACCATCATCTACACGTCGGGCACGACGGGTCGCCCGAAGGGCGTCGTGCTGACGCATGGCAACTTCGTGGCGCTCACGCTCAACGGCACCCTGGGCCTCGCCGAGGTCTGCGCGCAGCCGGACTCGCGCACGCTGCTGTTCATGCCGCTCGCCCACGTCTTCGCGCGGTACATCGAGGTGCTGTGCATCCCGTCCGGCGCCGTGCTGGGCCACACCCCTGACACGCGCAACCTGCTCGCGGACCTCGAGACCTTCAAGCCCACGTTCATCCTCGCCGTGCCCCGGGTCTTCGAGAAGGTCTACAACTCTGCCGAGCAGAAGGCCGGCGCGGGCGCGACGCTGCGGATCTTCCGGTGGTCGGCCAAGGTCGCGATCACGTACTCGCGCGCTCTCGAGACGGCCAGCGGTCCCGGACTGGTGCTCAAGGCCCAGCACGCCGTTGCCGACGCGCTCGTGCACCGCAAGCTGCGCGCCGCGCTCGGTGGCAAGGCGAAGTACGCGATCTCGGGCGGCGCCCCCCTCGGTGAGCGGCTCGGCCACTTCTACCGCGGCATCGGCCTGCAGGTCCTCGAGGGATACGGGCTGACGGAGTCGACGTCGGCGACCTCGGTCAACCGGCCCGAGTCCGTCAAGATCGGCACCGTCGGCCCGCCGTTCCCCGGTACGTCGATGCGGATCGAGGACGACGGCGAGATCTCGATCGCCGGGCCGCACATCTTCCGCGGGTACCACAACAACCCGGAGGCGACGGCCGAGTCGCTCGTCGACGGCTGGTTCCACACCGGTGACCTCGGGTCGTTCGACGAGGCAGGCAACCTGCGCATCACCGGTCGCCTCAAGGAGATCATCGTGACCGCGGGCGGCAAGAACGTCGCACCCGCCGTTCTCGAGGACCGGCTCCGGGGCCACCCCATCGTGAGTCAGGTCGTCGTCGTCGGCGACGCCCGTCCCTTCATCGGCGCTCTCGTCACGCTCGACGCCGAGCTGCTGCCCGGCTGGCTGTCGGCGCACGGCCAGCCCCCGATGGAGCCGGCTGCCGCGGCCACGAACCCCGTCGTGCTCGCCGCGCTCGACCGAGCCGTGGCTCGCGCCAACGAGGCGGTCTCGCGCGCGGAGTCGATCCGCAAGATCCACGTCCTGCCGACCGACTTCAGCGAGGCGAACGGGTACCTCACGCCGTCGCTCAAGGTGAAGCGCGCCCAGGTGCTGAAGGACTTCGCGGCGGAGATCGACGCGCTCTACGTCGACACCCGCACGGGCGACTGACAACCAGCAGCATCGAATCGAGCGCGCCACCGGGGTCCGGGGTGGCGCGCTCGGTCCGCGAGCTCAGATGCCGTTGCGCAGCCGGGACCTGTCGGCCGACTGGCTGAGCACGGACTCCCGCGGCGTGGAGCCGTCGCTCCACCGCAGCAGCGCGCCGACCCCGTCGACGAGGTCGACGGCGCCGTCCTCGGCGAACGTCAGGCCCGCATCCTGACCGAGTGCGGCGCGCACGAGCGCGATGTCGGCACGCAGGGTCCGCGCGCCCTCCTCGACGCCCATCGCCTCGAGATCGGCCTTGGTGAGAGCGACCTGAAGGGGCTCAGGCCCGACCCACAGCTCACGCTCGCCCAACGGGGACGACGCGCCCGCGACCGACTCCTCCAGGACCAGTTCGCGCACCTGGCCGCGCCGCAGCACCTCGACCACGTCGCCCAGCTCGGTCACAGCGGACCCGCCGCGACCCTGCTGCGTCCGGAACAGGCCGAGGACCAGCTCGCGCCGTCGCTTGCGGTGGTCGAGCAGCGCCTGGGAGACCCGCGCAGCGAACACGTCCTGCTTGATGCCGTCGGCGCGTGAGCCACCTGGGACCTCGACGAGCATCTCTCGCACGCGCTGGCCGACGGCGTCCTGCACGAGCGCGACCGCCCGCACGTCACCCGTCAGCAGCACGAGCTCGGGATGGCGCCGTTCGACGACCCGGTCGAGCTCAGCGGCGACCACCTGCGCGTTGCGCTCCCAGGAGTCCTCCGCGCGGGTCGCGAGCCTGCGCTGCGACGTGCCGCCGTCGTTCGTCTTGTGCAGCACGTCGTGCCCACCCTCGACCGACTCCATCGGCGCAGCGCCCAGGCCCCAACCCTCCGACCAGGTCAGGTCGGCGCCGAGACGGTCGACCTCGACGAGGAGGTACCGCGTGGACTCGTCGGCGGCGCGCGCGGCCGGCAGCAGCGCCGGCGCAGGTCCGCAGACGGCCAGTGCCTGCGCCGGTGGTTCCGCGAGCACCCGGTCGACCCGGACTCCCTCCGCGTCGGCGATCAGGACCCGCCCGTGCGACCCTGCGACGCGGGCGGGGCGTGCCGCACGGTCGCCGATCTCGTCCAGGACGGCCGCGGGGGCCCCCTGGTGCTCGAGCTCGCGTCGGACCGCCTTCCAGCGGTCCGAGGCCTCGGACGACCCGGCGGCCTCAGCGGGGGTGGCGTCGAGATAGACGGTCGTGAAGGGGGCAGGGCGGCCGAGCAGGGGCTTGAGCCAGTTCAGATCCATGGGCAACGTCTCCGGAGTCGATCCCAAACCCGGCCGTGCCCTCTGCGGCACTCCACTCCGGGTGCTGACCCCACCTACCCTCCGCCACGTAAGCGTCCGGCGCCACTCCCGGCGCGCACCCTCACCCGGTCAGGCGCCCGGGGCCGCCGGACCGTTCGCGAGGGCCTCGTGGTGACGGATGACCTCTTCGACGATGAAGGCCAGGAACTTCTCGGCGAACACGGGGTCGAGGTCGGCCTCGTGGGCGAGCTCACGCAGGCGCGCGACCTGCTGCGCCTCCCGCCCGAGGTCGGAGGCAGGCAGCCCTCGGGCCGCCTTCAGGACCCCGACCTGCTGCGTGGCCTTGAACCGCTCCGCGAGCAGGTACACGAGCGCAGCGTCGATGTTGTCGATGCTCCCCCGCAGCCGCACGAGCTCAGCGGGCAGCGGCCCCTGCGAGCCGACGTCGTCTGGAGCCGCGGTCACGCGCTCTTCTCGCGCTCGGTCCGCTTGGGTCCCTGGATCTCGCGCGGGACCAGGGTGGGGTTCACGTTCTCGAGCACGACACCGCGGGTGATGACGACCCGGCCGACGTCGTCCCGGCTCGGGATCTCGAACATGACCTGCTGGAGGACCTCTTCCATGATCGCCCGCAGACCGCGTGCCCCGGTGCCGCGCAGCAACGCCTGGTCGGCGATCGCCGCGATCGCGTCCTCGCTGAACTCCAGCTCGACGCCGTCGATCTGGAACATCCGCTGGTACTGCTTGACGAGCGCGTTGCGCGGCTCGGTGAGGATGCGGACGAGAGCGTCGCGGTCGAGCGGCGAGACCGTGGTGATGACCGGGACACGCCCGATGAACTCCGGGATGAGCCCGAACTTGAGCAGGTCCTCGGGCATGACCTCGCCGAACACGTCGACGTCGTCCACGGAGTGGAGGGACGCGCCGAACCCGATGCCGCGGCGGCCTGCCCGCGAGGTGATGATCTCGTCGAGACCCGCGAACGCACCGGCGACGATGAACAGGACGTTCGTCGTGTCGATCTGGATGAACTCCTGGTGCGGGTGCTTGCGGCCGCCCTGCGGCGGGACCGAGGCGGTCGTGCCCTCGAGGATCTTCAGGAGCGCCTGCTGCACGCCCTCGCCCGAGACGTCGCGCGTGATCGACGGGTTCTCGCTCTTGCGGGCGATCTTGTCGACCTCGTCGATGTAGATGATGCCCGTCTCGGCCTTCTTGACGTCGTAGTCAGCGGCCTGGATGAGCTTGAGGAGGATGTTCTCGACGTCCTCGCCGACGTAGCCGGCCTCGGTGAGTGCGGTGGCGTCGGCGATCGCGAACGGCACGTTGAGCATCTTGGCGAGGGTCTGCGCGAGGTACGTCTTGCCGCAGCCCGTGGGGCCGATCAGCAGGATGTTCGACTTCGCGATCTCGATCGGGTCGTCACCGCCGATGCCACTGCCCGACCGGCCGAGCTCGCCGGCCTGGATCCGCTTGTAGTGGTTGTACACCGCGACCGCGAGGGTCCGCTTGGCCGGTTCCTGGCCGATGATGTACTGCTCGAGGAACGCGAAGATCTCCTTGGGCTTCGGCAGGTCGACCATGGCGGTCTCGGTCGACTCGGCGAGCTCTTCCTCGATGATCTCGTTGCACAGGTCGATGCACTCGTCGCAGATGTAGACCCCTGGGCCCGCGATGAGCTTCTTGACCTGCTTCTGGGACTTCCCGCAGAACGAGCACTTGAGGAGATCGGCTCCGTCCCCGATGCGAGCCACGTGCGTCCCCTTCCCTCGTGTCGCTCTCCGTCCGGCTGGGCGGCGCGTCGTCCTGCTCCGACGGGGCGCGGCCTCACCGGTCGCCCCCGTGCTCCCCCCATTGCACACCACCCACGCCGACATGTCAGCCTGCGGGCCCCCGGGAGACCGGCGTGTCCCTGCCGGGCCCGCGTGACGGGCCCGGCAGGTCGAGCTTCAGACCGGCTGGACGACGACCGGCACGACGCCCTTGCGCGACGCGAGAACCTGGTCGACGAGGCCGTACTCGAGGGCCTCGGCCGCCGTGAGGATCTTGTCGCGCTCGATGTCCAGACGCACCTGGTCGACCGTGCGGCCCGAGTGCTTCGCCAGGGTCTCCTCGAGCCACTCGCGCATGCGGATGAGCTCGTTGGCCTGGATCTCGATGTCGGAGGCCTGCGCGTAGCCGCCGCCCTCCATCGCGGGCTGGTGGATCAGGATCCGGGCATTCGGCAGCGCGAGGCGCTTGCCGGGGCTGCCCGCACCCAGCAGCACCGCGGCGGCCGAGGCGGCCTGACCGAGGCACACCGTCTGGATCTGCGGCTTGATGTACTGCATGGTGTCGTAGATCGCCGTCATGGCGGTGAACGAGCCACCCGGGGAGTTGATGTACAGGATGATGTCGCGGTCCGGGTCCGTGCTCTCGAGCACGAGCAGCTGGGCCATGACGTCATCCGCTGACGCGTCGTCGACCTGGACACCGAGGAAGATGATGCGGTCCTCGAACAGCTTGGTGTAGGGGTCCTGACGCTTGAAGCCGTAGGCCGTGCGCTCCTCGAACTGGGGCAGCACGTAGCGGCCGTTCGGTGAGGTGGGGGCCAGGCCGGATGCGCCCGGACCACCCAGGCGCCCGGCACGGGCGTAGAACTGCGACTCGATGCTCATGGGGTTCTCCTCGAACTCTCGCGGGGGACGGTCGGCGCGCCGGTCAGGACGCCGTCGTCCCACCGCCGCCGGAGACAGACCCGGCATGGGTGACGACGTGGTCGACGAAGCCGTACTCGAGCGCCTCAGGCGCCGTGAACCAGCGGTCGCGGTCCGAGTCGGCGGTGATCTGCTCGACCGTCTTGCCGGTCTGGCCGGCGATGAGCTCGGCGAGCAGCGACTTCATGTGCAGGATCAGCTGGGCATTGATCCGCACGTCGGTCGCGGTCCCACCGATGCCGCCCGAGGGCTGGTGCATCATGACCCGAGCGTGGGGCGTGGCGTAGCGCTTGCCCTTGGTGCCCGAGGAGAGCAGGAACTGGCCCATCGAGGCCGCCATGCCGATCGCGACGGTCGCCACGTCCGGCTGGATGTACTTCATGGTGTCGTAGATCGCCATGCCGGCTGTGATCGAGCCGCCGGGCGAGTTGATGTACAGGAAGATGTCCTTGTTCGGGTCCTCGGCCGCGAGAAGCATCATCTGGGCGCAGATGGCGTTCGCGTTCTCGTCGCGGACCTCCGAGCCCAGCCAGATGATCCGCTCGCGCAGCAACCGGTTGTAGATGTGGTCGTTGAGGCCGAATCCAGGCGAGTCCGCCCGGGCGATCGCCGGTGTCTGGTCGTTCACGAAGGCTCCTTCGTCTGACTGCGTCCGCGACCGGAATTCCGGTGCGGACCCTGCATGTTCAGTGACCCTAACGCGATGGGCCCGCCCCGAACGTCCCTCGTCGGGGCGTTTTCGCTGTCGGCGCACACACCCCGGGGCAGGTCAGCGCCCCGTGCCTGGAGCGGCACCGGACCCTCGACGCCGAGGGCCCCGCACCGGGTGCGGTGCGGGGCCCTCGGGGCAGGACGTCCAGGTCAGGCCGTGGGCTCCGACGCTGCCGGCTGCTCGTCGTCGAAGATGATGTCCGACTCGTCGTCGCGCGTCTCGCCGAGCGCCTCGATGGCGTCCTCCGCGTCCGTCCCGATGAACTCGGACAGGTCGACGACGTTGCCGGCGCCGTCCTTGACCTCGATCTTGCGCAGCGCCACCGCGAGCGCCTTCGAGCGGGCGACCTCGGCGACCATCGCCGGGATCTGCCCCTGCTGGTCGACCGTCTGGATGAACGTGTTCGGGTCCATGCCGTACTGGCGCGACGCGCTCACGAGGTAGTCGAGCAGCTCGTTCTGGTTGACCTTGATCTCGAGGTTCTCCGCGAGCGTGTCGAGCAGGATCTGGTTGCGCAGCGCCGTCGTGGCCTGCTCGCCGACCTCGACGCGGTGCTCGTCGTCCTCGAGACGACCCTCGGACTCGAGGTGACGCGTCACCTCGGCCTCGACGACGCCCTGCGGGACCGGGATCTCGGTCGCGGCGATGAGCTGCTCGAGGAGCTGGTCGCGCGCCTGGACGGCCTGGTTGGAGGCCTTGATGCGCGCGACCTGCTCGCGCAGGTCCGCAGTCAGCTCCTCGAGCGTGTCGAACTCGCTCGCGAGCTGGGCGAAGTCGTCGTCGGCCGTGGGGAGCTCGCGCTCCTTGACCGTCGTCGCGGTGATCGAGACCTGCGCCTGCTCGCCGGCGTGCTCGCCGCCCGCGAGGGCCGTCTCGAACGTCGTGGTCTCGCCGGCCGACAGGCCCGTCACGGCCTCGTCGAGGCCCTCGAGCAGGTTGCCGGAGCCGACGCGGTAGCTCGTGCCGCTGACCGAGTCGACGGTCTCCCCGTCGATCGTCGCCTCGAGGTCGAGCACGACGAAGTCGCCCTCGGCAGCGGGCCGGTCGACGCCGACGAGCGTGCCGAAGCGCTCACGCAACGCGTCGAGGCGCTCGGTGACGTCCTCGTCGGTGACCTCGACGTCGTCGACCGTGATCGCGATCGCGTCGAGCGACGGGACCGTGATCTCGGGGCGGACCTCGACCTCGGCGGTGAAGTGGAGCTCGCCCTCGACACCCGTCGGGGTGCCCTCGAGCGCGGGGATCTTCGTGACCTCGACCGCGGGCTGACCCATCGGCCGCAGCTTGTTGTCGCGGACGGCCTCGGCGTAGAAGCCCGAGAGCCCCTCGTTGACCGCGTGCTCGATGACCGCGACGCGGCCGACGCGCTGGTCGATGATGCGGGGCGGGATCTTGCCCTTGCGGAAGCCGGGCACGGTGACCTGCTCGGCGATGTGCTGGTACGCGTGGTCGATGCTCGGCTTGAGCTCGTCGTACGGCACCTCGACGGTCAGCTTGACCTTGGTGGCGTCCAGGGTCTCGACGGCGCTCTTCACTTCAGTGGTCTCCAACTGCTCGGGGCGGGCGCCGGCGACTCCGGCGACATCCGTGGCGTGCTGCGCGAGCCGTGCCCGGTCCCGAGGTCCGACGGAGACCCGACGGGGTGAGGCGACACGCGTCACGCGACCCTCGATGCTACGTCACGGCACGGCGACGCCCCAAAGCCACGGGCGCGTCACATGGCCGAGGGCGAGGTACTGATCGGTCGGGATGGCGGGATTCGAACCCACGACCTTCCGCTCCCAAAGCGGACGCGCTACCAACCTGCGCCACATCCCGTGCGCGACGAGTGTAGTGGGACGGGCGACGCCGGTGACCCGGTAACCTAGGTGCGCTGGACGGCGCGAGCCGGCCGTGCGGGTGTAGCTCAATGGTAGAGCCCCAGTCTTCCAAACTGGCTACGGGAGTTCGATTCTCCTCACCCGCTCCAACGTTTCCGCAGGTCAGAGACCTGCGACGACCGTGTCAGACCCCCGCTGGACCCTTGTCGCAGGCCCGTCGTGCCATAACGTGCCATAAGCGCCCGGAGGTCCCGCCGTGACTGACCGCACCTCGCACCGCCGCGCAAGCGGCGCCATCCGTCGTCTGCCGTCCGGAAGGTGGCAGGCCAGGTACACGGGACCCGACGGCGCGATGCGCACCATCGGCACCTTCGCGACCAAGTCCGAGGCCGACCAGGCGCTCGCCCACGAGGTCTCCACGATGGCCCGCGGGGCCTGGCACGACCCACGCTTGGGCGAGCAGCCGCTGGGCGAGTGGTTCCGCGGCTGGATTGCGACGCGCACCGACATCGCCGAGTCGACTCGGGCTCTGTACGAGCAGGTGCTGACCACCTGGATCGACGCGCCCGTCCCCGTGACCGCGGCCTCTGGGCGGGCAACGGCCGTCCATCTGGGGATCCGGACGCTGGCATCGCTGACGCCCGCCGCGGTACGCGAGTGGAACCACGCGGTGACGGCCGAGTCGACGCGGCGGGTGACCGAGCGGTGGGAACGCAGCGGCAAGCACGACACTCGCATGAACGCGGCGATCCGGGCGTGGGCGGCGGTGTCGGGTGCGCCGTTGGCCCCCACCGGCCGGATCCCCGGGTGGGCGCGGGACGGGTGGGTCGCCGCGACCGGCGGTGCATCGGTACCCGAGCGCCCGTTGCGGCGCAACGCCGGCCAGACAGCCGCGACGCAGGCCTACCGGCTGCTGCACGCCGGGATGGCGCAGGCCGTCGCGGACGACCTGATCGCTGCGAACCCGTGCGCGATCAAGGGTGCCGGGCAGCGGGACGCTCATGACCGCGCAGACCGGCGCACCGTCAGCTTCGAGGAGATGTGGGCGCTGGCCGACGGTATGCCCGAGCGGTACCGGGCGTCCGTGATCCTCGCGGTCTGCAGCGGCTTGCGCGCGGGGGAACTGTTCGCCCTCCAGCGCAAGCACGTCGACCTCGCCGCCGGCGTCGTGCGGGTCGAGCAGTCCCTGGCGCTCGGACGAACCGGCCAGGACTGGTTCAGCGCGCCCAAGACCCGGGCCGGGAAGCGGACCGTGGTGCTACCCAAGGTCGCCGTGGCCGCGCTGCGTGAGCACATGTCGCGCTTCACTCCCCCGGGCCGCGATGCGTTGCTCTTCGGGACACAGAACGGGACGCCGTTGTCGAGCGGCCAGCGAACGACGATGTTCGCCAGAGCGCGCGGCGCGATCGGGCGCGAAGACCTCACGTGGCACGACCAGCGCCACTCGGCGCTCACTCTGGTGGCGTCCACGGGCGCGACCCTCCCCGAGCTGATGGAGCGCGCGGGCCACGCGAGCCCACGCGCCGCCATCCACTACCAGCACGCCGTCGACGACTCCCAGCGCAGGATCGCCGCGCGACTCGATGAGGTGCTCATCGAGCGACCGCGAACGGCGTGACGTGCGAGTGCCTCGGTTCGGACGACGACGCGGAGCTGCGAGAGACTCACGCCTTCCGCCGGGCCGCCAGGTGAGCGCGGACGTCGGCGGTCCCGATTACAGCCTCCGAGTTGGCGCGCATCGCGTCGCAGGCCGCGGCGACATCGCCCAGAGACCCGGCGTCGGTAACGCAACGTCGACTGGCCCGCCGACTTGGTCGTCAGCGGGCCAGCAAACATCGCCCACCTCAGCCGAGACGCAAGACGGAGCACCTGTGCTCAGTCGGTGCGAGGCGAAGGCTGCCCTACTGTGCCGAGATCAGCCACAACTGCCGACCGGCACACGCCACCGGCAATTCAGCCGCAAGTGTGGACGCGGACTCTTCCGAGAGCGTGCCACCGCCGAACTGCACGTGCTCTCCGAGCCGATACTTGGTGCCCTGGACAACGAGAGCGTCACCGTCCCAGTGGACCCCGAGCGGGAAGACCGGGACGTACTCGACGTCCTTGGCCATGTCGATGCCATCACCGCGGACCACGACACAGCCATCGACACGCTCCAGGGTGCCAGCCAACAGCGCAGCGAGCCCGCCTGGCCCGCCTCCCGAGGCGTCATACACGGCAACGTCGGTCGGAGCAGGCGCCGGTGTCGAGCCGCCGCACCCTGCCGTCAGCGCTAGCACCATCATGCCAACGACAGCCATCCGCGCACTCGCCATCACAACACCAGCGAGGCGCCGAAGTTAGCCAAGCGGGCGATCGGCGTGTAGACCGACCAGATGCCAAGCCCCAGAGTCCCACCCATGTGGATTCCGTAGGCAGTTCCGCCGATGAACCACGGGCCTCCGCTGTCGCCATAGTTGTTGCTCAAGTTCACGCCCGAGACCTGCACGAACGTGGAAGCGCATGTCGTGTTATTGCACGCGCCGCTCCAGGTTGGTGCGAACGCGGTGCTCTGGACGTATCCGCATGAGTACCCGGTTGTGACGCCGCGGTGACACAGGTGCTGCCCTTGCCATGCCGTCCCAGTTCCCGTGGCAGTCGTGGCTGTCGTGGCCGAGGTACCGAAGAAGCTGTTGAGCGGCGTGTGGGATGCCAGGACGTCGATCTGCATGTCAGTGGTCTGGTTCCACAACTCGGACCAGGTTGACTTCGAATACGAAAGTGACCCGTTGGGCGTGACCGCGTATGCACCTCCGTTCGGGCAGTGCCCAGCTGTAAGCAGACCCCTCTGGCCGCTTCCCGTGTAGTAGACCGAGAAGCCGGCCGTACAACTCGAGATGTTCACGCCACCGCGGTTCTGGTTCCCCGCTGACGCGGACGCGGCGCGCACCTGCACGCGAATTCCGTCCCGTTGGACGGTCGCCACGGCTTCGTTCACGGCGGCGGGAAGCTCGGCGCTCCCTAACGCGGGCGCAACATCAAGCATCGCCGATGCTGTGTTCGAAGGAGAAGCCCAGACGACGACCTCACCGCTGGAGATGTCGACTCCGGTGCCGACGACGTTGTCGTGCTCAGTTGTCGTCTTAGCGATTGCGTCGGATGCATCGGCAAGTTCACGTGCGGTCGGTCCGTTGACGACTGCAAGGTCCTTCTTGACATGTGTGCTCTCTGCCAAGGCGCTTGAAGGCACGCTGTCGCCAGTGAATCGGGCATGAGCCACAACTCCTGACGCTGTTGTCTCCATCCAACCGCCGGCGAACCGTGCAGGTTCGGCCGCTTGCATCGCCGAAAGCGCCTGAGCCGCCTGCTGCTGTTCGTCGAGGGTCCGTCGCGCGTCGAGTACTGACATGCCCGTCGCTACAGCCAGCGCATCGGCGTCCAGGTGAAGGGCGCGTGCTCCGGACATGACTCCGGCGCCAGTTTCCTTGACAGGTGTCGCGTCTGCGGCTTGCGCTGCCGTCGACCCTAGCGCGATGAGCAAGGCTGCTGTGCAGATGAATGCGGAAGTTCGTGAGAATCGCCGAGTCATGAAGCCCCCTATGTCACGACCGTCGGCGTCACCGTTGGCGCCGACAAGAGTCATGACGAGCGTACTGACGCAACCGTCCGGATGGGCGAGAATGGGCGGCCAAAGCGGACCCAGTCCAAGGAGTGCGCCGCCAGGAAGTCCGTTGGGCGCGGGACGGGTGGGTCGCCGCGACCGGCGGTGCATCGGTGCCCGAGCGCCCGTTGCGACGCAACGCCGGTCAGACAGCCGCGACGCAGGCCTACCGGCTGCTGCACGCCGGGATGGCGCAGGCCGTCGCGGACGACGTCATCGCTGCGAACCCGTGCGCGATCAAGGGTGCCGGGCAGCGGGATGCCCATGACCGCGCAGACCGGCGCACCGTCAGCTTCGAGGAGATGTGGGCGCTGGCCGACGGTATGCCCGAGCGGTACCGGGCGTCCGTGATCCTCGCGGTCTGCAGCGGCTTGCGCGCGGGGGAACTGTTCGCCCTCCAGCGCAAGCACGTCGACCTCGCCGCCGGCGTGGTGCGGGTCGAGCAGTCCCTGGCGCTCGGACGAACCGGCCAGGACTGGTTCAGCGCGCCCAAGACCCGGGCCGGGAAGCGGACCGTGGTGCTACCCAAGGTCGCCGTGGCCGCGCTGCGTGAGCACATGTCGCGCTTCACTCCCCCGGGCCGCGATGCGTTGCTCTTCGGGACACAGAACGGGACGCCGTTGTCGAGCGGCCAGCGAACGACGATGTTCGCCAGGGCGCGCAGTGCGATCGGGCGCTACGACCTCACGTGGCACGACCAACGCCACTCGGCGCTCACTCTGGTGGCGTCCACGGGCGCGACCCTCCCCGAGTTGATGGAGCGCGCGGGCCACGCGAGCCCACGCGCCGCCATCCACTACCAGCACGCCGTCGACGACTCCCAGCGCAGGATCGCCGCGCGACTCGATGAGGTGCTCATCGAGCGACCGCGAACGGCGTGACGTGCGAGCCCCTCAAGTCGGAAGACGACGCGGCGCTGCACCACCACTGCAAATTCGACCCACAGATTGTCCGCGCCACCATCGGCGAGCCCCTCGACCGGCTGCGCACCGCCTGCGAGGCCGTTTTGGCTGCAGCTGCGGCGCCTGGAGAGCGGAGCCGATAGCCGCTCCGCAACGCAGCCTCTGCCGAGCGTCTGCCGCGTCCGATAGGACGGCTCGAGTCAGGCACCGAGTCGGAGCCCGAGGCGCCCGAGTGGCGCTTCTCGACGCGAATTGCAGGGCTAGGTGACGCGGTCAGCCGAATTGCCGGCCAGTTCACGGAGTTCAGCGTTGCGACGTCGTCGAGCCGGCGCGCGCGTCGAGTGCGGCGACGGCGAGGATGACGCTGGCGGCCGTCCAGGCCAGTGGTGCGGGGCCGCCGGGCGTGCCGTCGGAGTTGACCTTCTCCGGGAGGCTGCCCCAGGTGGTCCGGTGCGCGTTGAGCCAGTCGAGCCAGCGGGTTGCCGTCTGCGAGTCTCCGTCGGATGCCGCGGCGAGGGCGACAAGTGCCGTCTCCGGGGTCCAGGAGATGCCGTCCTGCTTCCAGCTCACGCCGGGCGCAAGTCCACCGGCCGGCCGCATCGCGTCGACCTGGTAGCGCCGCCACGCGTCAACCACGTCAGCCGTGGGTCGGTCGGTGAAGGGTGGCATGAGGAAGCAGATGGACGCGTCCGTCCCGCCGGACGTCTCATAGCGCTGGTACCCGTCGGGCCGGAAGCCCTGCGCGATGAGCTGCTCGACTCCATCGGCTGCGCGGCTGGACCGCATTGCGGCAACAGGGTCGTCTAGAACTGTGAAAAGGCGGGCGCTCGCCTGCAAACCTGCCAGCAGTGGCGCCGCGGTGCCAAGCGTCAACTTGGTCTCTCGCTGCTCCCAGTAGTCCGAGCTTGCCGGCGGCAGGCGGGATCCGTCGCTGACCTCGTCAAGCGCGAATCCAGTCGCAGACTCCAGGAGACCCTGGAACTGGGCGGCGGTCGCGCGAGGGTCGGCGCTCGACACGGCGACCTGATCGAGCGCCCACAGCGCCCAGCCCGCACCGTCGGACTGCGGGGAACGCCCATCGGGTGGGTCGTCACTACCCAGGAGATACCGGGCCTGGAACCCTCCGTCGTCGCCCTGCACGCTCGCGAGGAAGCCGAGGATCTGTTCCGCCTCGTGAGCATGTCCGGTCTTCGCGAGGGCGGCCGCCGCGAACGCGTTGTCGCGCGGCCACGAGAACCCCCAGTTCTCGCCCGCACCCGCGGCGAGCAAACCGACGGGTTCGCTCAGCTGGTGAAGGTCGAGGAGCGCGTAGCGCACCATGTCGGCCCACTGGGTGCCGACACCAGGGATGGTGCCGCTGTCCAGCCAGCGCTGGTCAGCGGTCGGCCCGACTGCGTCCGAAAAGTCAGTGGTGATACGCCATGCCGACGTCGTCACCAGTTCGACGTGATGCGACGCGCCGCTCGATGTCCCGTCGCGCCGGTCAATAGCTGACCAGCCGGCAGCGACGCAAGCGGTCACCGCGACGACTACGAGGCCGGGCATCCAACGCCGGCGACGTCCCACGACCGAACCCCCTAAGTCGATTCGGTCCCGGGGCTCCTGGGACTGCGAAATCGACACGACCGTACCAATCGATCACGCCGTCACGGGTCGGCACACACGCACGAGCTCCGCGCGAAGTCGCTCACATCATTGCTCGTAATCGACCCGCGGCGGCTTCTCGCGAGTGGCCCGTCTCCATCACGCGACCTCAGAGGGGCGCGTCGCGCCGTCCTACCGGGCTAGTGGCGGATCAGGTCTGGTGACTGCGGGGACGTCGTAGACCGCCACCGTGAGGTTGCAGCATGCAAGCGAGCCGCCGCGCCGCAAAGCGCATATGCCGCTGGGGCTGCGGATGGAGGTCATGCCTCACGTGCGCGCCGTCCGACAGCGGTTACTCTCCCGGGAGGCGGTCGGTCGGCACCGTCGACGGTGCAGCATCGCGCGCGAGGAACGTGGGAGTGACCAAGAATTCGGCGAGTGCTGGGAACCGAACGACGGCAGTTGGGCGTGATCTTGGGACGGTGCATCGGTCGGGAGCGGACCGTCTTGCTGAGCGTGATGATGTCGTGGACACGATGAACGGCGTTGGCGTGGGCTGGTGCAGAAGGAAATGACAACCGACAGCACGCCCGATTTTGCGCGCTCCGAGACTCACTTCCTGCGGGACGTGCCCGCGGCCATAGCGATTGCATCTATCCTCTCCTCTGCTGCCGGATTATTCTTAGCTGGCCCCCTTCGCTACTTAGGAATCACCGCAATTTGCCTGGTGATGTTGGCCTTCTGGTGGAAGATTCTCTCGCTCGAGATGGTCATCGAGATAATCGGCTCCAGATACATCCTCCATAATGGAGCCGGAGAAGTCACCGAAGTCGACTTGCGCCACGTAAGCAATATCCATTGGCAGTTCGTTCCGTTCCAAGGTCCTCGCGTGTCACTGCTGGAGGGCGACCGCGTTCTGCTCGACCTGCCATGTTCTAGGGAACGGCGAGCAGAGCTCCTCGCAGTCGGACGCGCCATCAGTGCGTCACACCCCGGACGCGCCTTTTCTGACGCAAGGGCGACTCGAGCGCTTGGCCTTGAGTAGGTTGCACGACCGCTCAACGCAGGACTCACAAGGAGCGGGCGCCAGGCGGTGGCCGTCTACCGGCTCGGCCCGAATTCGCGCTCGGCGCTGGACTGGTGTCCCGGGGACGCCAAGTGCCATGCGCTGGGCTCGGCCGCTCGCGCCCGGCTTGCGGCCTTGATGGTCCTTTCGGCCGCGGCTCGTGCGGTCCTGCCCCGAATGAGCTGCGCCGCCTCGGTTGCGGGCAGAGCCTCGATCTCGGCGAGCGCGCGACGCGCCTGAAGGGCGTGACCGCGCAGCGCGGCGGCGCGCGCCTGGAGGCTACTGGGCACGTGTCCGCCGCCGATGCCTTGACGTAGGGCGGACCGCGCGGCCGCGTGGTCAGCGGTGAGTTGCTGCTGCTCGAGGTGGGCGTGCTCGGCGTCCTGCTGGGCTGCGATCACGCGCGGGTCGGCGTCTGCCCGCTGCTCGGCAACGGCCTCGGCCCAGTGCGAGAGGTGCGTCGTCGTCATCGGGACGTCACCCCAGTCTCGGCGCACCGTCTCCTGCATCGTGCAAAGCGCCTGGGTGGCCTCGCGGGCGGTGCGGTCCGCCTTCCGTCTCCCGAACCGCCCCGTGGCGGGCAGGGCGCGGTTCGCGTGCCACATCCGCTCCTGCGCGGACAAGTAGACGGCGCCGTCGGCCGTGGCCTGCTCGATCAGCGGCGCGCCGACCTGGGCCCGCACGTCCACGAGGTGTATGTCTGCCGCGGCGACGACGTGGGCTTTCAGCGCCTTCTCGGCGTGCTGTTCGGCGCTCTGCCGGGCCAGGGCGTCCAGGGCCTGCTCCCACCGGGCCGCCTCGCGGTCGGCGACCTCGATCTGCTCGCGAAGTCGGGCTCGTTCGGTGTTGACGAAGGCGACCGGGCCGCCCGCGACCAGGCCGTTGACCGCGTCCCGCGCGGCGCGGGTCGCGTCGGTCAGGCCGCGGTCGGCTCGGTCGCGTTGGAGGGCGGCCGTGAACTGCTCGCGAGCCTCGTCCAGGTCCGCGGCCACGACGTGCAGGGTGTTGTGGTGGCGTCCGCGGGTCATGCCGACGTACAGCCCGGACCCCTCCAGCGCGTCGCTGAGGACCGTATGCGCCGCGGGCGTGGTCGCGCTCTGGACGCCGTAAGAGGTCGCGGCGTAGGCCAGGTGAGTGTGCTCGGCGACGTACCGGACCGGGAGCCTGACGGAGCGCCCGTTCCCGGCGATGGCCCCGGTGGCCCTGGCCCAGACCTCGCCGTCATCGGTGACGTGCTGGACGGTCCAGGTCTGCCGGTTCGCCACTCCGAGCTGGCTGTCGTTGTCGCGGGTCTGGACCACGTCGCCGGCACCGATCGGCAGCCCGTCGCTTCCATAGGTGACGCGGTCGTCGTCGACGTCGCCGCGTTGCACGCGGACCTGCCGGATGTGGGAGTTCAGGGCGCGGGCCTCGTCGTTGGTCGCGACGCTGACCGCGTCGCCGTCGAAAGCTGTGCGGGCGATGACGTCGTGCGCGTCCTCGATGCTCCGGTGAAGCACGACCAGGCCCAGGGCGAGCAGGCGGTCGAACAGCGGCGCCGGGTGCTCGCCCCGGCGCAGCTGCACGGTGAGATCGGCGTACTCGGGGTCGGTGAACCGGTGCACCGTCCCCATGTCGAACGTGCGCCCCGCGAGCTGGGCGGCGATGTCGAGCACCCCGCCGCGCCCGACCGCGGGCAGCTGCGCGCGGTCCCCGACGAGCGCAAGGCTCGCTCCGGCCTCGTCGGCGATCTGCAGCAGGGCCAGGGTGGTGTCCTGGTCGAGCATCCCCGCCTCGTCGACCACGACCCGCTCCCCGTGGTGCAGGCGAGCCGACGCGGGCGGGCCGGTGTAGGTGCGGTGGTTGTGCGGGTCGGCGTCCCCGATGGCCAGGCGCGTCCACACACCGTCGGAGTTCCATCGCCACCCGTGGTCGTGGACGAGCTTGGCGACGGAGTCGGTCGGCACACCCAGCTCGCGCGCGGCGACGTCGGCGGCCTTCTTCGTCGGCGTCACGATCCGGGTCGCGCGACCCTCGGCGGCCGCCGCGGCGATCGCCACACCGAGCATCGTGGTCTTGCCCGCGCCCGCAGCCCCCTCGACCACCACCAGCGCGGCGCCCGAGGCGACGGCCGCGGCCGCGCGTGCCTGTTCGTCGTCCAGGGCGCGCTCACGCGCCAGGTTGCTCACGTCCGGCACGGCCCCCGACGGCTGGGCGGCGCGCCTGGTCAGCAGGTCACGCAGCGCCGTGTCCGCCGCGACGACCCGAACGCTGGTCAGGTGCGCGACGTGCTCGGGGTGCGCGGCGCCGGGCGGGAGCACCGACAGGCAGTCCTCCGCAGCCAGCCTGGTCGTCATCGCGATGAGGTCGCGCAGCTCGCCGCGCTCGGCCCGCACGCCGGCCTCGGTGATGAGCAGCGTGACGTGCTCCTGGATGTCGTGCACCGTCCACGTCGAGGCACCCGCAGCGCACCGGTCCAGGGCGCGGTTCGCGACCTCCTGCACGCTCAGCTCCTCGAGCGCCACCGGGACGCGTCGAGGGGCCCGGGGCAGGTCCGGGGTGTAGCCGGCGTCGTCCAGCTCGCGCCGCCAGCCCGCTTCACTGCCGAGCCGTGACGGCTTCTTGTTCGGGCGCTCGTGGTCCCAGGCCTTGGCCTGCAACCGGGCGCTGACCACCGGCCCCGGCTCCTGGCCGGGGTGGGCTGCCTCCCACTGCGCTTCGAACACCGCCAGGTTGCGCACGACCTGGGCGGCGCGCTTGCTCATCACCGCGTTGAACGGCTGCAGCTCGGCTACCTCCCCGGTGACCGGATCGAGCGTCAGGGCGTGTGCGTCCAGCACCGCGGTCAGCTGGGGGTGCGCCGCGAGCACCGCGGTGCCCAGCGCGCGTATAGCGCCCTGCTGGCGGAACAGTGCCGCCGTGTCCAGGCCCCGCCACGCGCCGCCGGCCCACACCCGTGTGCCGATCTGCAGGTGGATGTGGCGGTGCGGATCACCAGCCCGGGAGGTCTTGTGCGAGATGGCGACCGTCTCCAGCCGCTCGACCGGCACGACCTCCTGCTTCCCGCGCGGGCCGATGCGGGTGACCGAGTGCCGCCCGAGCCAGGACCGGATCTCGGCCACGGCGTCGAGCTGTGCCGCGTCCAGCGCCGCGGACACTTCCGGGTGCAGGGCGGCCGCGATCGACAGGGACTTGGGGGTGTTCACGACCATCTCGGCGAACCGCGGCGAGCCGTGTCGCGCCTCGCCAGCCTGACGTGGCGTCCCCATCGACTCCCCCGTGACTGGGTCGACCCAGTCGACCCAACCCGCGTACTCGATCGGCGTCAGGGCTCGTACCCCAATTACCCGACCGGAGCCGTCGACGACCGACAGCTCTGCCCGCGCGACGCCGCCTTCCAGGTAGTACTCGTCAGCGCGGGAGCGATCCGCCTCCAGGTAGCGGCGCGCGGCCACACCCGCCCCCCGGAACAGGATCACGCCCCCTCTCACGCCGACCCCCATCGTCGCGTGTACTTGCAACTATCGAAGGTAGCATACGTCCATTCAGTTCAGGCAGGGGGTCGGCGACAGGTTCGCGACTCCGAGTCGCGAGACCCCGCTTGGGGGCAAGCTCATGCCAGTGAGCGAGCAACTTCGTCGCGGATGGGTGGTCGATCCCGGTGAGGGCGGTCCCACTCCTCGACCGGCGCGATCCACCACTGGAGCCGTCTCTTTTTTCGTTATACGATACGCGGGTGGTGAGCGAAGAACAGATCCAGGGGTGGGCCGATGAGGCCGAAGCGGGATACGACGTGGATGTGCTGAAGCGTCGCGGCCGTGGCCGTCCTGGTCGCGGGGCTCAACCGATGCAAGTCGTGGCGGTCCGACTGACCACCGAGGAGCTCGACGCTCTCGACGCGGCGGCAGCAAAGAACGACATGAGCAGGTCCGAGGCGATCCGGGCCGCGCTGGCCCATTTCGCTGCGTGAAGGTCCACCGCAGCGCGCTCAAGCACGGCATCTCGCCGGAGGACGCGATCAAGGCGGCAGAGTGGTCGCTGTGGATCGAACCCCTCGAAGAGGACGGCGCTCCCCACCGAGAGCTGCGCCTGGGCTTCGACACGGGAGCTCGCCTGCTCGAGACGGTGGTCCTCGTTCTCGAGGGCGGCGACGAGATGGTCATCCACGCGATGCCAGCTCGCAAGCAGTACCTCGACCTCCTGCCGTGAGGACCGAGATCGGCACCCGGGCCGCTCGTCGACGCTCCCGACCGCGACTTCCGCTTCTGCCGCCGTCCGCGCACTGGTGGCCGATGAGCGGACGTCCGCCCTGGGGGTTACCCGGATGATCTTCTCGGACATCCGGATCTGATTACGGCAGCGAGACGTGATGGCTGGGCGAAGGCCGTCTTCGTCACGGCCGACGCTCGGCTTGCAGGTGCCCGGGCCCCGGGGCCGGATGGCGTGGCTCGCGATCGCCGGCCCAGCCGCCTGCCTCTCCTGGACCGTCGTTCGCTCGACCGGCGCGTCGCCATGGTGATGCACGTTGCACCCTGACGCTTCGCCGCCGCAGCGAGCCACCGATGGACCCGCCTGCCAACTCGACGACGCGCGTCGTCACTGCTTGGCACGCCTCACCCGGTGAGCGTGCCGCCACGACAGCGCACACAACAAGTTCTCGCCGACCTCGCTGTGTCGGGCCGAGCACGCTGTACACGTGGCCGCGTCCCCAGCTCGGCCAAAGCGGATCAACCTCCACCGACTCCTTCGGACATTCGACCGGCCCTGAAGCCTCGAAGTCGATTTGGACCATGAACTTGCTCACGTCAACGAGTCTCCGCCCACGAGGCATTTGCCGTCGACTCCCATGACTACCAGAACGGAGTAGCCATCCGCTGTCGGGGCGGCCGCGCTCGCCCGGTCATGCCGCAGACCCCACCGCTTGGGTGGCGCGAGCGGGCGTTCAACTCGAACTCAACCAGGATGCGCTCGGCGGCGATGATGGGGCTGCCGTCTTCGACTGCCTGTTCGATAGTGCCGTCGCAGAACCGCTCGCCGCGGACGACCGCAGTTCACGAGCTCCCTGCCTCAGCCGCGACGCGGAACCGGTCGACGCGGGACTATGGCGTGAGCGATTCGACGATCCATCGCTGGGACGCGGGAGACAAGCAGACGGGTTGCCGTCTAGCGACTCGATCTGCCGCTCCGGGACGTCGGAACCCGCCTGTCGGCGTGGGCTGCCAGACTGGACGTATGCCGCTCGATGACGGCCTGACCCAGCAGCAGGGCATGCTGCTTATCCGCGAGTCGGACTCGGCCAAGCACCTGATCGCCTACGGGGTGCAGGCGATGCGCACGGCGGCGCTCCAAGAATCAACGCGCGACCCGGTCCTGACGATGCTGTCGATCGGTGTCGAGAAGGTACTCAAACTGAGCCTCGGTCTCGTGCACCTCGCCGACTCGCGCACTTGGCCGTCGAAGGCCGTCTTCATCGCGCACCGGCACAACATCGTTGACATGGATCGCACACTTCGCGAGCAGATCAGGGCACGCGCATCACTGGCGACGCACCGAGGCTGCGTCGACAACTTCCTCGATGCGGTCGACCACGACCCGATCTGGCCGGAGGCCGCGGCCGCCTTGAACGCCTATGGACAGCAGGGTCGCTTCTACTGGCTTGACGCGCTCTCCGGATCGCCCCAACCCGACGACACTCCGGTCGGCTACTGGGAGAACGTGTTCAACACCGCTCGCGACGCAAGCCCCGAGCTCACGGCCCTATTCCATGAGGCCTTCAAGAGCAATGAGGCTCACGTTGAGTACATGCTGCGGCTGAACCACGCCGCCGCGGACAGCATCGAGCAGTGGTGGGCGATGGTGGCAATGGCCGGCATGCAGGGGGTGTTTGGCGAACGCGGAAAGAGCTGGGGACTGGACCAGCACATCGTGCCGCGGCAGGTACGTGACACGCCAGACTGAGCGCTCGGGCAACGAAGGCTTCTTGTCCACGAAATGACCGGGAACTCGGTCCCGGGCGCGGGGCGTGTGGCCCCTGGTCGAGTTCGGCCGCGTCTACCCCCGGCGTTCTGGCCCCGGGGAGGAGGCGCCGCAGTGATCCATCGTGGACTGGGTATCTGGGTGACCACGGGCCGCCCTCTGACCCCCGATCACGGCCGCAAGCATGACGCGCAGCTACAGCTGGAGGTGGAGGCGTAGGGCGTCGTCGAGCCGAGTCATCAGGTGGGTGGGGACGCGGCCAATCACTGGGCCCAAGCGTTCGACGGAGACTGACCGGACTTGTTCGGCCTGCGCCTTGGAGTCCAGTCGAAGGTCGGTCTCGTCGGCTGGCAGGAGCACCTGGAAGGGGAACACCCGGGCGACAGTGGTGGTCAGCGGAACGATGGTGACCACGCCGCGGCCGAGGCGTGCGGCTGTGGCGTTGGCGCGGTCATTGCTGACGATGACGGCCGGGCGACGCTTGTTCGCCTCGCTGGGCTGGGCCGGGTCCAGGTCGGTCAGGCGGATTTCACCGCGCAGCATCAGCGAGCCCATCGGCTGCTGTCGACTCCCACGCCGCGGCATCACCCGATGCTTCCCACTCGTCCCACGCGGCGGCGTAGGAATCCTCCAGCTCCGGGTCGCCCAGAAGCCGGATCGCCTGCTGGATCGCTGCAGAACGCGACGACAACCCGGCTGCGTGCGCGTACTTGTCGAGCGCGGCCACCTCGTCCTCGGAGAGACTGACACTGAGCTTCATAACCCCATGCTACCCCAGTGGCACTCAAGTGGCTACTCTGGTCGCCTTTCGGCTATGCCGCCGACATGACATCGAGCGGGACCTCCCATTCATCAGCGGTGTCGGCGGCGCCCCCAGCGCCAACTGCCGGGTCCGTATGAAGACATGGGTTTCGGGATACTCGGGTCCCAAGCGGGGATGTAGCCCTCGCCATCGGCCTTACGGCGCTGGAGTGCACCAACGTCGTGCTTCACCCCAGCCCAGAAGGCGCTCCACTTCATACCACCGAGGGTCGCCGTCCACGCCGCGAACCGCAATGCAGGACACGTCTGATGCCTACCCGGACTTGGTGCCAGGCCGTCCTCTTGAACCCCCGCGAGCAGCACCCCCAGCGTTCGCTCATGCCGCTGAGCCGGATGGCGACCGCTGGTCGGCCCGTTCTGAAGGCGGTTCGGTGAGTGGTCGTGCTTGTCGCGTGCGCCATGCCGCTTGCATGACCTTCGGGGAGCTGGAGCTCAGCGATGACGTCGAGTTCGCGGATTGGATCCGACCTCGCCTGGTCCGAAGAACCGCCGCGCTCGGCGGACCTGGACCGGGTGGACGTAGAGCCGGTGCGCGTCGAGAGGGAGGGTGGATGGCTCGAGGTCGAGCTCGATGCCCTTCGGCAATGCGCGCATGGGCAAATCTTGTGGCAGCACGCCCGGTTCAGGCCGCGGTCGGGGCGGCTACGCTCGCCCCCGTGTGAGTCGCGGCCCCGGTAGAGGAGGCGGCGTCGGTTGACGGGACGGGGGGTGGGTGCGCTGAGGCAACACCCTGACGTGCTGGGCCCGGTGGCAGTGGTGCTAGGGATCGGCTTCCTGGCGGCCGGATGCAGCAGTCAAGCACCAGCGCCAGCGGTGGAGTATGCGCGCTACCAGTACTCCTGCTGCCAGTCCGGCCTGCCCACGGTGGCCTATCCCGGCGAGGTCATCGCCTTGGACTGGACCTCCACCGCGCAACCACCGACCGCCTCCACCGCTGCGACGGCTACGACTCTATCCGCGTCACTGACCGGCCCGTTCCCGGATGTGGCCGCGCTGAAGACCGCGATGAGCGCCACCAACCCGCCTGCCCCGACAGTGACCGCGACCGACGTACACACCACAGACCGCGTGGGTGGAACGCCAACCTCCTCCCTGCAACTGCCCGCCCAGGCACCGATCGGTTTCTACGACGTACGGACCACCGTCGCCTCGGGTGGTGCTGCGCTGTCCGGAGACCAGATCGTGCAGGTGACTGCCAGCCGACCCGCCGCGACCCCATAGGAAGTCGCGGCGCCCAAGGCCCGCTGCCCGCTCGCTGCTCCGCGGCACGCCTCTCGCTCGGCCGCGTTCAGCTGCTTTCTGGGCCGCCCGGGATATTCGGACATCGCGCCGCCCGCGCGTTCCCGGGGAG
The DNA here is from genome assembly GCF_003115775.1 of Cellulomonas sp. WB94. NCBI lineage: Bacteria > Bacillati > Actinomycetota > Actinomycetes > Micrococcales > Cellulomonadaceae > Cellulomonas > Cellulomonas sp. WB94. The sequence continues at coordinate 103,345 of NZ_QEES01000002.1, forward strand.
CGGCTTTGGGCGGCCGTTCCGTGGGCGGCAGCTGACCGCCCGCGGTCCTTATCCCGCCCGACCCCGGCGCCCGGGCGGGAGTAGTCCGCGGGCGCGGGCCTTCGCGACCCAGCCCTGGGCGGTGCTGAGCGCGACACCACTGAGCTCGGCCATGGTCGCCGACGGGTTCGAGTCGCCATTCACGGTGAGCTGGCCGTGCTGGAGGGCGACGAGCTCATAGAAGTCAGGCGTCTGCTTCGGGTCGCCGAGGGGTTTGAGCAGGTCGCGCTCGGCGACCTTGCGGCCGCTGGGGAGTTCGATCTTGCCGCCGGTGATGGTGCTTGTGCGGGTCATGGCGAACAGTCGCTTGTTGATCGCGGCTTCGATGCGAGCGGTCGGCAGCTCGCGCAGGAGCTGGCTGGTGATCGGGTCTCCGGGGCGCCAGGGCAGGTAGACGACCCCGGTGATGCGGATCTCCTCGGGGATCGCCAGGAGCTGGCGCTGGAGCCTGATGAACACGCGGGTCGCGGTGGCGGTGTGCTCGATGTAGCGCCAGCGGCCGTCGATCGTCTCGTTCTGCTCGGAGTCGAGCTGCGCCTGACGCTCCTCGCCCACGACGGTCTGATCGTCGTAGCCAAGCAGGGCGTCGATCGCGCCGCTGGCATCGTCGGGGCGTTCCCCGGGAAAGCGGTTCGGCAGGTGCCAGCCCGCAGGCAGGTCGCCCTGGACGAGCAGCCCGTCATAGGTCTGATCGCCGGGCAGGCGCGGGGCAGTCAACATGGGACCAGGCTACGCGAGTTTCGGCACCAACTCATGTACTTGCCGATACACCCGCCCGTGTGGTCTAATCGCATGTACCCGCGAGAACACGAGGTAAGCAATGGCCACGACGGCATCGAGCCTCAGCGCCGAACGCGAAACGTCCCGAGCAGAACCCTGCCGGTCGGCCCCTCGTGCGACCGGAGCCGGCACTCGGCGGGCGGCAGAGGGCAGCGCCAACCCACCCCGGAGGAGCACTCGATGACCCAGACGATTCCGACCGCGGACGCGCGGCGGGTGATGCTCACGGTTGCGGAGGCCGCTGACGAGCTTGCCGTCACCGAACGATTCATCCGCAAGCTCATCTCCAACGGCCAGCTCCGTGCTGTCAAGGTCGGGACGCGCGTCGTCCGCATCCGCCGCACCGACCTCGACGACCTCCTGCGGCCCGCCCGGGTAGTGCCGCAACTCGGTCGACGTTGAGTGATCGCCGCTGACCGAGTGCACGTCGCACCGTTCAGGTGCGGACCAGCGTCGACTGACGGCGTTGATCCGTCAGCCCATCCCGGCCGTTGACGGCGGTTCGCACAGGACCACGTCAATGGCGCCGTGACAAGGGTGCCGCCCGGCGGGTCCTCGTCGTTGTCGACGACGCCGCTGTCGACCGCGTCGTCCGCGGCGCCGGCCAGGCCGCGTCGCCCTGCCCGCGGATCGTGGCCGGCTTCGGCGTGGAGGGACGGGCGCCATGAAGCCGTGTCGACAAACAACGCACTTAGTCAGTCCCGAGTGGCATGCCATAACGTGCCATAAGGGGGTCCCTCAGGGTGCATCTCGGTTCCACTCGGTGTAACCTCGGAAGCGTCTGACCTGCAGAAACATGTTCTGAAGAGGGTCGTTACAACCCTTCGGCGTAACTTCCAAACTGGCTACGGGAGTTCGATTCTCCTCACCCGCTCCCCTCACGATTTCGCAGGCCAGCGGCTCTCGCAGGTCAGCAGTCTCAGCCCTGCTCAGCCGATGAGATCGAGCTCCGGGCGAGCTGCGTCAGCGTCCACGCCGCGGCGTCGTCGTCCCCCTCGTTGTGCAGCGGCGCCGGCGAGGACCACCAGCAGGATGCCGGCCAGCTGGGCGGGCGACGGCCGCTGGTGGAGCACGACCAGCCCGAGGAGGACGCCGACGGCCGGCTCGAGCGCCATCAAGGTCCCGAACGCACTCGCTGTCATGTGGCGCAGGGCGTGCATCTCCAGCGCGAACGGAAGGACCGGCAGGAGGATGGCGAGCCCGGCCGCGGCGCCGATCACGCCGAGGGTGAGGTGGCCGGCGGCCTGCGGGATGCCGACGACGGCCGCCGTCGCCGCGGCGATCGGGATGGTCATGGCCAGGCCGCCCATCCCCGTGAAGCGGTCGCCGATCCGCTGGGTGAGCTGGATGTAGGTGGCCCAACCCAGGGCCGCGAGCGCGGCGAAGCCGAGCCCTACCGGATCGACGTGCCCGTTCCAGGGCTGCGTGAGCAGCACGACCCCGACCAGCGCGAGGGCCGGCCAGGCCAGCACCTTCCGGCTGGGGCTGCGGACGGCGGCAAGGGTCAGCGGACCGAGGAACTCGACGGCGACGGCGGTGCCGAGCGGGATCCGTTCGATCGCGGCGAGGAAGGTGACCGTCACGAGGCCGGTCGCTGTGCCCAGTCCGAGCAGCACCGGCACGTCGCCACGGCTGACGGCTCGCAGGGGCGGCCGGACGAAGGCGAGGAAGACGACCGCCCCGAGGCTGAGTCGGAGCCATGCGGTACCGGCCGGACCGACGGAGTCGATCATGGGCACCGAGAGCGCCGAGCCGAGCTGCACCGACAGCATCGCCGCGAGCGCCGAGGCCCACGGCGGACGTCGCGGCGACGGCGGCAGCAGGGCGGTCATGAGCCGCCGCCGTCGTCTGCGAGGAGGCGGCGAGCGACCCTGACGTCGGGGCCGAGCCGGACCAGGTGAGCGACGAGGTCGTCCGCGGCGAGGTGGAGCGCCTCGTCCGTGACCGCTCCGAGAGCGTCGAGGATGAAGAAGGCGGCCGTGGTGTCGTCGCTCAGCTGGGTGCGACGAGCCTGGCGCCAGTTCCACCGTCGACAGGTCACCCCTGCCTCGTCGCACCACACGACCTCACCCGGCTCCGGGTGCTCGACCACGTCGGTACCTCCGCCGACCGTGTCGAAGGTTTCCCTGCCCGCGGCGCGGACCAGCCGCGGCGAGCCGCTGTACCGGTTCAGGTCCTCCCCGCCGATCGGGATCTGGTGCAGCACCGACACCGCGTTGTAGAGGTCCGTGAGCCGGTTGACACGCGGAAGTCCCTCCGCCGCGCGCCGCAGGAGCGCCTCCAGGCTGTTGCGGGTTCGTTGCGGCTTCGCTCCGAACGCCCGGTAGGCCTCCCGCCACTGCGCCACGTGCGGGACCTCCTCCACTGCGGTGCCCGCCAGCGCCTCACAGGCAGCGTCCTGCGCGGCCTGGATCAGCGCGTCGCCGGCCGCGTCGCCCGGTCCGGGGACGAGCCCGTCGACCGCCACGAGCATCGCCCGGTAGTCGGGCCGCAACCCGAGGACGTCCGCCGCGACGAGGCCGCCTGCGAGGAAGTCGTCGAGCCGCGTGGGCTCATCCATCGTGGACCTCCGACCGACGCCCTGAACCGACGCCCGGCTCGAAGACGGCCAACGAGAACCTCGCCTCCTGCGTGCCCGGGTTTCCATATGAGTGCGCCACGTCGCCGCCGAACGCGACCGCGTCCCCCGCCTCGAGCGAGACCGAATGGTCGCCGACGGTGATCGTGATGCTGCCCTGCTGGACCTGCACGAGCTCCTTGGTCCCCGCGGTGTGGGCCTCGCTCACATGGGTGTCCCCCGCGCCCAGCGTCCAGTCCCACAGCTCGACCACGTCGGGCTTCTCGGTGCCGGCCACCAGCACCCCGCGCCCGCCGGACTCGCTGCGCCACAGCACCGCGCCCTCACCCCGGCGTGTCACCGACAGCGGCCTGGGGCCGGACGGCTCGACCAACGACGGCAGCCCGACGCCGAGCGCGTCGCTGATCCTCAGCAGGGTCCCCACGCTCGGGTTGACCGCACCCTGCTCGACGTTGACCACCATCCGACGGCTGACCCCGGCAACGTCCGCCAGCTGGTCCAGCGTCCATCGCCGCGACTGCCGCGCCTGTCGCACGCGCGCACCGATCGTCACAGCCAGACCCGCGGTCCCGTCTTCCATGAGTGCACCATAGTGCACTCCGCGTGCACTTTGGCGACGTCCTGCTGCCCGGGTCGCGACCCTCGTGCCGCTCCGCCCGATCGGCCGGCCGTCGTGATGGGATGTCCGTCGTGACGACGCTCCTCGAACTCCACGACCGTGTCCTGCTGACCGGCGACTCCGTCACCGAGTGGGGCCGCGACTTCTCCGACCCGACCAGCCTCGGGCACGGCTACGCCTTCGTCGTCGCGGCGCTCGCGGGCGCCCGGCGGCCCGACCTCGACCTGACGTTCCTCAACCGCGGGGTCGGAGGCGACACGGCCGCCCTGCTGCGCGCGCGGTGGGCGGACGACGGTCTCGCGCTGGCCCCGACCGTCGTCTCGGTCATGATCGGCATCAACGACACGTGGCGCCGCTTCGACGCGGGCCGGGCGACGTCGACCGAGTCCTACGAGTCAGACCTGCGCGCCGTCCTCGACTCGGCCCGGGACGAGCTCGGCGCGCGGCTCGTGCTGATCGAGCCGTTCCTCGTCCCCGTGAGCGACGACCAGCACGGCTGGCGCACCGACCTCGATCCCCGGATCGGCGTCGTGCGTCGCCTCGCGGCCGAGTACCGCGCGGTGCTCGTCCCCGCCGACGGCCTCTTCGCCGCAGCCGCCGTGCGCACGTCGCCCGAGGTGTGGACTGCCGACGGCGTGCACCCCACGCCGGCCGGGCACGGGCTGCTCGCTCAGGCGTGGCTCGACGCCGTCGGGCTGGGCTGACGACCGACTGCTTTGCACGCGCCCCGCGGGGCGGCTACCGTCGTAGCGTCTGCGGTCCGTCACGAGGAGGAAGGTCGGAACCATGCACCGCTGCATGTCCGCCACTCCTGTCGCAGCGTCGACCCGCCGGACCGCCGCCAGCTGTCGCTGTCTCTAGAGCGCTGGCTGCCGCACGGCGGCGCGCCCCGTGAGGGCCGCCCCCCTGCCAGCGCTCGCCCCGGCCGGCACCTCCCCGGCATACCGGCGCCAGATCCCGCGTTACAGCCCCTGCGCCACGCCCCAGGCACCCCGACACACCCTTCGCCCGCGCGTCCACCCCGACCCGCGACACCAGACAAGAGGACGACATGGCACGCATCTATGACGACGCGACCCAGCTGGTCGGCAACACGCCGCTGGTCCGCATCAACAAGCTGACCGAGGGCGTGGGCGCCACGATCGTCGGCAAGCTCGAGTTCTACAACCCGGCCAGCTCGGTCAAGGACCGCATCGGCGTCGCGATCGTCGACGCGGCCGAGGCGTCGGGCGAGCTCAAGCCCGGCGGGACGATCGTCGAGGCCACGAGCGGCAACACCGGCATCGCACTGGCGTTCGTCGGTGCGGCGCGCGGCTACGACGTGGTCCTGACGATGCCCGACTCGATGTCCAAGGAGCGCCGCGCACTGCTGCGTGCCTACGGCGCCGAGCTCATCCTCACGCCGGGTGCCGCGGGCATGAAGGGCGCCGTCGACAAGGCCAACGAGATCGCCGCCGAGCGTCCGGGTGCGATCCTCGCGCGCCAGTTCGCGAACGCCGCGAACCCTGAGATCCACCGCCGCACGACGGCCGAGGAGATCTGGGCCGACACCGACGGCAAGGTCGACATCCTCGTCGCGGGCATCGGCACCGGCGGGACGATCACCGGCGTCGGGCAGGTGCTCAAGGCGCGCAAGCCCGGCGTGCAGATCATCGCCGTCGAGCCCGCCGAGTCGCCGATCCTCAACGGCGGCGCTCCGGGCCCCCACAAGATCCAGGGCCTGGGCGCGAACTTCATCCCGGAGATCCTCGACACCACGGTCTACGACGAGGTCTTCGACGTCGACACCGACACGGCCGTCGCCGTCGCGCGGCGCGCCGCCAAGGAGGAGGGCCTGCTCGTCGGGATCTCCTCGGGTGCCGCGCTGCACGCCGCGATCGAGGTCGGCAAGCGCCCGGAGAACGCGGGCAAGCTCATCGTCGTCATCATCCCGTCGTTCGGCGAGCGGTACCTCTCGACGATCCTCTACGCCGACCTGCTCGACTGACCGGGGCGCCCACACCGTGTCCCTTCGCACGTTCTGGTCCGTCCTGCGGGACGACCTCGAGGTCGCGCTCCGTGAAGACCCCGCAGCGCGCACGCGCTTCGAGGTCGCCGTCGCGTACCCGGGTGTGCACGCGGTGTGGGCCTACCGGCTCGCGCACAGGATGTGGCACCAGCCCGGCCTGCAGCTGCCCGCTCGCCTGCTCTCGCAGGCGACGCGGGCCGCCACGGGCATCGAGATCCACCCGGCCGCCAAGCTCGGCCACCGCCTGTTCATCGACCACGGCATGGGTGTCGTCATCGGCGAGACCGCCGAGGTCGGGGACGACGTCGTGCTCTTCCACGGCGCGACCCTCGGCGGGCGCTCGATGCGGCATGGCAAGCGGCACCCGACTCTCGGCGACCGCGTGGTGGTCGGAGCGGGCGCGAAGATCCTCGGTCCCGTCCGCATCGGTGACGGCGCGCAGATCGGCGCGAACGCGGTCGTCGTCAAGGACGTCCCCGCCGGCGCGGTGGCGGTCGGCGTCCCGGCCGCGGTGCGCCCGCGCCCCGCGGCGTGGTCGATCGACGCCGACTTCCTCGACCCGGCGATCTACATCTGACCGGATCGCCCGTCGCCACCTGCGACACTCTCCCCCGGGCGCGACGAGGCGTCCGGTCGATCAGAGACGAGGCGCGCGATGCGGCTGGGTTATCACACGGGCTACTGGTCAGCGGGTCCCCCGGTCGGCGCGCAGGAGGCGGTCATCGCCGCCGAACAGCTCGGCTACGACTCGGTCTGGACCGCCGAGGCGTACGGCTCGGACGCTCTGACCCCGCTCGCGTGGTGGGGATCGCGGACCTCGCGCATCCGCCTCGGCACCGCGATCGCCCAGATCTCCGCGCGGACCCCCACGGCGACGGCCATGGCCGCGCTCACCCTCGACCACCTCTCGGGGGGCCGCTTCACGCTCGGGCTCGGGGTGTCGGGGCCGCAGGTCGTCGAGGGCTGGTACGGCCAGCCGTACCCGCGTCCGCTCGCCCGGACGCGCGAGTACGTCGCGATCGTGCGCGACGTCCTGCGGCGCGAGAACCCCGTGACCTACGACGGCGCGTTCTACCGCCTGCCCCTGCCCGCGGCCGAGAGCTCGGGGCTGGGCAAGGCGCTGCGCTCGACGGTGCACCCGCTGCGCGCCGACCTGCCGATCCATCTCGCCGCGGAGGGCCCCAAGAACGTCGCGCTCGCGGCGGAGATCTCCGACGGCTGGCTGCCGATGTTCTACTCGCCGCGGATGGACGCCAGCTACCGCGAGATGCTCGCCGACGGCTTCGCGCAGCGCGGTGCCGGCGGGCGACCGATCGAGGAGTTCGAGGTCACCGCGACCGTGCCCGTCGTGATCGACGACGACATCGAGCGCGCGGCCGACGCCGTGCGCCCGTTCATCGCGCTGTACGCCGGGGGCATGGGCGCCAAGGGCGCGAACTTCCACCGCAACGTGCTCGACCGGCTGGGCTACTCCGACGCGTGCGACGAGATCCAGGCGCACTACCTCGCGGGCGACCGCGCCCGGGCGACCGCTGCCGTACCGCTCGAGCTCGTCCAGGACGTCGCCCTCGTCGGGCCGCCCGACGAGATCCGGTCGCGGCTGCCCGCCTGGGAGGCCACCGCGATCACGACGATGCTCGTGCAGGCGGACCCGCGCACGCTCCCGGTGCTCCGCGAGCTGCTCGGCTGACGGCGGGCCACGACGCGCAGGCCGCCGTCAGGGCGCGTCGGGCAGGTCGCCCGTGCGGTCCTGCGGCGGGAACCAGATGGCCCGACGCAGCGCGACCCGCTCGCCGTCGGCCGTGCGCGGCGTCCCCTCCGCGACCCAGTGGGCGAGCGCGCTCGCGCTCAGGTGAGCGGGTGCCCTGCCGGTCGCGTTGGCGACCCGCCACCACGGGACCCCGCCGCCGGCGCGCGCCATGATGTGGCCCACCTGGCGGGGTCCGCCCCGCGCGGCACCTCCCGCGGCGAGGAGCTCCTCGCTGACGACCTCGGCCACGAGGCCGTACGTCATCGCCCGTCCGGACGGGATGCGGTCGACCAGGTCCAGCACGGCCTCGAGGTAGTCGTCGTCCACCGGTGCCCGCGTCAGTCCCGGTGCACCAGGACCAGGCCGCGGTCGTCGCTGTCACCGGCGCGCACCGCGTCCAGCACCGCCTCGGCGCCGCCGCGCCGGGTCGCCACGACCCGCTCAGCCGCGCCCATGAGGCGGTCGATCCCGAGATCGAGGTCGTAGCCCGGCACCTCGACCACACCGTCCGTGTAGATCATCAGGGCGTCGCCGTGGTCGAGGCGCCCGGTCCGCTCGACGTGCGGGAGGTCGCGCACGATCCCCAGCGCCGGCGCACCGATCGTGTCGACGATCTCGACGAGCCCCGAGCCGGCGTGCAGGTGGAGCGCGGGCGGGTGGCCGGCCGAGTCCACCCAGTACCGGCCGGTCGTGAGGTCGACGGCCACGTGGATCGCCGTCGCGAAGCCCTCCTCCCACGACCGCTCGAGCAGGTAGGTGTTCGCTGCGGCGAGGAAGTCCTCGCGGGGCATGAGCCCGAGCAGCCCGCCGAAGGCTCCGGACAGCTGCAGCGAGCGGACGCCGGCACCCTGACCCTTCCCGGAGACGTCCACGAGGACGACCTCGAGGAGGTCCCGGCTCCCGGCGCGCGCTGCGACGAGGAAGTCGCCGGAGAACGCCTCGGCGTGGGCCGACCGCATCGCCGTGTCGACACGCCAGCCCGACGGGAGGCGCGGGATCCGACCGTGAGCCGCGAGCCGGTCACGCAGGTCGACGATCATGAGGTCGCTCGGCGCGCCCTGCAGACCGAGCCGGTCGCGATGCGCCGTGAACGCGACAAGGGCGACGATCGAGATGGCGATGACGAGCTGTTGCCCCGGCGTGATGGCCGCGATGCCCGTCCAGACCATGACGACGACCTGGACGACGATGGCCACGCACAGCACGGCCATCCCGCGCAGCCGCAGCAGGAACGCTCCGAGGATCTCGACGAGCAGGAGCACCGACGGGGGTACCCAGGCCGGCGCGCTGATGATCCCCACCGAGGCGATCACCGTCAGGAGCACCAGCACCGCCGTGGCGGTGACTTGCAGACCCATCCCGCGCCGGCGCAGCCGGGAGCGAGCATGCGACAGCGGGGTCTCGTGTCGAGCGACGCGCGCCGTGGTGTGCACGCCCGAGGGTATCGAGGTCCACGGCGCGCATGCACGCTGCCGCCCCGCGGCACCTCCTGCGGGTCACGGTATTCGCGTGACCGTCACCTGCACGAAGGCCAGAATGGCTCAGGTGACCACTGCACCCGCCGGCTACCGCATCATCGAGGTCCCCGAGTCCCGCAAGGACGAGTTCCAGCAGGTCGACCAGCTCGCGTTCGCGTTCGAGCCCGACGCCGAGACGTCCGCCCAGGTCCCCCTCACGCTGGACTGGTCGCGGACGATGGCCGTCGAGACGGAGGCTGGGACGCTCGCCGCGGTGCACGCGTCGTTCCCGTTCACGCTGCCGGTGCCTGGCGCCGAGGTCCCGTGCGCGGGCCTCACGTGGGTCGGGGCGCGGCCCGACCACCGGCGCCGGGGGCTGCTCTCCGCGATGATCGACACGCACTTCGAACGGGCCATGGGCCGTGGCGAGCCCGTGTCGGCGCTGTTCGCCGCCGAGCCCGCCATCTACGGGCGGTTCGGGTACGGCTCCGCAGCCGACGACGTGCGTCTCGTGATCCCTCGCGGGGCCGCGCTGCGGGACGTCGCAGGGTCCGACGAGCTCACGGTGAGGTTCGAGCCGCTCGACCGGGCGGTCCACGTCCCCCTCGTCCAGGCGGTGCACGCGGCCACGGGGAACGGTCGGCCCGGCTGGATCACACGCGACACGGGGCTGCTCCAGGAACGCCAGCTCGCCGACCCGCCCGCGTGGCGTGAGGGCGGCGAGCCGTTGCGGGTCGTCACGGTGCTCGCCGGAGACACGCCCCGCGCCTACGCGCTGCTGCGCCGCAAGGAGGTCTGGGGTGAGGGCGGCGCACGGAGCAAGGTCCTCGTGCGCGAGGTCGCGGCCCTCGACGCGGCCGCCGCACACCGGCTGTGGTCGGTGCTGCTGGACCTCGACCTGACGGCGACCGTCGAGACCGGGATGCTCGCGGTCGACGACGAGCTGCTGCACCTTCTGGTCGACGCCCGCGCGACCGTCCCCAAGGTCACGGACAACCTCTGGGTGCGGCTCCTCGACGTGCCGGCGGCGCTTGCGGCGCGCCGCTACTGCGCCCCCGTCGACGTCGTGCTCGACGTCGTCGACGCGTGCCTGCCCGCCAACGCCGGGCGGTGGCGCCTCGTGACGGGCGCGCAGGGACCGGACGGCGCGTGGGACGCCCAGGTCACCTCGACGGACGAGCCGGCCGACCTGACCGCGGACGTGCGCGAGCTCGCTGCGACCTACCTGGGCGGGCGGTCGTTGGCTGCCCTGGCTCGAGCCGGCCTCGTGACCGAGCACCGCGCGGGGGCCGTGCAGGCGGCCTCCGGGGCGTTCGGGTGGCCCGTCGCGCCGATGTGCAGCTGGATCTTCTAGCGGGACGCCTCGTACGCCGTCAGCAGGTCGATGCGGCGCTGGTGCCGCGCATCGCCGCTGAACGGCTCGGCGAGGAACGCCTCGACGAGCTCGATCGCCTCATCGACGGAGTGCTGCCGCGCCCCGATCGCGACGACGTTCGCGTCGTTGTGGGCACGGCCGAGCTGCGCGGTGTCGTGGTTCCAGGCGAGTGCTGCGCGGACGCCGACCACCTTGTTGGCGGCGATGGCCTCGCCGTTGCCCGAGCCGCCGATGACGACACCGAGGCTCCCCGGGTCGGCGACGACCGCCTCGCCCGCCGCGAGGCAGAACGGGGGGTAGTCGTCGTCGGCGTCGTAGGCGAAGGCCCCGTGGTCGACGACCTCGAACCGGTCACCGGCACTGAGGTGCTCGATGAGCGCGACCTTGAGCTCGTACCCGGCATGATCAGCAGCAACGTGGATGCGCATGCGCCGATTGTGCCGCATCCGGAGGCCCCACCGGGTGTCATAGCCTGAGCCCATGACTCACAGCGGCATCGACCTCACCGCCCTCGACCCCGCGGTCCGCCCGCAGGACGACCTGTACTCGCATGTGAACGGCCGCTGGATCGCGACCCACGAGATCCCCGCCGACCGCGCCGTCGACGGGGCGTTCCGTGCGCTGCACGACCAGGCGGAGGAGCAGGTCCGGGACATCATCACCGACGCCGCGTCGTCCGCGTCGGGCTCCGGCGCCGAGCAGGGCTCAGGTGGCGGCGTCGAGGCGCAGATCGGTGCGCTCTACGCGAGCTTCATGGACGAGCCCGCCGTCGAGGCGGCCGGGATCGCCCCGTTGCGCGCCGACCTCGCCCTCATCGACGACGCGACGACGAAGGCCGAGCTGACCGGTGCGCTGGGAGCGCTGCAGCGCACGGGGGCCGCCGGGGCGACCGGGTTCTGGGTCGACAACGACGCCAAGGACCCGACGCGCTACGTCGTCTACCTCGCCCAGTCGGGGCTCGGGCTGCCCGACGAGTCGTACTACCGCGAGGACCAGTACGCCCAGGTGCGCGACGCGTACCGCCCCCACGTCGCCCGCATGCTGACGCTCGGTGGGGTCGCCGCCGACGAGGCGCAGGCCGCGGAGCTCGCAGGCCGCGTCGTCGCGCTCGAGACGAAGCTCGCGGCCGGGCACTGGGACGTCGTCAAGGACCGCGACGCGGACCTCACGTACAACCCGACGACCCTCGCCGACCTCGCCGCGTCAGCTCCCGGATTCGACTGGCTCGCCTGGGCGCACGCGCTCGGGGCACCGCAGCACGCCCTCGAGCAGCTGGTCGTCCGGGAGCCGTCGTTCGCCGAGTCGTTCGCGCGGCTGTGGGCCGACGAGCCGCTCGAGGACTGGAAGGCGTGGCTCGGGTTCCATGCGGTGTCGGCTCGCGCGCCGTACCTGTCGAGCGCGCTCGTCGAGGCCAACTTCGACTTCTACGCGCGCACGCTGACGGGCGCGCAGGAGCTGCGCGACCGGTGGAAGCGCGGCGTGGGGCTCGTGCAGGGCGTCCTCGGCGAGGCGGTGGGCAAGGTGTACGTCGAGCGACACTTCCCGCCGACCCACAAGGACAAGATGACCGTCCTCGTCGACAACCTCGTCGCCGCCTACCGGGAGTCGATCTCCGCACTCGAGTGGATGGGCGAGGACACGCGCGCGAAGGCGCTCGCGAAGCTCGACGCGTTCACCCCGAAGATCGGCTACCCGGTCAAGTGGCGCGACTACTCGGCCCTGACGGTCAGCCCCGACGACCTCGTGGGCAACGTCCGCCGCGCGTCGGCGTTCGAGCAGGACTGGGAGCTCGCGAAGATCGGCAAGCCGATCGACCGTGACGAGTGGTTCATGACGCCGCAGACCGTCAACGCGTACTACAACCCCGGCATGAACGAGATCGTCTTCCCGGCGGCGATCCTGCAGCCCCCGTTCTTCGACGCCGACGCCGACGACGCGGTCAACTACGGCGGCATCGGCGCGGTCATCGGTCACGAGATCGGCCACGGGTTCGACGACCAGGGCTCGAAGTACGACGGCCAGGGCAGGCTCGAGGACTGGTGGACGGCCGAGGACAGGGCGGAGTTCGAGAAGCGCACGAGCGCGCTCATCGCGCAGTACTCCGCGTTCTCCCCCGCTCAGCTCGGCGGCTCGCACCACGTGAACGGCGCGCTGACGATCGGCGAGAACATCGGCGACCTCGGCGGGCTGTCGATCGCGCTGACGGCCTACCGGATCGCGCTCGGGCGGCCGCTCGCCGAGGCCCCCGTGATCGACGGCCTCACCGGCGTGCAGCGGGTGCTGATCGGCTGGGCCCAGGCGTGGCAGTCCAAGGCCCGCGACGAGGAGGCCATCCGGCGCCTCGCGACCGACCCGCACGCGCCCAACGAGTTCCGCTGCAACGGTGTGCTGCGCAACCTCGACGAGTTCTACGCCGCGTACGGCGTGGCGCCCGGCGACGCGCTGTACCTGCCGCCGGAGGAGCGCGTGCAGATCTGGTGAGGGGTCCGGCTCGGGGCTGCCGAGCTGGTCAGGGCAGCTCGGCGTACTTGCTGCGGGCCAGCTCGAAGCCCCGACCCGTCGCGTCCTCGACGCAGCGCACGCCGTTCGTCGAGCTGCTGCACGTGTAGCCGCCCACGGTCGACGACGTGCCGTACTCGAGCTGCGGTGTGCCGTCGGCCGCGACGCCCGGCGCCGGGCCATCCACGCACGGGATGCGCACGCCGTCGGCGCCCACTTCGAACACGTGACCGATGCTGCCAGTGCAGGCGGCGTCCGTCGGCGGCGTGAACGTGATGCTCGCGATGGTGCACTTGGCCCCCGACTCCGACATCGTGCACGCGATGTTGCCGCTCGGGAGCGCGAACGACTCGAGCGCCTGGGGCGCCGTGGAGCCCGACGGTGAGCCGCTCGGCGCGACCGCCCCGGGCGCCGAGACGCCGGGGCTCGGCGTGCCGGCCGTCGTCGACGCGCTGCTCGTCCCGGCCAGCCCGCCCGTCACCGCGAGCGCGAGCATGACGAGGAAGACCGTCACGAGGACGGCGTCGACCGCGATGAAGATCGTCATCCCCCGGCCCAGCCGCATCCCCGTCGTGGGGCCTGCCATCGGATTCCCTCCCGCTCGACGTCCGTGCGACGACCAGCATCACACGCCTCGCGAGGGGCCTCCACCCGAGCAGGCGCGGCGGGCACTGCGCGGAGCGCCTCTGATCAGTCGAAGACCGGGCCCTGCGTGCGGGTGCGCTTGAGCTCGTAGAAGCCCGGCACGCTCGTGATGAGCGCGAACCCGTCCCACAGCCGACCGGCGGCCTCCCCCCGCGGAGCGGGCGTGATGACAGGCCCGAAGAACGCCGTGCCGTTGAACGCCACGACGGGCGTCCCGACCTCGTCGCCGACCAGGTCGATCGCCCGCTGGTGGGAGGCCCGCAGCTGCTCGTCGTACTCGTCGCTCGTCGCGAACCGGGCCAGGTCGGCGGGGAGGCCGACCTCGGCGAGCGACTCGGCGACGATGGACTCGGTGTCCGTGCGTCCGCCGGGGTGCCGACGCGTGCCGAGCGCGGTGTACAGCGGCCCGACGACCTCGTCGCCGTGCAGCGCGGCCGCGGCGATCACGACCCGCACCGGGCCCCACGCACCGTCCAGCATGGTCCGGTAGTCCTCGGGGAGGTCGCGGCCCTCGTTCAGCACCGCCAGGCTCATCACGTGCCACCGGACCTCGACGTCCCGGACCTTCTCGACCTCCACGATCCACCGCGACGTCATCCACGCCCAGGGGCACAACGGGTCGAACCAGAAGTCGACGACGTCCCGGGCGGCCTCGACATCGATCGGGGTCTGGGGGTCGGTCGTCGTCAGGGTCTCCAGCACAGCGTCTCCTCGGCTCGGTTCGCGTCCATGGTGCCAACGGCCCAGGTGCCCGGGTCATTCCGACCGCCGTCGCACGCGCGGCGCACGCCGGGGGCGGCACCACCCCGGGTCCGCACAGGTGGCCGAGGCGGCGTGCGATGATCGCGGGGCCGCCACAACCTGGCCCGTCCTGCCCGAAGGAGACCCCGCGTGCCCGCCGAGAACCTCACCCGTGACGAGGCGCGCGCCCGCGCCGCCGTCGTCGCCGTGCACTCGTACGAGGTCGCTCTCGACCTCACGACGGGCCCGACGACGTTCGCCTCGCGCACGACCGTCCGGTTCACCGCGACCCCGGGGGCGTCCACGTTCATCGACCTGATCGCGCCCGAGGTGCACGAGGTCGTGCTCAACGGCCGGCCCCTTGACCCCGCCACCGTGGTGGCCGAGTCGCGCATCGCCCTCGACGACCTGACCGGCGAGAACGAGCTCGTCGTCGTCGCCGACGCCGCGTACATGAACACCGGTGAAGGGCTCCACCGCTTCGTGGACCCGGTCGACGACGAGGTGTACCTGTACACGCAGTTCGAGGTCGCGGACTCCCGCCGCGTGTTCGCGGTGTTCGAGCAGCCCGACCTCAAGGCGACGTTCGCGTTCACGGTCACCGCCCCGGCGCACTGGACGGTCGTGTCCAACTACCCGGTCGTCGGGCCGCCCGTGGCCGTCGAGGGCGGCCGCAACCGCACCGGTGGGCGCGACGAGGGCACCGCCACGTGGACGTTCGAGCCGACCCCACGCATCGCGAGCTACGTCACCGCGGTCGTCGCGGGCCCGTACCACGCCGAGCACGGCGAGCTCACGAGCAGCGACGGGCGCACCATCCCGCTGGGCGTCTACTGCCGGTCGTCGCTCGCGGCCCACCTCGACACCGAGAACATCCTCGACGTCACGCGCCGCGGGTTCGCGTTCTACGAGGAGAAGTTCGCCCACCCGTACCCGTTCGCGAAGTACGACCAGCTGTTCGTCCCCGAGTTCAACGCGGGCGCGATGGAGAACGCTGGCGCCGTGACGTTCCTCGAGAGCTACGTGTTCCGGTCCAAGGTGCCCGACGCCACGATCGAGCGCCGCGCGGTGACGATCCTGCACGAGCTCGCGCACATGTGGTTCGGGGACCTCGTGACGATGCGCTGGTGGGACGACCTGTGGCTGAACGAGTCGTTCGCCGAGTTCATGTCGACGCTCGCGGCCGCCGAGGCCACGCAGTGGACCAACGCCTGGTCGACGTTCTCCTCGCTCGAGAAGAACTGGGCGTACCGCCAGGACCAGCTGCCCTCGACCCACCCGATCGTCGCCGACATGCGCGACCTCGAGGACGTCGAGGTCAACTTCGACGGCATCACGTACGCCAAGGGGGCGAGCGTCCTCAAGCAGCTCGTCGCGTGGGTCGGCCAGGACGAGTTCTTCGCCGGTGTCCAGGCGTACTTCGCCAAGCACGCGTGGGGCAACACCGAGCTGCGGGACCTCCTGTCCGAGCTGGAGATCACGAGCGGGAGGGACCTGTCAGCCTGGTCGTCGCTCTGGCTCGAGCAGGCCGGCGTGACGTTGCTGCGGCCCGACATCACGACCACGAACGAGGGCGACGTCGAGATCATCAGGTCGTTCGCGGTGCTCCAGGAGACCCCGGCCGAGCACCCGGTGCAGCGACCGCACCGACTCGTCGTCAGCGGCTACGCCGTCACGACGCGCGACGACGGGTCGACCGAGCTCGAGTGCACGACACGGCTCGCGCTCGACGTCGACGGCCCCCGGACCGAGGTCCCCGAGCTCGTCGGGCAGCGCCGACCGGACCTGATCCTCGTGAACGACGACGACCTGGCGTACGCCAAGATGCGGCTGGACGACGTCTCGCTCGCCTCCGCGACGGCGCACCTGGGCTCGTTCACCGACTCGCTCCCCCGCACGCTCGTGTGGACCGCCGTCTGGGACGCTGCCCGCGACGCCGAGACGCCCGCCCGCTCGTTCGTCGACCTCGTGCTGCGCAACATCGGCCGCGAGTCGGACTCGTCCGTCGTGCAGGTGCTGCTCCGCCAGCTGAGCACCGCCGTCGACCTGTACGTCGCGCCCGAGCACCGCGAAGCGACCGACGTCGCCTCGGCCGATCGCCTCCTCGAGCTCGCCACCGCGGCGGCCGCGGGCTCGGACACGCAGCTCCAGCTCGTCAAGGCGTTCGCCGGCCGCGCATCGACACCCGCGCACCTCGACGTCGTCGCCGCGATCCTCGACGGCACGCGCACGCTCGCCGGCCTGACCATCGACACCGACCTGCGCTGGGAGCTGCTCACGTCGCTCGCCACGGGAGGCCGCGCCGACGAGGCCCAGATCGCCGACCAGCTCGCGAGCGACCCCACAGCCACCGGCCAGCGGGCCGCCGCGGCCGCGCGGGCGGCCATCCCGACCCCCGAGGCGAAGGCCGCCGCCTGGGCGGCCGCGGTCGAGCACGACGAGCTGGCGAACGCGATCCAGGCCGCCACGATCAACGGGTTCGGCCGCGTGCACGACCGCTCGCTGCTGGTGCCCTACGTCGCGCCGTACTTCGACGCCCTCGAGCCGGTGTGGGAGTCACGGACGAACGAGATGGCCCAGAACATCGTGCTGGGCCTCTACCCGAGCGACCTCGCGGACGACACGCGCGTCGACGTCCTCGGTGCGACCGACGCGTGGCTCGAGACGCACCCCGACGCCGCCCCCGCCCTGCGACGACTCATCATCGAGAGCCGCGACGGGGTCCGGCGCACGCTCGCCGCCCAGGAGGCGGACCGCCGCCGCGGCTGATCCGACGTCGGTTCGCGACCGCACGCCCGGCGCATGCCCGGCGTGCGGTCCTCAGCCCCGGTTGAGGGTCGCCGCGAGCGAGCGCAGTCGCGGGTTGGAGAACAGCTCCTCGATGAGGACGACCTGCCCCGACCCGTTCGCGAGCGGGACCTTCCAGTTCGGGTACTCCTGGTCGGTGCCCGGCTGGTTCTGCGCGCGCCGCTCCCCGACCGCGTCGGCGAGCGAGACGCCGATGAGCGCGGCGGGTGTCGCGAGGATCAGCCGGTGCAGGGCCTCGACGAGCTCGCGCTCCGACGGGTCTGCGCCGACGAGCCCTCGCCCGCGCAGCACAGCGACCATCTCCTCGCGCTCAGCGCGCGCCTCGGCCCGGACGTGGGCCACCGGCTCGGTCAGCAGGCCGAGCCGCTCACGCAGGGCCACGTGCTCCTCGGCGAGGTAGCCGGCCGTCGGCGGCAGGTCGTGGGTCGTGACGCTCGCCAGCGCGAGGCGCCGGTAGTGCTCGGGCGCGAGCGGTCGGCCGTTCTGGTCCTTCTCGAACCAGAGGATCGAGGTGCCGAGGACGCCTCGCTCCGTCAGGTAGTCCCGGACCCACGGCTCGAACACGCCGAGGTCCTCGCCGATGACGACGGCTCCCGCACGGTGCGCCTCGAGCGCGAGGATCCCGATGAGCGCCTCGTGGTCGTAGCGCACGTAGGCGCCCTCGCCCGCGCCGGCGCCCTGGGGGATCCACCACAGCCGGAACAGTCCGATGACGTGGTCGATCCGGATCGCTCCCGCGTGCCGCAGGACGGTGCGCAGCATGTCCCGGTACGGCCGGTACGCGACGCGCGCCAGCTCGTCCGGCCGCCACGGCGGCTGCGACCAGTTCTGGCCCTGCTGGTTGTACATGTCGGGCGGTGCCCCGACCGTCGCCCCGCGGGCCAGCACGTCGCCGAGCGCCCACACGTCGGCGCCCTCCGGGTGCACACCGACGGCGAGGTCGTGCATGATCCCGATCGACATGCCGCCTTCGACCGCGGCGCGCTGCGCGTCGGCGAGCTGGGAGTCGGCGACCCACTGCAGCCAGCAGTGGAAGTCGACGCGCCCGGCCAGCTCGACGCGAGCGCGGTCGACGAGATCGGACGAGATGTCGTTCGCCGCGGCCGGCCAGGGTGTCCCCTCGTACCGTTCGGTGAGCGCACACCACAGGGCGAAGTCCTCGAGGCCCTCGCCCTGCTCGCGACGGAACCCGTCGAACGCCGCCTGGCGTGCCGCCGAGCGGGGCGCGGTGAAGACGATCTCGAGCGCCGACCGCTTGGCGGTCCACGCCACGTCCCGATCGATTGGGCCGGCGTCGGTGTCGAGCGACATCGCGGGCTCGGCGGCCCACTCGACGAGCGCGCGGTCGGCCGCCGAGAGGTAGGCGGTCTCGCGGACGTCCTCGACCCGGATGTACAGGGGGCTGACGAACCGTCGGGTCGTCGGCAGGTACGGCGAGGGCGTCATCGGCCCGGCCGGCTCGGCCGAGTGGAGCGGGTTGACGAGCAGGAAGTCGGCGCCGCACTCGCGCGCCGAGAGCCAGCCCAGCTCGGCGAGGTCGGCGAAGTCGCCGACTCCCCACGAGCCCCGCGAGCGCACCGAGTACAGCTGGGCCATGAAGCCCCAGGCCCGGCCGGTGCGCAGCTGCTCGGGCAGCTCGAGGGTGGTGGGCGTGACGACGACGACCGACCGGGCGGTGACGCTCGGACCGGTTGCCTCCATCACGTGCCAGCCGAGGGGCAGGTCGGTCGGGATCGTGAAGGTCGCGCGTCCGATGAGGCGCCCGTCGACGGAGCGAGGTTCCACGAAGACGTCGGCCTGGACGAGGTCGCGGCGACCGCCGCCCGCCTCGGCGTCCAGCTCGAGCGACACCGTGACAGGCTCCCCGTGGGGGACGTGCACGGCGACGTGGGCGTTCCTTCCCTGCCGGACCACGACGACAGGGGGCAGCGCGCGACGCCACGGCATGTCCTCGACGTGCGCGATCGAGACGTCGACCCGTTCCGGGGACGAGGCGTCGACGCCCAGGGCGTCGAGCACGGCGACCAGCGTCGACGCGGCGACCTGGCGGTGCGAGCCGTCGAACCCCCAGAAGTCGGGGACGACGCCGTACGCAGCAGCGAGACGCAGCAGGGCCTGCGACGGTTCGTCTCCTTGGTCGGCCACAGCCTGATCCTGCCAGAGTCCCTGGCCGCGACGCAGGACCCGGGACCGGACACGGCGTCGACGGCGGTGGACGGACGCCCCGGCGCCGCCGCCCAGGGGCGCGCGACGAGGTCGTAACGTAGCGACCCATGACCTCGACCTCGTCCGCTCCTGCGCCCGCAGCCGCACAGCTCGACCTGCCGGCGTACCCGTCCGCGCGGCGCCTCGACCTCGTCGAGGACCTGCACGGTCACCGTGTCTCGGACCCGTACCGGTGGCTCGAGGACGCGTCGTCACCCGAGACAGCGGCGTGGTCGGATGCGCAGGACGCGCTCTGGGCCGCCTACCGCGGCCAGGCGGTACCCGCCGGAGCGATGTCGCAGGCTCGGCTGACTGCGCGCCTGCAGTCCTTGCTCGGTGCCGGGTTCGTCAGCGCCCCGGCGTGGCGCGGCGACCGTCAGTTCACCTCGCGACGCTCGGGGGACCAGGAGCACGCCGTCGTGGTCGTGACGGACGACGCCGGCGAGCGCGTCCTGATCGACCCGGTGCAGCTCGACCCCGCGGGCACGACCACGCTGGACGCGTGGCAGCCCAGCAAGGAGGGCGACCTGCTCGCCTACCAGGTCTCGAGCGGCGGGACCGAGGAGAGCGTGCTCTACGTCCTCGACGTGCTGACGGGCGAGCGGGTCGACGGGCCGATCGACCGGGCGCGCTACTCCCCCGTGGCGTGGGTGCCCGGCGGGGAGTCGTTCTACTACGTGCGACGGCTGCCGCCCGAGCAGCTGCCGCCGGACGAGCAGCAGTACCACCGCCGTGTCTGGCTGCACCGCGTCGGCACGGACCCGGCGACCGACGTCGAGGTGTTCGGTGCGGGTCTCGACCTCACCAGCTACTTCGGCGTCTCGGTCTCGCGCGACGGGCGCTGGCTCATCGTCTCGGCATCGGCCGGGACGGCGCCTCGCACCGACGTCTGGATCGCAGACCTGACCACCACCCCCGGTGGTGCGACGCCGACGTTCGTCCCGGTGACGGTCGGCCTCGACGCGCAGACGGCGGCCTGGGTCGGTCGTGACGGCCGGCTGTACCTGCACACCAACCTCGACGCGTCGCGCGGGCGGCTCGCGGTCACCGACCCGTCCGACCCCGGCGTCCCGCACTGGCACGAGCTCCTGGCGGAGGACCCGGAGGCGGTCCTCGAGGACGTCACGTTCACCGATGCGGGCGGCCCGGCGGGCACTCCGGGAGCGGAGCCGGAGCTGCTGCTCGCGAGCTGGCGCCGCCATGCCGTCAGCGAGATCACAGTCCATGACCCGCGGACCGGGGTGCGGCTCGACGGACCCGCCGGAACGATCAGCCTGCCGGGCCTCGGGTCCATCTCAGGGCTCGTGACACGACCCGACGGCGGCCGTGAGGTCTGGTTCTCCTACACCGACCACACGACCGTCTCGACGGTGCACCGGTTCGACGCCCTGACCCGCGACGTGCAGGTCTGGGCCGAGCCACCGGGCGCCCTCGCCGACCTCCCGGACGTCCGGGTCCACCGCCTCGAGACCGCGAGCGCGGACGGCACGATCGTGCGCGCCTTCGTGCTCGCACGCACCGACGTGCTCGACGCGGACGGTCGCCCGCTGCGGCCCGTGCCCACGATCCTGTACGGGTACGGCGGCTTCCAGATCTCCCTCGAGCCCGCCTACTCCGCCTCGACGCTCGCCTGGGTCGAGGCGGGTGGCGTGTACGTCGTGGCGAACCTGCGCGGCGGCGGCGAGGAGGGCGAGGACTGGCACCGCGCGGGGATGCGGGCGCGCAAGCAGAACGTGTTCGACGACTT
Source organism: Cellulomonas sp. WB94 (assembly GCF_003115775.1). Taxonomy (NCBI): domain Bacteria; kingdom Bacillati; phylum Actinomycetota; class Actinomycetes; order Micrococcales; family Cellulomonadaceae; genus Cellulomonas; species Cellulomonas sp. WB94. The sequence continues at coordinate 124,596 of NZ_QEES01000002.1, forward strand.
CCATGCGGTCGCCGAGCGCCTCGTCGCCGACGGGTGGACGACCCCGGGTCAGCTCGCGTGCTGGGGTGGTTCCAACGGCGGCCTGCTCGTCGGGGCCGCCCTGACGCAGCGTCCCGACCTGTTCGCCGCGGTGGTCTGCTCGGCGCCGCTGCTCGACATGGTCCGCTACCAGCGCTTCGGCCTAGGCGTGACCTGGTCGGAGGAGTACGGGGACGCCGACACGCCGCACGAGCTCGCGTGGCTGCTCGGGTACTCGCCGTACCACGTCGCGCTCGACACCCTCGAGCCGACGGCCTACCCCGCGACGCTGTTCACGGTCTTCGAGGGGGACACGCGGGTCGACCCCCTGCACGCCCGCAAGCTCGCAGCGGCGCTCCAGGCATCCACGAGCGCCGACCGGAACGCCGCGCCGATCCTCGTGCGCCGCGAGACCGGCGTCGGTCACGGCGGCCGTGCGCTGTCCAGGACGATCGCGTTGACGGTCGAGCAGCTGCAGTTCGTGGCCGACCGCACGGGCCTCGCGGGCGGCGCTCGATAGCGTGAGCGCCGTGACCACCCTCCTTCGACTGTCGTCCGCGCCGTCCGCCGCCGATCCGTCTCCGTCCCCGTCGTCCTCGGGGCTCACGCAGGCGGAGCTCGTCGACCACGCGAACGCCTTCGGGCGCTGGTTCCTCGGCACCGGGGTACGCCTCGCGGTGATCCTGCTCGTCGGTGCGCTCACGCTCCTCGTCCTGCGCGTGGTCATCCGGTCCGTGACCCAGCACATCGTGGAAGGCGCGGACGACACCGGTTCGTCGCTGCTGCGCCGTGTCGGCCCGCTCGCGTCGGCCCGGCGGGTGCAGCGCGCGCGCACCGTCGGATCCGTCCTGCGCTCGACCGCGACGATCGTCGTCGGGACCCTCGTCTTCCTCCTCGTGCTCGACACCGTCGGCATGAACATCGCCCCGTTCATCGCCTCTGCGGGCATCGTGGGGGTGGCGGTCGGCTTCGGCGCGCAGAGCCTCGTCAAGGACTTCCTGTCGGGGGTCTTCATGCTGCTCGAGGACCAGTACGGCGTCGGTGACGTCGTCGACGTCGGACCTGGCGCTGGCACCGTGGGGACCGTGGAGGCCGTCGGGCTGCGGGTGACCAAGATCCGCGACTCCGCCGGGACGCTCTGGTACGTCCCCAACGGCACGATGACCCGCGTCGGGAACAAGACCCAGGGCTGGGCGAAGGCCGTGGTCGAGGTGAGTGTCGACTACTTCGCCGATCTCGACGAGGTCCGCGCTCTGCTGACGGAGGCGGCCGAGCGCGTGGCGGCCGACCCAGTCATCGGCACGTACCTGCAGGGTGCGCCCACGGTGACCGGGATCGAGGACGTCACGTTCGACGCCGTCACCCTCCGCCTCAGCGTCACCACGGCGCCCGCGATGCAGTGGGACGTGGCGCGCGAGCTGCGGGTCGCGGTCCGGGACGCACTGACACGCGCGGGCATCCCGCTCGGCGGGCAGCGCGACCTCCTGGCGGCCGAGCGGGAGCGGGCCGCGAGCCCGTCCGGCGCGCCCGCGCGCGCTCTCCCGCCGGACGTCCCGGCTGGGCAGAGCGACGAGGACTGACCGCTACCTCAGCGCAGGGTCTCCAGCTCGGCGGCGAGGTTGTCCGCCTCGGGGCCGACGATCACCTGGACGATGCGGCCCGACCGCACGACGCCGAACGCGCCGGTCGCCTTGAGGGCTGCCTCGTCGACGAGCAACGGGTCGGTCACCTCGACGCGCAGCCGGGTGATGCACGGTTCGAGGTCCACGATGTTCGCGTCCCCACCCAGCGCTGCGAGGATCTGCTCTGCCTTGCTCATCGAACTCCCCAGCTCGTCTATCAGCCGCACGGTCTGACCAGCGTAGTCCGCACACCCGCAACCGGCGCGTACCGGCGGGCGTGCGGCACGGCGCAGGAGCCGACGGACGCCGAGCCCTGGCGCCCGTGCGGGCGGCCCGGCCGCCGGTGCGAGACTGGCACCGTGACCCGTACCGACTCGTTCTATGCCGTCATCGGCGGTCACGCCACGTTCGTGCGGCTCGTCGACGAGTTCTACCGTGGCGTGGCGTCGGACCCCGCGCTGCGGGCGATGTACCCCGAGGACGACCTCGGCCCGGCCGCCGAGCGCCTCACGCTGTTCCTCGAGCAGTACTGGGGCGGCCCCACGACCTACTCCGACCAGCGCGGGCACCCCCGACTGCGCGCGCGCCACGCCCCGTACAAGGTGAACCCCGACGCACGCGACCGCTGGCTCGCGCACATGCGGGTCGCCGTCGACTCGCTCGGGCTCGCGCCGCTGCACCAGGCCGAGCTGTGGGACTACCTCGAGCGGGCCGCGCACTCGATGATCAACACCTTCGACGACTGACGCAGCGGCGCGGCTGGGTCCATCGCTCGCCCCCGTGAGACGCTGGCCGTATGACTCCCCGTGCCCTCCCGACCTCGCCGGACGTCACCCGATGACCCTCGTCCCGGCCGCCCCCGACCCGACGACCACACTCCTCGCAGCCCTCGACCTGGTCCCGTACCCGGGCGAGCCGGACACGTATCGCGGCGTCAGCCTGCCGCGGCCCGGTGGACGCGTGTTCGGCGGCCAGGTCCTCGCCCAGGCACTCATCGCCGCGGGCCGGACCCTCCCGGACACCGACCGGCTCCCCCACTCGCTGCACGGGTACTTCCTGCGGGCCGGCGACGCGAGCGAGCCGATCGACTTCGCGGTCGAGCGGCTGCGCGACGGCCGCTCGTTCAGCGCCCGGCACACGCACGCGTTCCAGGGGGGTGTGCCGATCCTGTCGATGGTGGCGTCGTTCCAGGCGCAGCAGGACGGTCTCGACTACGCCGACCCGATGCCGTCCGCGCCGGACCCCGACGACGTCGGCTCGACGGACGAGGTCCTGGCCGGGATCGACCACCCCGTCGCGAAGTTCTGGTCGACGGAGAGCGCCTTCGACGTCCGGCACGTGAACGGCTCGATCTACCTCGGCCCGCACCCGGACACCTCGGGCCGTCAGCTCGTGTGGGTCCGGTCGCGCAACCCGATCCCCGACGACCAGCTCCTGCACCGCGCCCTGCTCGCGTACGCGTGCGACCAGGTGATGCTCGAGCCGGTCCTGCGTCGCAGCGGCAACAGCTGGATGACCCGGGGGCTCTCGATCGCGAGCCTCGACCACGCGATGTGGTGGCACCGGGACGTCCGCGTCGACGAGTGGCTGCTCTTCGCGCAGTCGAGCCCCAGCGCGCAGGGCGGTCGGGGTCTCGGCGCCACTCAGGTGTTCTCGCGTGACGGCACGCTCGTCGCGTCGATCGCCCAGGAGGGCATGGTGCGGGTCCCGTCGAGCTGACGGCCGCGCGTCGCGGCGGCTCCCGGGCGTGCGAGGCGGCCGCGGCTGGGTGAGACTGCCCCATGCCCGACGACACGGACCGCATCCCTGACCTGCTCCCCGAGCCGGTCGCCGCGACGCTCGCGGGACTCGTCCCCGGGCAGCCGGGCAGCGCGGGTCGGGCCGAGCCGGCACCGCTCGTGGCCGTCACGGGAGTTACCGGGTACGTCGGTGGCCGGCTGGTGCCCGAGCTCCTCGCCGCGGGCTACCGCGTGCGCGCCGTCGCCCGCCACCCGGACCGCCTGCGCGGTCGCTCGTGGTTCGCTGACGTCGAGACCGCCGTGGCCGACGCCGCTGAGCCGGCGCAGATCCGCGCCGCGCTCGACGGGGTGGACGTCGCGTACTACCTCATCCACTCGCTCGGCACAGGCCACGCCTTCGAGGCGCGCGACCGCCACACCGCGCTCGTGTTCGCCCAGGCGGCCCGCGAGGCCGGCGTGCGCCGGATCGTCTACCTCGGCGGCCTCCACCCCCACGGCGAGGAGCTCTCCCCGCACCTCGCGTCGCGCACCGAGGTCGGCGAGATCCTGCTCGCGTCCGGCGTCCCGACGACCGTCCTGCGCGCCGCCGTCATCCTCGGGTCGGGCTCGGCGTCGTTCGAGATGATGCGCTACCTCACCGAGCGGCTGCCCGCCATGACCGTCCCCCGGTGGGTCGAGAACCGGATCCAGCCCATCGCCATCCGCGACGTCCTGCGGTACCTCGTCGGGTCCGCGGCGATGCCTCCGGACGTGAGTCGCGGCTTCGACATCGGCGGGCCCGACGTGCTGACCTACCGGGAGATGATGCAGCGCTACGCGGCGATCGCGGGGCTCCCGCGCCGGCTGATCGTCGGGGTCGGCGTCCTCACCCCGCGCCTGTCGAGCCTGTGGGTCTCCCTCGTCACACCCGTGCCGGCGGGGCTCGCCCGACCGCTCGTCGAGTCGCTCGTGCACGAGGTGATCTGCAAGGAGCACGACATCGCGCGCCTCGTCCCGGACCCGCCGGGAGGGCTCATCGGCTTCGACCGTGCGGTGCGGCTCGCACTGCGGCGGGTCCAGGACGCCGACGTGACCACGCGCTGGTCGTCGGCATCGGTCCCGGGGGCGCCGAGCGACCCGCTGCCGAGCGACCCGGACTGGGCGGGCGGCTCGCTGTACGTCGACGAGCGGCGCGTGACGGTCGAGGCCTCCCCCAAGGCGCTGTGGCGCGTCATCGAGGCCGTCGGCGGGGAGCGGGGCTGGTACTCCTGGGCGCTCGCGTGGCAGGTGCGGGGGCTGCTCGACCGCGTCGTCGGCGGTCCGGGGCTGCGCCGCGGGAGGCGCGTCCAGGGTCAGCTGCTCGTCGACGACGCCGTCGACTTCTGGCGCGTCGAGGAGGTCGTGCCGGGCCAGGTGCTGCGCCTGCGAGCCGAGATGCGCCTGCCCGGGCTTGCGTGGCTCGAGCTCCGGGTCGAGCCGGGGGCGGATGACCAGCACACCGTCTTCGCCCAGCGCGCGCTCTTCCACCCGCACGGCCTCGCGGGACAGCTCTACTGGTGGGCGGTCTACCCGTTCCACGGAGTCGTGTTCGGGGGCATGCAGCGCGGCATCGCGCGGGCCGCCGCGACGGTCGAGAAGTCCCGCACCGATCGCTGAGCGCAGCGCGTTAGCGCGTTAGCGCCTCAGCGCCTCAGCGCCTCAGCGCGTCAGCGACGACGACGCAGCTCGACCGGAGCCTCGACGTACGGCTCCCATGCCGCCCGGACGTCTCGCCCGATGCGCGTCGGCGCGCCGGACGCGTCGACGAGCACGAGCGTCGTAATGGCACGCGCGTACACCGTGCCGCCGTCCGCCGACGGGGCGTCCCGCACCTCGTAGCAGACGTCGAGGCTGGCGGACCCCAGGTGCCCGATCCAGAGCTCGACGACGACGGGCGCTCGGCGGTACCCGAGCGGGCGGAGGTACTCGATCTCCTGGCGCGCCACGAGCGTCGACAGCGCGGCCCCGGGCCCGGCGTCGAGCACGGCCGTCGGCCACGCGCTGCCGACCGCTGTGCCGTCGGGCGCCGCCGGGTGGCTCCAGAACGCCTCGATCCGGGCCTCCTCCAGGAGGCGAAGCATCTCGACGTTGTTCACGTGCGCGTACGCGTCCATGTCGGACCACCGCAGCTGCACGTCGACCTCAAGCCTTGCCATGCCGGTGTCTCCTTCGGTCGATCTCGGCGGCGACGCTGCAGCGTCGGCCGGTGGGGCTACGTAGAGGTCAGGCAGCGGCGCGCCGAGCGGCGTCACGGCACTGCGCCAGGGCCAGCAGCTCGGCGGACACGGGGTCGACGACGCGCTCGCCGACGACGACCTCGACCGCGAGCCGCAGGTGACGTCGCGCGCGGCTCGCGGCACGACGGGCACCCACCGCGCCGAGCAGCCGGCCTGTCAGCGCTACCAGGACGCCCGCGACCACGCCGCCGATCGCCAGCACCGTCGGCGCCGGCAGGCCCCACCAGGTCGGCGTCGTCGGTTCGGGCAGGCGCGCGTAGGTCGACCCCGCGAGCAGTCCGAGCCAGACGAGACCCACGACCACCACACCGAGCAGCACCCACTGCAGCCAGCCGAGCACCCGCCACCACGCCGGTGGCCGCTCTGCGACGAGCGCGGTACCTGCCACCGCCTGGTCGAGCGCGTCGCCCAGGCCGACGGCGGTGGCGCGGGCCCGCGCGCTCAGGACCCACGTGTCCGGCGCACCGGCCATGGCGGCGTCGCAGTAGGCCCGGACCGCGCTCGACGCGCGCGAGCGGGCCACGGGGCCGAACGGGGGCAGCGAGGTCCGGGAGAGGTCGGGCCGGCCGGGTGTGCCGCGCCCGGTGCCCAGCCCGAGGCGGCGCAGCGGGTCGGCGCGCATCGAGGCGAGCCACCGCGTGGGTGGCCACCCGGTCGCACCACGCGCCCGGCGCGCGGCCGATCGGCGCACGGCCTCGACTACCGCCGGGATCCCAGCGGCCACCTGGAGCTCGTCCACGAGCCGCGCTCGCGCGTCCCGCTCGACGACCGGTGCAGGTGCGGCCCCGCAGGCCGCCAGCACCGCACCGGCGGTCGTGCGCACGTCGGCACGAACACGGTCGGTCGCGGCGGCGCGTCGACGTGCAGCCTCCACGAGACGCTCGCGCAGCTCCGCGACGCCCACGCCGGTGCGCGTGCTCGTGGCCAGGACCGGCACGGTACCGAGGCCGTCCTGCGCGGCAAGGCGAGCGAGGTCCGCCAGGCACCGCTCGAGCTCGTCGGGTGTGAGCCGGTCGGCATGGTTGAGCACGAGCACGACGACGTCCGCATGCGCGGCGAGCGGGCGCAGGTAGCGCACGTGCAGGGCGGCGTCGGCGTACTTCTGCGGGTCGACGACCCACACGAGCAGGTCGACGCGCTCGTAGAGGCGCTCGGCGCGCATCCGGTGTGTCGTCTCGACGGAGTCGTGGTCGGGGAGGTCGAGCAGCACCAGTCCTGTCGCGACCGTCTCGCCGCCAAGCGGCTCGGCCTCCGGGTTCGCGCGGTCGAGCACGTGGCGCTGGTCGACCGCGAGCCAGTCGAGCAGCGCGTGCGCCCCGCCGCTGCGCGCGTCGGCGGCCGGCCGGCCGAACGGTTCCGCCCTGCGTGCTGCTCCGGCCGGACTGTCCGATGTCGTCGGGGCGGGCCACACGGCGGCCATCGGCTGGCCGGTCGTCGGCCGACGCACCCCCGGCACGGCGAGGTCGGCACCCGCGAGCGCATTGAAGAGCGACGACTTGCCCGAACCCGTCGACCCCGCCAGGGCCACGACCGTGTACTCGCCGGACAGGGCCATGCGCGCTCGGGCGCGCTCGACGACGACGGTGGCCGGCTCCAGGACCGCGTCGGGCAACCGGCCGCGGGCGGCCACGACGGCGTCGTCGAGCGCCTCGATGCGCGCGGCAAGATCGAGCCCGCTGCCCGGCGACCGGCGGCGGGCCGTCACGTGGCCGACTCGTCGCCGCGCACGACCTTGCGCCACCACGCGCGCAGCCGGTTCGTGCCGGTGCCCTCTGCCTGGGCGGTGCCAGGCGCGGCAGCACGGAGCGTCGCGTCGTCGATCAGCGCGGGACCGAGCCCGGCACCGCGCAGGTGCCCCTGACTGGCGCCGCTCGATCCGGCGTCGTCTGCCGACGGGGCTGCGCCGTCCGTCGCCCGCGCACTCTCCACGGCGTCCTGGGATGCGGCCACGTCGCGCACCGCGGCGCGCACGGCGTCGCCGCTGACCTCGGCCGTCCCGAGCGCGTCGAGCTGCGCGGTGTACCGCGCGGACTGGCCCGCGAGCACGGCCCGGACACGCTCCGCAAGGCGCTCGTGCGCGCGCCTCGTGAGCTGGCGCACCGCCTCGTCCCCGAACACGGCCTCGAGGAGCCGTTGGGCGAGCAGTGCCGTCCCCCCCGCGATCCCGACCTCGGCGCCCGTGAGGCCACCGGTCGAGGCGAAGACGGCCACCATGAGCGCGGCACCGATCCCGTTGACCCCGTAGGAGACGGCACGCGCCGTGGAGCGCTTGCCGGCGCCCTCCTCCTCGACGAGCGCGAGCACGTCGGACTGCCAGGCGCGGATCTGGTCGGCGACCTGCCCGCGCAGCTCGCTCGACGAGCGCGACAGGTCCAGCCCGTGGAGCAGGCCCGCACCCGACGGGTCGTTGCGCCAGACGGCGTGCGCGCGTTCGGCGGCCTCCTCGGCCGCGTCGAGGACGACCGCCTCGAGGCCGTGCCCGATGGCCGTCGCGAGCGCGGGCTCGGGAGCACGCCGACCCCGCACGGCCGCGACGAGCCGGTCGCGCGCGCGCGACACCTTCTGCTCGACCGCCCGGATGAACTCACCGGTCCCGACGACGTCCTGCCAGCGTGCGAGCACCTCACCGCGCAGCAGCGTGCCGTCGGACGTCGCCCGCAGGACCTGGTCGGCGGCGTCGGCATATGCGGCGGTCACCGCCGCCCGCAGACGGGCGTCCGCGTGGCGCTGGTCGTCGGCGGCCGCGGCGACGGCACCCGCCCGCACGAGCACGTCGCGCGTGACGCCGTCGCGCGTGCCGGCGATGACCGTGGCGCGGGCGGCCGGGTCGCCGCCGAGGGCCGTGAGCCAGTCGGCGACCGCGCCGACCGACCGCTCCGGCAGCAGCCCGGCGACCGGGACGCTCTCCGGGACGAGCAGGATCGTCGCGTCATGCAGCCCGTGCGCGTCGAGCATCTGACGCAGGTGGGTCGCAACCGGGGTCACGGCGCCCGCGTCGACACGGTCGAGGACGAGCGCAAGGTGGACGCGGCGACGCTGGGCCGCCTCGAGCAGCTCCCACGGGACGGCGTCGGCGTACCGCGCCGCTGTCGTGACGAAGAGCCACAGGTCGGCAGCGCCGAGGAGCTGCGTCGCCAGGGCCCGGTTCTCCTCGACGATCGAGTCGATGTCCGGCGCGTCGAGGAGCGCGAGCCCGAGCGGCAGCGCATCCGACGCAACGAGCCGCAGCCCGGTTCGGGCGCCCGGCTCGCGGTCGGGGGCGGCGGCACCGTCGCCCTCCGTCAGGCGTGGGAGGCCGGGGAGGATGCGATCGGTGCTGAACCACCGCTCGTCGAGCGGGTGGTGGACGAGCACCGGCCAGCGCGTCGTCGGACGCAGGACACCCGCAGGGCTCACCTGGACGCCGACAAGCGAGTTGACGAGCGTCGACTTCCCCGCTCCCGTCGACCCGCCGACGACGACGAGCAGCGGCGCCGCGTCCGACCGCAGGCGCGGCAGGAGGTAGTCGTCGATCTGGTCGAGCAGCTGGGCACGGTCCACGCGGGCGCGGACCGCTGACGGCAGGTCGAGGGCCAGACGGACGTCGGCGACACGCGAGCGCAGCACCCCGAGCGTGTCGAGGGTCTCGCCGTGCCGCCGATCGTCCACCGTCTCCCCGCTCAGTCGCGGGTCAGCTTGCGGTACGTCACCCGGTGCGGACGGGCGGCATCCGGACCGAGGCGCGCGACCTTGTTCTCCTCGTAGGAGGCAAAGTTGCCCTCGAACCAGTACCAGCTGCCCGGGTCCTCCGCGGTGCCCTCGTACGCGAGGATGTGAGTGACCACCCGGTCGAGGAACCACCGGTCGTGAGAGACGACCACCGCACAGCCCGGGAACTCGAGCAGGGCGTTCTCGAGCGATCCGAGCGTCTCGACGTCGAGGTCGTTGGTGGGCTCGTCGAGAAGCAGCAGGTTGCCGCCCTCCTTGAGCGTCAGCGCCAGGTTCAGCCGGTTGCGCTCGCCGCCCGAGAGGATGCCGGCAGCCTTCTGCTGGTCCGGGCCCTTGAACCCGAACGCCGCGACATACGCCCGCGAGGGCATCTCGACGTTGCCGACCTTGATGTAGTCGAGGCCGTCGGAGACGACCTCCCACAGCGACTTTTTCGGGTCGATGCCGCCGCGCGACTGGTCGACGTAGGAGATCTTGACCGTCTCACCGATCTTGAGCTCGCCACCGTCGAGCGGCTCGAGGCCGACGATGGTCTTGAACAGCGTCGTCTTGCCGACGCCGTTCGGACCGATCACGCCGACGATGCCGTTGCGCGGCAGAGTGAAGCTGAGCCCGTCGATGAGCACCCGGTCGTCGAAGCCCTTGCGCAGGTTGCTCGCCTCGAGGACGAGCCCCCCGAGCCGCGGGCCCGGCGGGATCTGGATGTCCTCGAAATCGAGCTTGCGCGTGCGGTCGGCCTCGGCCGCCATCTCCTCGTAGCGCGCGAGTCGCGACTTGGACTTGGTCTGGCGTCCCTTGGCGTTCGAGCGCACCCACGCGAGCTCCTCCGCGAGCCGCTTGGCGAGCTTCTGGTCCTTCTTGCCCTGGACCTCGAGCCGCGCCTGCTTCTTCTCGAGGTACGTCGAGTAGTTGCCCTCGTACGGGTAGAGGCGACCCCGGTCGACCTCACAGATCCACTCCGCGACGTGGTCGAGGAAGTACCGGTCGTGGGTGACCGCGAGGATCGCGCCGTGGTAGGCCGCCAGGTGCTGCTCGAGCCACAGCACGCTCTCCGCGTCGAGGTGGTTGGTGGGCTCGTCAAGAAGCAGCAGGTCGGGCTTCTCCAGGAGAAGCTTGCACAGCGCGACGCGGCGACGCTCACCACCGGACAGGACCGACACGTCGGCGTCGGGCGGGGGGCAGCGCAGCGCGTCCATGGCCTGCTCGAGCTGCGCGTCGAGGTCCCAGGCCTCGGCTGCGTCGATGGCCTCCTGCAGGACGCCCATCTCCTCGAGCAGCGTGTCGAAGTCGGCGTCGGGCTCGGCCATCAGCGCGGAGATCTCGTTGAAGCGGTCGATCTTGCCCTTGATCTCGGCGACGCCCTCTTCGACGTTGCCGAGGACCGTCTTGTCCTCGTTGAGCGCGGGCTCCTGCATGAGGATGCCGACCGTGTACCCCGGGCTCAGGCGCGCCTCACCGTTCGACGGCTGCTCGAGCCCGGCCATGATCTTGAGGATCGTCGACTTGCCGGCACCGTTCGGCCCGACGACGCCGATCTTCGCGCCGGGCAGGAAGTTCAGGGTGACGTCATCGAGGATGACCTTGTCGCCGTGCGCCTTGCGCGTCTTGTACATGGTGTAGATGAACTCAGCCACTGGCTCTTCGTCCGCCTCGGTGCTCGGGGGTTGGTCGGGGTGACGCCGGCCCGGTCGACCCGGCTGCGCGCGCACATGGCGCAGCGCGAGCCGGGCGACCCGGCACGGCGAAAGTCCTGACCCCACCCTAGGCGATCACCTCGCGCCGGCGAGCGAGAGCGCCTCCTCGGCCAGACGGTCGAGCGGGTCGGGCTCGGCAGTGTCGTCGCTGACTGCGTCGTCGTCGAGCGCGAGGTCGTCGAGCTCGTCCGGGGACAGGTCGGCCGGCGCCCGCTCGTCGTCACCCGCCGCGACGTCGCCTTCGGCCCCGTCGGGTCCGGTGCCGCTGCCGTGGACCGTGCGGGAGTACCGGGCCGAGCCGTAGGCGAGGTCCGGGCCGATCGCGATCGCGTCGAGCACGAGGGTCGTCCGGCTGCCGTCGGGGCCGGTCCACTCCTCGGTCGAGAGTCGCCCGTGGACGACGACGGGGTCGCCCTTGCGCAGCGACTCGGCGACGTTGCGGGCCGCGCTGCGCCAGCTCTTGACGGTGAACCACTCGGTCCGGCCGTCCGCCCACACGCCCTTGTCGCGGTCGAACCAGCGGCGCGTGCTCGCCATCCGGAACGTCGTGAACGGCGTCGCGCCGTTGGTGCCCGGGTAGTGCCGCGGCTCGGTGCCCAGCCACCCGACCAGTGTCAGGGTCAGCTCGTTGGTGCTCATGCGTCCTCCTCGTCGAGCGCCGGCGAGTGCCGGCTCAGGGAGGAAGCGTGGATCGCACCGTCGTCGGCGTGTCGACGGCGCCGCGCCACGGTGGAAGAGCCGAGCAGGGTGGAGGGCTGTGGGTGGCGCGGCAGGTCAGCGGGCGGTCACGGCGTCGGCGAGCTCGCGCACGCGACGGTGCTCGGCGAACACCTCGACCGTCGGGTCGGCGAGCAGCCGACGCGCGACGCCCTCGAGAGCGGCGCGCCCCTCGCGCAGCACACGCTCCGAGCGTCGTCGGGCCGCGGTTCGACGCGCCAGGTGCCCACCGACCGCGAGGAGCACGGCGCCCACGAGCAGCCCGCCCGCCGCCAGCCAGGCCCACGGACCGTCGTCGGTCGATCCCGACCCGCCACCGATCCGGAGGCCCAGAGCGACCGATGCCGCCGCGAGCGCGCAGCCGGACAGCACCAGTGCCGAGGCGAACAGTCCCGTGGCGAGGCGAGAACGACGTGTGGCCACCGTGACGTGCGCCAGGACGTCGTCGACCTCGCGCCGCAGCTGGTCGGCCGACGCGACGCGCCCAGCGACCGCCTCCTGCCACCGCACCGGGACCGCGCGTGTCACCGAGGCGATCCAGCCAGAGCGAGCGAGCGCAACGGTGTCGGACTGGACCAGGCCGAAAGCGGGCACGGTCCGCGCTCCCCCGCGCACGACCGCTCCGACAGCGTCGGCGATCGCGCGCAGACCGGCAGCCTCGGTCAGGAGGTCGACCACGTGGGTCACGTCGAGCCGAGCCGAGCCGGGCTCACGTCCCGCGACCTGGCTCCCGAGCAGCGTGGCCGCGTCGTTGAGCTCCGCGCCCGCCCGCTCGGCTGCCACGCTGCGCCGAGCGACCACGGCTGCGAGCCGGTCGCGGAGCTCGGGGACACCCTCGCCTGTCCGCGCCGAGGCCGTCCGGATCGCGACACCCTCGAGGCCGTCCTCGACCAGCAAGCGCGCCAGGTCGACGACGAGCTCGTCGCGGACGTCCGGACCGAGCGTGTCCACCTGGTTGAGCACGACGACCATCGACGCCTCGTGCCCGACGAGGTGACGCAGGTAGCCCGAGTGCAGGGCGTCGTCCGCGTACTTCTGCGGGTCCACGACCCAGACGAGGAGATCCGCCATCGGCACGAGGCGGTCGACGACGACGCGGTGCGCCGGCGCGATCGAGTCATGGTCCGGCAGGTCGAGCAGCACGAGCCCGCGCAGCGGCACCTCGGTCTCGCCGTCGAGCAGGCTCTCACGCTCGATGCGCCGGTCCTCAGCGACCCCGAGCCAGTCGAGCAGCGCCTCGCCGCCTTCACCCCAGACGCAGGCCGAGACCGCAGACGTGGTGGGGCGCTTCACGCCGACGTCGGCGAACTCGAGCCCGCACACCGCGTTGAACAGGCTGGACTTGCCCGATCCGGTGCCGCCGAGCAGCGCGACGATCGTGTGGTCGACGCCGAGCTCGAGACGCTCCCGCACCTGCTCGACCGATACGGCGACCCGAGCGGCGACCGTCGGGTCCAGCCGGTCTCCGCCGACAGCGAGTGCCTCCTCGACCTGCTCGACGCGTTCGGTCAGCTCACGCGTCGCCGCCCCGGCGAGATGACCGTGCACGGCCGCGAAACCCTCGCGCTCGAACGCCCTCGTCGTCTCCGTCACGTCAACCCCTTCAGGACCGCGAGCCGCAGACGCAGCAGCGACGAGGCGTCCGGCGCGAGGTCGGGGTCGTCGAGCAGCTCCCCGACGGCGGCACGTTCGCGCGCGACCTCCGCGGCGCCGCGGTCCGCCAGGTCGGCGCGCAGCTCGTCGCTCGCCCGTGTCCCCGCCTCGCCGAGCAGGTCGACGAGGAGGGCTCGCGCCGGCTCCAGACCCGCTGCGGCCGCCAGCGCGACGGCGGCGAGGCCCTGGACCCCGAGAGCACGTTCCGCACGTTGAGCGCGCTTGGCCGCGCGCTTGGCCGCGCGGACGGCATGGCGACCGCGGCTGCGGACCGCGTCGTGGCTCGGCTCGAGCGCCGCCTGATGCAGCGCCTCGGTCGCGACGGCAGCCGCGGAGGCCGCCCAGGCCCGCGCCGAGGACTGCGCCGACACCGTGCGCGCCTTGGCGTCCTCCGACTCGGACCAGGCCGCGTCGAGCGAGGGTCCGCCGTCGGGTGCCCCGACGCCCCGCAGATGGGTGCGCAGCACGAGCTCCGCGCGCGCACCGGCAGCGGTGAGGTTTGCGGCAGCCGACCGGGTCAGGGCGTCGACGAGCGGGGCGAGCGCCTCGGCGCGACCGCGCCCCGCCCGACGGGACCGGTCGACGCGGCCCGACGAGCGCACGACCGTCGCGAGCGGACCGCCGGCGGCGGCGAGCTCGGCCCACCGCGCGCGGGCCGGGCCGTCGGACACGACGCCGCCGTGCACGGCGGCACGCGCAGCCTGCTCCGGGCCTTGCGTGGCGACGTCGAGCTCGGCAGCCAGCGCGACGGCGGCGTCCGCCTGCGCCTGCACCGCCTCGGCGAGCTCGTCGACCCAGGGGCGCAGCGCGGCGAGCGACCCGCGCAGGGTGCGTCCGATGACCGTCCGCGCGCGGTCGAGCCCGGCGAGCATCTGGAGCCAGCGCGTGATCGGCGCGAGGACCGCAGGCTCGAGCAGTCCCTGGTGCGGTCCGACGTCGGGCACGACGAAGAGCGGTGCGCCCTGCATGCCGTGCGCCCGCAGGCGCTCCAGCAGGTCGCCGCGGACGGTCGGGAGCGACGCCGGCGCGACCCGGTTGAGCACCATGGCGATCGATGCGCCTCGCCCCACGGCGCCCTGCAGCACCTGCCAGGGCAGCGCGTCGCCGTACCGGGCCGCCGTCGTGACGAACAGCCACAGGTCAGCGGCCTCGAGGAGGCGGTGCGCCGTGGCGCGGTTGGAGTCGAGCACCGAGTCGAGGTCGGGTGCGTCGAGCAGCGCGATCCCGCGCGGCACGCGCGCGTGCTCGACCACCTCGACGGCCTCGAGGACCGGGTGCTGGTCGAGCAGGTCGGCGTCGTCAGGATGGTGGACGAGGACCGGTCGGCGCGTCGTCGGGCGCAGGACGCCTGCGGCCGTCACCTCGGTCCCGAGCAGCGAGTTCACGATCGTCGACTTCCCGGCACCCGTGGATCCGGCGACCACGACGATCGCAGGTGCCGAGAGCTCCTCGAGCCGAGGCACGAGGTGGTCGGACAGCTGGTCGAGGAGTCGGGCGCGCGACACGCGGGCGGCCTCGACCGAGGGGATCTCGAGCGGGAAGCCTGTGCGCTCCACATCGCGACGAAGGTCGCGGACGGCGTCGAGCAAGGACATCGCGGCGAGGGGACGCGCAAGCACCCCGTCGGCGACTGAGGTCCCTGCCTGCTCGCTCACGGTACCTATAGTCGCCTGACGAGGTGACCAGGACAAACGAACGCGCCGCCGGGACGAGCGCGGCCTCGCGCGGCACGGTCGGTCGACGGCTTCGAGCGCCGTCCGCGTACGCTCGTCCATGGCAGTGCCAGCCCCCATAGCTCAATGGATAGAGCAACGGCCTTCTAATCCGTAGGTTGCAGGTTCGAGTCCTGCTGGGGGCGCCCGGAGTCCAGTCCGTGCAGCCGGTCGGCGACGACGACGCCGCCCAGGACCGCGACCGCGAGCGCGACGGCGGCCAGCACGTCGGTCAAGAAGTGGTAGCCCAGGTAGAGCCGGCTGAGGCCGACGGCGAGCGTGCCGACGACGGCGACAGCGCCTCCGACCAGGAGGTTGCGGCGTCCAGCGTGCCGGCTCCACGCCAGGTAGCCGATGACGAGCAGCAACGTCGCCGTTCCCATCGTGTGCCCTGACGGGAACGAGGCGGTCGTCTCCGCCCCCGGGATGTCCATGGTCGCGAGCGGCGGCCTGGGACGTCCGACCAGGTCCTTGATCGCGAGCGACAGCAGCGTCGAGGCGACCATCGCGGCCGCCAGGATCCCCGGCCGCCACCACTCGCGTCGCACGGCGAACCACACGGCGCAGGCGACGAGGACCAGGACCGGCAGGACACGCGGGCCCGAGACGAGCGTGATCGCGGCGAACACGGCCCGCATGGTGGGCCCGCGGTGACCGACGAGCCAGTCGAGGACGGGCTGGTCGAACGAGGACAGGTCGTCACGCTCGCGCACGCCGTCGAGCACGCCGGCGAACACGACGAAGCCGAGCACGACGAGCAGCGCACCGGGGAGCACCGCTCGGACGGCGGCCCGGCTCCGCCACGCATCCCACCTCGACACTGCCGCCACGTCGTCCCCCTCGTCCCTGCGCTCGTCCCGACCGGAACGGTTGGCGTCAAGCGGCACAAAAAGGTCGTGACCGCACCACGACCACGGTGGTTCCCTGGATCTACCGCGGTGACCTCCCGGGCCCGGCCAGGCCCATCCAGACCGTACGACGGAGACCACCACCATGCATCCCACCAGCATCTTCGACCTCGTCCTGCGCGACCACGAGCGTCGCCTCGCCGAGGCTTCGGTCGAGCGCGAGCACTCTCGTACGTCGAGCCGGTCCGATGAGCTCCGCGCCGCTCGATCACGCGCGGTGCCGAATGCCGGGCGCCCGCCAGATCCCGCCCTGCTGTATGCCAGCCTGCTCCGGTCGACCCTGGGCGTCACCGCGCGGTGACGCCGCTTGGCCCGGCGGGAGGGGTGCGGGTCGTCCATCAGGGCGACCCGCACCCCTCCCCTGACATCCCGTGGAAGCATGACGGGATGTACGCGAACGCGCCCCGGGCACCCCGCCGCTGATGGGGCGCCACGGCACTGCGCCCGCAGCGGGCACACCCGCTCCCCCGCCCGGCCGGCTGGCGCGCCTGCGTGCCCGGCTCCCCACGGTGATCGAGCGGGTCGCCCTCGCGGCCGGCGCGGCGGCGTCCACGACGCTCGTGCTGGCCTGGGCCGGGGTCCGGTGGCGGACCGCCGTCGTCGCGGGGGCGGTCGCCGGGCTGCTCGTGCTCGTTGCCGCCGGTGTCGCCGCGACGGTGCCTGCCCCGCACGAGAGTCCCGCCCGAGAGACCCGCACGGGACCGTAGGCTGGCACCGTGACGACGACAGGCAACGGCAGCACCAGCAACGACCGTATCGTGTGGATCGACTGCGAGATGACCGGCCTCGACCTCACGGCCGACGCCCTCATCGAGGTCGCCGTCGTCGTGACGGACTCCGAGCTCACGGTGCTCGGCGAGGGCGTCGAGGTCGTCATCGCACCGCCGCCCGGCGCGCTCGAGCAGATGAACGACTTCGTGCGAGCGATGCACGTGACGTCGGGCCTGCTCGAGGACCTGCCGACCGGCACCACTCTCGCCGACGCGCAGGCCCAGGTGCTCGAGTACGTGCAGACGTGGGTGCCCGACGCCGGCAAGGCTCCGCTGGCCGGGAACTCCGTCGGCACCGACAAGAACTTCCTCGACCGCGACATGCCCGAGCTGTCCGCGCACCTGCACTACCGCGTGATCGACGTCTCGTCGATCAAGGAGCTCGCCCGCCGCTGGTACCCGCGCGTGTACTTCGCGTCCCCCGAGAAGCACGGCGGTCACCGCGCGCTCGGCGACATCCTCGACAGCATCGACGAGCTGCGGTACTACCGTGCCGCGCTGCTCGTCCCGCAGCCGGGGCCCGACTCGAAGCAGGCGAAGGCCGTCGCCGCGCAGGTCATCGCGACGTCGGTGCACCTCGCCCAGGGCGCCGAGGGCGCACTGGTCGCTCCGGAGGGCCCCGCGGCACCCTGACCGCGCAGCGTCCGCCGGACGTGAGAGCACCTCGTCCGAGCCGGTACACTTCTACTCGCCCCTTCCGGGGGCGACGCGCTCGCCCTCTCGGGGGTAGGCGCTCATGGTCGGTATAGGTCATGGTCGGTATAGGTCATGGTGGGTATAGCTCAGCTGGTAGAGCACCTGGTTGTGGTCCAGGGGGTCGCGGGTTCAAGTCCCGTTACTCACCCCATGGTTCGAAGGGCGTCGCACTCTCGCGAGTGTGGCGCCCTTCGTCGTAGCAGGACCGCGACGTCAGGCCGCGCGCGACATCACGGCTGCGCGCGGCGGATCGCTTCGCGTGCGAGCGCCGTGACCGCCAGGTCAGAGGCGGGCGACCACGGCGTCGACGAGACGGTCGATCGAGCCGGGCGCGAGTGCGAAGAAGAACGACGGCTCGGTGAGCTCGAGCTCGAGCACCACGGGGTTGCCGGCGTCATCGGGGATCAGGTCCACCCGCGCATACACGAGCGGTCCGTCGACGCCGGGGACGAGCTCGGGCAACGCGGCCACGACGCGCTCGGCGACCTCGCGCTCGGCGGGGCTCGCATCGCGCGCCGACATGACCTCCTCCTTGTACAGGACCGAGGTCGTCGTCGGTGCGCGGAACGGTCCGCTGAGCAGGGGGGCCTTGCGCACGGCGTGGCTGAACACACCGTCGATGAAGACGATGGCGGTCTCCCCGACGGTGTCCACCTGCCGCAGGTAGCGCTGGAGCATGACGTGCCGACCGGCCTGCAGGAGGCTCTTCGCGTGCGTGATGGCGAGCGCGCGAGACGACGTCTCTCCCGCCGAGTACCGACCGGTGTCACGTGACCCGGCGCTGATGGTCGGCTTGATGACGAAGTCCCCGAACGCCGGGAACCGGGTGTGGATCTGCCGCGAGTCGAAGTTGCGCTCGGGGTCGAGCCAGATGGTGGGCACGATCGGCAGGCCGGCGCTCTCGAGCGTGCGCTGGTAGGACTTGTCGACGTTCCACTCCACCGCCGAGGCAGGGTTCACCAGGCGCGTGGACTTCTCGACGCGGCGGACCCAGTCGAGGAACTCCCGCGGGCGGTCGGTGTAGTCCCATGTCGAGCGGATCAGGACGAGGTCGTAGCCCGCCCAGTCCACCGCTGGGTCGTCCCACACGACCGGCTCGGCGACGACGTCGCGCTGCGCGAAAGCCGGGACGAGAGGGACGTCGTCGTCGTCAAGGGCGGGCAGCGACGAGCAGGTGGCGAGGGCGATGCGGCGGGAGCTCACCCGGGCAGAGTACCCACCGCGGTGGTCGGGGAGGTTACCGGGGAGTGCTGTGCGTCGAACATCACGCGGCGCAGGGCATCGAGGAGGTGGCCGGCGTCGAGGGTCCCGACGACGGCTCCGTGCTCCGTCACCGCGACGGGGCCGCTGCCCGTGCCGGCCAGCGCAGCGAACGCGTCCTCGAGGGAGGACCCCACGACCACCGCCGCGGTGCCACCCGGTTGTGGCCCGGCGCCGCCGTCCACGAGCGCAGTTCCGGTGACGGGTCCCAGATCGCTGCGGAGCAGCCGGCCGAGCGACAGGAGCCGCACGGCGGCATCGGTCCCGACGAGGTCCGCCACGGCGGGGCTCGCGGGTGCGGCGAGCACCTGCACGGGGTCCGCCAGCTGTTCGAGGTGCCCGCCCGGGCTGAGCACGGCGATCCGGTCAGCGAGCCGGACGGCCTCGTCGACGTCGTGCGTCACGAGCATGACGGTCGTCCCGAGCTCACGCTGGATGCGGCGGAACTCCCCCTGCAGCCGCCGGCGACCGACCGGGTCGACCGCCCCGAACGGCTCGTCCATCAGGAGCACCGGCGGGTCGGCCGCGAGCGCGCGTGCGACCCCGACCCGTTGGCGCTCGCCCCCGGACAGCTCGTGGGGGTAGCGGCGCCCGTAGACGTCGGGGTCGAGCCCGACGAGCTCGAGCAGCTCGGACACCCTGGCCCGTGACCGCGCACGATCCCACCGGAGCAGCTGCGGCACTGTCGAGACGTTCTGCGCGACGGTCCGGTGCGGGAACAGACCGACGTGCTGGATCACGTACCCCATGCGACGTCGCAGGCCCACGGCGTCGACATGCGTGACGTCCTCACCGCCGAGCAGGATCCGGCCCGACGTGGGCTCGACCAGACGGTTTGCCATGCGCAGCGTCGTGGACTTGCCGCACCCCGACGGACCGACGAGCGCGAGGAGCTCGTGCTCGTTGACCTCGAGCGTCAGGTCGTCGACGGCGACGGTGCCGTCGGCATAGACCTTGCGCACGTGCTCGAACCCGATCGACGTCGCCACTCGACGGACGCTACCCGGCCTGGCCGACACCTGCGCACGGATTCCCCGCGCCGACGACGCGGCACCGAGCGGTCGGCGTCGCGCCGTCCGACGAGTCCGGGTACGTTCGCACGCGTGATCCCGATGACGTCCGCAGGCCTGGCGTCCGCAGGCGCGGTGCACGCGGCCGCGAACCCGTGGCTGTCGTGGGACTACGTGGTGCGCAACCGGGGCGACCTGACCCGCGCGCTCGAGCAGCACACGAGCCTGACGATCCAGGCCGTGCTCATCGCGTTCGTGATCGCGCTGCCGCTCGCGGCGCTCGCGCACACCCGGCCACGCCTGGCCGCGCCGCTCGTGGGCCTCGCCGGGGTGCTGTACACGGTCCCGTCCGTCGCGCTGTTCGCCGTCCTGGCGCCGTTCACCGGGATCGGCCGCACCACCGTCCTGATCGGTCTGGTCACGTACGCGCTGCTCGTGCTCGTGCGCAACATCGTCGTCGGGCTCGACGGTGTCGCCGACGAGGTGCGCGACGCGGCGCGCGGCCTCGGGTACGGCCCTGCGCGGTTGCTCCTGAGGGTCGAGCTGCCGAACGCGCTGCCCGCCATCGTCGCCGGTGTGCGGCTGGCCACCGTCTCGACAGTGGCACTCACCACGGTCGGTGTCGTCGTCGGGTACGGCGGGCTCGGTCAGCTGATGTTCCGCGGATTCCGCAGCCGGTACCACGCCGAGATCCTCACCGCCACGCTGCTCTGTCTGGCGCTCGCGCTCGCGTGCGACCTGGTCCTGTACGTCGCGGGCCGGTTGATCACGCCGTGGTCCCGCTCGACGCGGACGACGTGAGGTCCGCGCGATGAATGTCGTCTCCGACGCGCTCGCGTGGCTCAACGACCCCCTGAACTGGACGGGCACCCACGGCGTGCTGGCGCTGACCCGGCAGCACCTGACGATCTCGGTCGCGGCCGTGCTCCTCGCTGCCGTCGTCGCGCTGCCGCTCGGCGTGTGGCTCGGGCACCGCCGCAGGGGAGGGTCGCTGACCGTGGTGCTGGCCAACACCTCGCGCGCGCTGCCGACCTTCGCGCTGCTCACGATCTTCGCGTCGGGCGGCCTGTTCGGCCAGACCGCGACGACGTTGGCCGTCGCGGTGTTCGCGGTCCCGCCGATCCTCACGAACGCGTACACCGGGGTGCTCGAGGTCGACGCCGACGTGCGGGACGCGGCCCGCGGGATGGGCATGTCGGCCGCGCGCTCGCTCGCGCTGGTCGAGCTGCCGCTCGCGCTCCCCCTCGTGGCCGCCGGGCTTCGCACCGCCGCCGTGCAGGTCATCGCGACGGTGCCGCTCGCGGCGTTCGTGGGCGGGACGAGCCTGGGCTCGACCATCGTTGAGGGGCTCGCGCTGCAGCGCTACGGGCAGGTCCTGGCCGGCGGCGTGCTCGTCGCTCTGCTGTGCCTGGTCGCCGAGGGCGTCCTCGCCGGGGTCCAGCGCGCCCTGACGCCGATGCCCATGCGGCAGCGGTCCACGCCGTCGTCGGTGTGAGGCGAACGAGGCCGAACCCGCTTGCCAGATGTCCGGATGGCGGGTCGAATGGCTGCTGACAACCCGGCACGCCACCGCGAGGAGCCCGTCATGCGCACACCCCCGATCGCCGCCGCAGCTGCCCTGGCCACCGCCGCAGCGCTCCTGCTCGCCGCGTGCGGCACTCCCGGTTCGGGCGGTGGGGTCGCCGCGACGACCGCCGCGACCGCGTCAGGGGCTGCGGCGTGCGCGCCGGTCAAGGGCGACAAGCTCGTCGTCCTGACCGACGACAAGGGCCTGCAGAACGCCGACAACGTCATCCCCGCCGTCAATGCGGCTGCCGCGGCTGCCGACCCGGCGCTCGTGCCGCTCCTCGACACGGTGTCGGCCTCGCTCGACACCACGAAGCTCATCGGCCTGAACAAGTCGGTCGACATCGACCGCAAGACGTCCAGCGAGGTCGCGGCCGCATACGTGACGGACGCCGGGCTCACCGCGCCCGACGCCTCGGTGGGCGGCGGTCGCCACGTCGTCATCGGCGCCGCGAACTTCTCCGAGAGCGCGACGCTGTCCGAGGTGTACGCCGCCGTGCTGCGCTCGGCCGGGTACACCGCCGACGTCCAGACGATCGGCAACCGCGAGACCTACCTCCCGGCGCTCGAGAGCGGGCAGATCACCGCGACGCCCGAGTACGCCGCGACGCTGGCCGAGTTCCTCAACACCAAGGTCAACGGTGCGAGCGCGAGCCCCGTCGCGAGCGGCGACGTCAAGGCGACCGTCACGGCTCTGACGACGCTCGGCGAGGGCGTGGGCCTGACGTTCGGGGCGGCGTCGGCGGCGCAGGACCAGAACGCGTTCGCTGTGACGAGAGAGTTCGCCCAGGAGCACGGCGTGACGACGCTGAGCGAGCTCGCGGCGGCCTGCGGGTCTCTCGTCCTGGCCGGACCGGCGGAGTGCCCTGAGCGGCCCTTCTGCCAGCCCGGCCTGGAGTCGAAGTACGGCCTGGCGTTCTCCGACTTCAAGTCCTACGACTTCGGCCTCATCGGCGACGCTGTGCGTCACGGCGAGGCCGCGATCGGCCTGGTCCTGTCGAGCGACGGCTCGCTCGCGAGCTGAGTGACTCGCGGGACGACGTTCAGAGCCCCGCGGTCTCGAGCAGCCGCAGCCACACCTCGCTGACCGTCGGGTAGGCGGGGACGGCGTGCCACAGCCGGTCGAGCGGGACCTGGCCGACGACGGCGACCGTGGCGGCGTGCACGAGCTCCGCGGCGTCGGGACCCGTGAACGTCGCACCCACGACGAGCCCGTGCGCGTGGTCCAGCACGAGCTGCGCGGTGCCCGCGTACCCGTCGGCGGCGACGGACGCCCCCGACACGGCCGACACGTCGTACTGCACGACGCGGACGTCCAGCCCGGCGTCGCGGGCCGCCTGCTCGGTCAGCCCGACCCAGGCGACCTCGGGCCGGGAGAAGACGACCTGCGGCGCCCCGACCCCGTCGGCGCTGGCCCGGTAGCGGGTCCACGGTCCCGCTGACGCCTCGGCCTGGCGATCTGCCTCGGACGTCCCGAACCGGGCCGCCACGACGTCGCCTGCGACCCGCCCGTCGTACTTGCCCTGGTGGGTCGTCGCCGTGCGCCCGGTGACGTCTCCGGCCGCGAACAGCCAGCCGCCCTCGACGGCCGCCACGGTCATCGCCTCGTCCACCTCGAGCCGCGCGCCCGGCCGCAGCCCGAGGACCTCGAGCCCCAGATCGGCGGTCCGGGGCGCACGACCCGTCGCGACGAGGAGCTGCTCCGAGACGACCTCCCCGCCGTCTGCCAGTGCGACGTGGACGCCGTCGGGCGCGCGCTCCACCGAGGTCACCGCCGACCCGGTCCGCAGGTCGACCCCGAGCGCGACGAGCGCCTCGGCGACCTCACGAGCCGCGAACGGCTCGGCTCGCGCGAGCAGCCGGTCGCCGCGCACGAGCACCGTGACGGCTGCACCCAGGTCGGTGTAGGCGACGGCCATCTCGACCGCCACGACGCCGCCTCCGAGGATCGTGAGCGACGCGGGGACCTCCTGGGCCGACGTGGCCTCGCGGCTCGTCCAGGGCGCCGCACCGGCGAGCCCGTCGACGTCGGGCAGGGCAGGCTCGCTCCCCGTCGCCACGACGACGGCGTGACGCGCGCGCAGGACCGTCTCGACACCCATGTCGTCCTCGACGAGGACGGTGCGCGGACCCGCGAAACGCGCACGCCCCCGCACGAGCGCGATCCCCGCGCCGTCGAGCCACTCGACCTGGCCGTGGTCGTCCCAGTGGGACGCGAACGAGTTGCGGCGTGCCAGGGCGCCGGCCACGTCGAGCCGGCCGGTGACGGCGCCGGCTGCTCCGGGCACGGCACGGGCCGCGGCGAGGACCGCCCCCGGACGCAGCAGCGCCTTGGACGGCATGCAGGCCCAGTAGGAGCACTCGCCGCCGACGAGCTCGTCCTCGACGACGACGACGCTCAGTCCCCCCTGCCGGGCCCGGTCCGCGACGTTCTCCCCGGTCGATCCCCCTCCGAGCACGACGACGTCGTACTCACGAACCCCGGGTGGCTGCTGCTCGGACTCGCTCATGCCGTGCTCCGTCCCGCCGTGGATGGTCGGTCCCATCGTGGCCCCCGGCCCCGGATCCGGCCATACCGGGACGAGCGAGCACCTCGGCGACGCCTGGCATGACGAAGGCCCCCGACCGAACCGGTCAGGGGCCTTTGCAGTGCGCCATCAGGGACTCGAACCCCGAACCCGCTGATTAAGAGTCAGCTGCTCTGCCAATTGAGCTAATGGCGCGCGGGGCGAAACGTTACCACCGGTCAGCCGCAGAGACGAACTCGCCTCCTCGACCGTGACGCGCGTCACTCGTGGGCGGCCTCAGGATCGACAGGGAGCTCGTCGGAGGCCTCGTCGGAGGCCGCTTCGACGTCGGAGTCCGTCTCCCACCAGGCGTCGTCAGGCAGGCCCTCGGTCTCCAGGATCACCTGGGACGCCGGGCCGTCCGGCGCGGCGAGATCAGCGAGCAGCGTCAGCGGAACACCCTCGGCGAGCAGCTGCATCACCGCGCCGGCAGGATCTGCCCGACGGGGCGTCGGCGTCGAGGCGTCCGACCCGGTCCGGTCGTCGGATGCGTCGACGTCCACCGTGACGTCGTGGTCGTTCTGAGCCACGTGCGGGTCCCCTTTGCTCGCCGATCCACCATCGGAACACCGGCGCGACCGTGGCGCAAGCGCGCGACCCCGATCTCGGGCCGGCACTCGCCCGTCAGAGGTACAGGCCTGTTCCTTCGCCGCCGGCCCCCGGCTGCGCGACCGCATGCACGTCCTTCTCCCGCAGCAGCAGGTAGGTACGGGCGTCGAGCTCGACCTCGCCACGCTCGTCGGGGTCGAACAGCACGCGGTTGCCCACCTCGACCTGCCGGACCTGCTGGCCCGCCGCGACGACGGTCCCCCACGCGAGCCGCTTGCCGACCGCAGCCGTCGCGGGGATCACGATCCCGCCCGACGAGCGGCGCTCGGCGGCATCGGCGTCCAGCTCGACCAGCAGCCTGTCGTTGAGCATGCGGATCGGCAGGGTGGGCCGTTCGGACGGCCGGGGTGCGCTCACGTTGACCGACGCTACCGCGACCGTAGGCTGGCATGGCCGCGCAGCAGCCCGACGCCGCACCGATCACGACCAAGGAGCGCCATGCCTCGCCTGTCCGCCGGAGACCTCGCCCCCGACTTCACGCTCCCGACCGCCGACGGCGGTTCCGTGACGCTCTCCGACCTGCGTGGGCAGCACGTCGTCGTGTACTTCTACCCCGCCGCGATGACCCCGGGCTGCACCACGCAGGCGTGCGACTTCCGCGACTCCCTGTCGTCGCTCGCGGCCGCCGGCTATGCCGTGATCGGCATCTCCCCGGACCCGGTCGACAAGCTCGCCCGGTTCGCTGCGGAGGACAGCCTGACGTTCCCGCTCGCGTCCGACGCCGACCGGTCGGTGCTCGAGACCTGGGGGGCGTTCGGCGAGAAGAAGCTCTACGGCAAGACCGTCACGGGCGTCATCCGGTCGACCGTCGTCGTCGACCCGGACGGCACGGTCGAGCTCGCGCAGTACAACGTGAAGGCCACCGGGCACGTCGCGAAGCTCCGGCGCGACCTGAAGATCGACTGACGCCCGGACGTCGTCGGACGGTCTCGGGGCCCGCGGGCCCTGTGGAATCATCGGAGCGCGCGGGAGTGGTGAAACGGCAGCCACGCCAGGTTTAGGTCCTGGTGCCCTCACGGGCGTGCGGGTTCGAGTCCCGTCTCCCGCACCAGGTCAGACGCGCGCGACGGGCCCGTCGCGCGCGTGCGCGGCGGGCCCGTCGAGGTCGTGCGGTGCGGTGGTCTCAGCTCGGCGTGGCGGTGCGCGCCGCGGCGATCTGCTTGCGCACGTCGTCCATGTCGAGCTCCTTGACGCCCTGGAGCACCTGCTCGAGAGCCGGACCGGGCAGAGCACCGGCCTGGCTGAAGACGAGGACGCCCTCGCGGAACGCCATGAGCGTCGGGATCGAGGAGATGTTCAGCTCGGCGGCGAGCTCCTGCTCGGCGTCCGTGTCGACCTTGGCGTGCACGACGTCGGGGTGCTGCTCGGACGACGTCTCGAACACCGGGCCGAAGCGCTTGCACGGGCCGCACCACTCCGCCCAGAAGTCGACGAGGACGATGTCGTTGTCGTTGATCGTCTGCTGGATCGTGGCACCGGTCAGCGTGGTCGTGGCCATGGGGGTCCTCCTCAGGTTCGTGGCTTGCGGCCGGTAGAGCGCTCTGGGAGGCCCGGGTATTCCCGGTGCCGGTGCGCGTCGGTGCGACCCGGAGGCCTCGTCCGGGGTAGAAAAGGCATCGTGACCGATACCGCCGAGTACCCTCGCGAGCCCGAACGTCCCTCCGGCTGGCTCAGCAACGACGCGATGGCGACAGCGCGCCGCACGCTTCCCCTGCTGTACGTCGATGCCGTGCCGGTGCGCGTCGACGACTCGGGCGACGTCGTGGCCGTCGGGCTCCTGCTGCGGGTCAACCAGGAGGGTGAGATGTCCCGCGCGCTGATCTCCGGTCGGGTCATGTACCACGAGCGCGTCCGCGACGCGCTGCTGCGGCACCTCGAGAAGGACCTCGGGCCGGTCGCACTCCCCCAGATCCCACCGTCCCCGCAGCCCTTCACCGTCGCGGAGTACTTCCCCACGCCGGGCATCACCGCGTACCACGACCCGCGTCAGCACGCCGTCTCGCTCGCGTACGTGGTCCCCGTCGCGGGCGACTGCCGGCCCCAGCAGGACGCGCTCGACCTCGCGTGGCTCACGCCGGAGGAGGCCCTGGCCGACCGCATCCAGCTCGAGATGACCGGCGGGCACGGGGCACTGCTGCGCCAGGCGATGGCCCACGTCGGGCGCATCGCGTAGGGCTCATCACGGCGGGCTCATCGCGGCGGGCGCAGCGCGGACCGGCGCAGCGCGGACCGGCGGATCAGCCGAGCTCGAGCTGGGGCCAGTCCGCGAGGTCGGCACGCATGCGTCTGTCGTGGGTCGCGACGACGACCGCCGCCGACGTGGCACGCAGCGCCGCGGTCAGCTCGTCGACCAGACCGATCGACAGGTGGTTGGTCGGTTCGTCGAGCAGGAGGACGTGCGGTGCGGCCAGGACGGCGCACGCGAGGTCGAACCGGCGGCGCTGACCGACCGACAGCTCGGCGAGCGGCCGCTCCAGGTCCTCCTCGGTCAGCAGCGCGAGGTGGGCGACCGGCACGAGCTGGTCGGGGTCGAGCGCTCCCGCGGCGAGCAGGTCGAGAGCACGGCGTGCGTAGGCGTCGAAGCCGCTCGTCGAGGCCGGCTCGACGGGACCGGCCGACCCCGGCGGTCCCTCCTGACCGAGGATCCCGAGCCGCACCCCCGCCGCGAGCGTGCGCGTGCCGCGGCTCATCGGGACGGCACCGGCCAGGGCAGCCAGGAGCGTCGACTTGCCTGACCCGTTGGGGCCGGTGACCAGGAGCCTGCCGCACGGCGGCAGGTCGACGCGGGTCCCCGGCAGGTCGAGGCGGACGCGGTCGGCGACGCCCTCGACCCGCGGCGCCCGCAGCTCGAGCAGCGGGCCGCTCACGTACCGCTGCGGCAGCGACGGCAGGTCGGGGAACGCGAGCTCGAGCGGGGGGACCGGGACCTCGACCGCCGCGGCCTCGAGCCGTTGGATGAGCCGGTCGGCAGCCTTGACGTGACCGCGGGCGTGCGTGGCCCGGCGGTTCGGCCTCGAGCCCTTGGCCGGCCGCCACGCGTCGGACAGCCCCTCGTAGGACGCGTCGAGGTGCGCGGCCACCATCTCGGCGCGCTTGCGCTCCGCCGCGTGCCGGGCACGCCATCGCCGCAGCGCCTGGTCCTTCATGAACCGGTAGGTCGCGTACCGCGTCGCGCCGTACAGCACCGGGCCACCGTCCATCGACGGGTCGAGGTCGAGGATCGCCGTCATGACGTCGTCGAGCAGCTGACGGTCGTGCGTCACGATGACGACGACGCCCGGCCACCCCCGCAGCTGGGCGGTCAGGTACTCGATACCGACCACGTCGAGGTGGTTGGTCGGCTCGTCGAGCAGGAGGACGTCGGCGCGCTCCGCGATGCGGCACGCGAGCCTGACGCGGTAGCGCTCGCCGACGCTGAGCTCGTCGAGCCTGCGCTGCGGGTCGCGCGGCGCGCCGAACCGCGTGAGCGCCTCGTCGACGCGGCGGTCGACGTCCCATGCTGCGAGCTGCTCGGCGCGCGCCATGACGACCCCGAGCGCACCCAGGTCGCCCGAGTCGTGGTCGAACGAGGCGATCGCGGCGTCGAGCTGCGCAGCCACGGCACGCAACCCCGACAGCGCCTCACCGGTGAGTGTCCCGACGGTCGCATCGGGCAGCACGTCGAGCTCCTGGGCGACGACCGCGATGCGGCCGACGACCCGCACCGCGCCGGACTGCGGGTCGAGCTCCCCGGCCAGCACACGCAGCAGCGTCGTCTTGCCGGCGCCGTTCTCGCCCACGACCCCGATGCGTGCGCCGTCCGAGGCCACGAGGTCCACGCGTTCGAGCACGGCGCGGCCCGGATAGGCGTACGTGACCGCGTCGGCCACGAGGTGCACCGGCCCGAGAGCCGGGCTAGCCGTGTCGGAAGCTCCGAGGCCGCGCTCAGCCACGTCCACTCACCCGCCGAGCGCCACCGCGATGGCCGGTGCCAGTGCGCGGAACGCCTGACCGCGGTGGCTGATCGCGTTCTTCTCGGCCGGGGTGAGCTCCGCGCACGTGCGCGTCTCGCCCTCCGGGATCAGCACCGGGTCGTAGCCGAACCCGCCGGTGCCGCGTGCCGCGAGCGCGAGACGGCCCACGAGGTGACCGATCTCGACGTGCTCGGTGCCGTCCGGCGTGACGAGGGCCGCGGCGCAGGTGAACCGGGCTCCGCGGTGCTCAGGGGCGATGTCCTCGAGCTGCGCGAGCAGCAGGTCGAGGTTCGCGACGTCGTCGCCGTGCCGGCCGGCCCAGCGTGCCGAGAAGATGCCGGGCGCGCCGCCCAGCACGTCGACGCAGAGGCCCGAGTCGTCAGCGAGTGCAGGCAGGCCGGTGAACGCCGCGAGGGCACGCGCCTTGAGCAGCGCGTTCGCGGCGAACGTCAGCCCGTCCTCGACGGGTTCCGGTGCGCCCAGGTCGCGCGCGCCCACGAGGTCCACGGGGTCGAGGCCGGGCAGCAGGGGGGCGAGGATCGCCCGCAGCTCGCCGACCTTGTGCGGGTTGTGCGTGGCGAGGACGAGCCGAGGAGCGCTCGCGCTCACGCGCCGGTCCCGGACGCACCGACCGGGAGCGTCAGGCCGCGGGTCGCGCTGCCGTCCGACGCCGGTGCCGCGAGCGCCGCGAGCTGGATGCGGTTGAGCTCTGCGGTGCCCGCGACCGCCAGGTCGAGCAGGACGTCGAGCTCGCGCCGGTCGAACGGGGCGTGCTCCGCGGTGCCCTGGACCTCGACGAACGTGCCCGCGCCGGTGACGACGACGTTCATGTCGGTCTGGGCGCGGACGTCCTCGACGTACGGCAGGTCGAGCATCGGGACGCCGTCGATGATGCCGACGCTCACGGCGGCGACCGAGTCACGCAGCACGGTGCGCCGGGCGTTGATGGCGCCCTTCTCGACGCCCCACGCGACGGCGTCCGCGAGCGCGACGTAGGCGCCCGTGATTGCCGCGGTACGGGTCCCGCCGTCGGCCTGCAGGACGTCGCAGTCGAGCACGATCGTGTTCTCACCGAGCGCCGAGACGTCGATGATCGCGCGCAGCGAGCGGCCGATGAGCCGGGAGATCTCGTGGGTGCGGCCGCCGACCTTCCCGCGCACCGACTCGCGGTCCGAGCGGGTCGAGGTCGCCCGCGGGAGCATCGCGTACTCGGCGGTCACCCATCCCTCACCGGAGCCCTTGCGCCAGCGCGGCACACCCTCGGTGAAGGAGGCGACGCACAGCACCTTCGTGCCGCCGAACTCGACGAGGACGCTGCCCTCGCCGGCGTCGAGGAAGCGGCGGGTGATGGTGACCGGGCGCAGCTCGTCGGGGCGGCGGCCGTCGGCCCGCAGGGCCGTGGTGGAAGACGTCATGCGGACGAGCCTAACCGTGGGCTCCCCCACGGCCTGCCATCGTCAGAGCGTGTACACGGCGCCCGGGGCGGCCAGGTCGATCGGTCCGGCGTAGACGTTGCGCGCCTCGGCGAGCGTCACCTGCGGGTCGTTCCAGTCGACCAGGTGCGTCAGGACGAGGCGCCCGACGCCGCCGTCGGCCGCGACCAGACCCGCGCGCCGGCCCGTGAGGTGCACGCCGCGCGACGCGTCATCCCGACCCTCGACGTACGCGGCCTCTGCGAGAAGCAGGTCCGCGCCCGCAGCGAGGGCCGCGACGCCGTCGCACAGGTCGGTGTCCCCCGTGTAGGCGATCGTCACGGAGCGTCCGGGCTCGAGGGACGACGGACCGGTCACCCGGATGCCGAACGCCGGGATCGGGTGGGCGACCTCGACCGGCTCGAGCGTGAACGGGCCGACGTTGATCGAGACGCCCGGCGCCCACTCGCGCACGTCGAACTGCTCGGAGACCGTGGTCGCCGGGTCCTTGCCCGCCATCACGGCCAACCGTTCGGCCGTCCCCGCCGGGCCGTACAGCGGCACCTGGTCGCACGCACCCTGCGGCCGGTAGCGCCGCAGGACGTTGAGCACGATGAGGTCCGCGACGTGGTCGGAGTGCAGGTGGGATACGGCGATGACGTCGAGCGCCGTCGGGTCGCCGTAGCGCTGCAGCGGACCGAGAGCGCCGTTGCCGAGGTCGAGCAGAACGGTCCACGTCCGGTCTGCGCCGTCGACGTCGGGCGCCTCGGCCTGCACCAGGTAGCCGGAGGCCGCCGCGTCTGCGCTCGGGAACGACCCGGCGCAGCCGAGGACGACGAGCCTCACCGCAGCGCACCGAGCGGTTCGACCGCACCGACCTCAGGTCCGAGGAACCTGCGCGCGAGCGCCTGGAACGAGACCGGGTCGCCCGTCGCGATGAACCGGTGCTCGGCCGGGCCGGAGGCCGACTCACGCTCGAGGTCGTGCGCGACGAGTGTCCGGTAGACGTCCTTCGCGGTCTCCTCGGCGCTCGACACGAGCGTGACGTCCTCGCCCATCACGTAGGAGATGACGCCGGTCAGCAACGGGTAGTGGGTACACCCGAGCACGAGGGTGTCGACGCCGGCCGCACGGACGGGGTCGAGGTACTCGTGGGCGACCGCCATGAGCTCGGGGCCCGACGTGATGCCGGCCTCGACGAACTCGACGAACCTCGGGCACGCCTGGGAGGTGAGGTGGACGCCCGGTGCGACCGCGAACGCGTCGTCGTAGGCACGCGACTGGATCGTCGAGTGGGTCCCGATCACGCCGATCCGGCCGGTGCGGGTCGCGAGGACGGCACGGCGCGCGGCCGGGAGGATGACCTCCACGACCGGCAGCCCGTGGCGCAGCTCGTACCGTTCGCGGGCGTCGCGCAGCACGGCCGACGACGCGGTGTTGCAGGCGATGACGAGCATCTTCACGCCGGCGTCCGCCAGGTCGTCCATGACCGCGAGCGCGTGCGCACGGACAGCGGCGAGCGGCTTGGAACCGTACGGGGTGTTGAGCGTGTCGCCGATGTACAGCGTCGACTCCTGGGGCAGCTGGTCCAGGATCGACCGCGCGACGGTCAGGCCGCCGACACCGGAGTCGAAGATGCCGATCGGGGCCTCGTTCACGCCGACGAGCCTATCGGAGCGCGCGCCCGGTCTCGTCGGCGACGAGTCCGGGCGGGTCAGCGCGGCCGGTCGAGCTCGTCCAGCAGGACGTCGAGCAGCGACTCCTGCAGCCAGCTCAGCGCGGCGTAGATCGAGCCGAGGTACCGCCGGACGTCGGCCGGCGGGTCGGGCTGCCCGTCGTCGTCGTCGGGCAGCTCGCGCTCGAGGTCCGCGTACAGCGCCTCGGACGCCTCGTCGTCGTCCAGTCCCAGGCGGTCGGCCAGCACGAGACGCAGGTCGGTGATCGTCGCGGCGAGGTCCGCGCCGGCGTCCGGGTGCACGACGAGCGCTCCGCGCGGCCAGCCGTCCGCCGGACCGGTCGTCAGCGCATCCCACAGCGCCGTGAGCCGTGCCGTCTTGACGCGGCGCAGGTCGTCCTCGGTGAGCCGTCGAAACTCGGCCGACACGCTCGGCTCGTTCCGGGACGCGTCCGGCAGAAGCCTGCGCACCGCGGCGTCGTCGGGCGCTGCTATGTCGTCGATCCGCAGGCTGAGCCCGGCCAGGTGCTCGGTGGGCGGTGCCGTCTGCCGGGTGTCGTCGTCCCCGGGTCCACCCGTCGTCCGGCCGTCCTCGAGCCGCCCGGCGCCCAGAAGCTGCGCGACGTCGGCCACCACGGCGGCCACCGCGGCGCGTTCGTCCGCATCGAGCTCGGCGACGAACATCCCGCGCTCTCGGCGGAAGGCGCGCATCAGTCGCCCGACCGCTGAAGCGTCGCCCACAGGCCGTAGGAGTGCATCGCCTGCACGTCGACCTCCATCCGCTCACGGTTCCCGGCCGAGACCACGGCACGCCCCTGCTCGTGGACCTGGCGCATGAGCATCTCGGCCTTCGCGTGGGGGTGGCCGAAGTACGACCGGAAGACGTACGTCACGTAGCTCATGAGGTTGACCGGGTCGTTCCAGACGATGGTGACCCAGGCGTCGACCGTCGAGATGCTCTGCTCGGCAGCGGCGAGCCCCTCGGGCGCGGTCTGCAGTGTCACCCGTCCACTCTAGGTGCGGGACCGGGAGCGCGGACCCGTGGGTGCGGGCCACTCGCCCCGAGTCGTACGTTGGCGCCATGAACTCGTCGCCCGCCGCCCCGCACGGGGTCAGCACCGCCCTCCTGACCGACCGGTACGAGCTGACGATGCTGCAGGCGGCGCTCGCGGACTCGACGGCCGGCCGGCGCTGCGTCTTCGAGGTCTACACCCGACGGCTGCCGCCGGGTCGTCGGTACGGGGTCCTGGCGGGGACGGGACGCGTGCTGGAGGCGCTCGCCGACTTCCGGTTCACCGCGACCGAGCTGGACTGGCTCTCCGACGAGCACGTCGTGGACGACACGACGCTCGAGTTCCTCGCCGGATACCGCTTCGAAGGGTCGATCCGGGGCTACGCCGAGGGCGAGGTGTTCTTCCCGTTGTCCCCCGTGATGGTCGTGGAGGGGACGTTCGCCGAGGCCGTCCTGCTCGAGACCCTCGTGCTGTCGATCCTCAACTACGACTCGGCGATCGCCTCGGCGGCGTCCCGCATGACAAGTGCGGCCGCTGGGCGCCCGTGTCTCGAGATGGGTGCTCGGCGTGCTCACGAGGATGCCGCGGTCGCTGCTGCGCGCGCGGCGGTCATCGCCGGGTTCGTCGGGACGTCGAACCTCGAGGCGGGTCGCCGCTACGGCCTGACGACGATCGGCACGGCCGCGCACGCGTTCACGCTGCTGCACGACGACGAGGAGACGGCGTTCGCCTCGCAGGTCGCCTCGCAGGGCGTCGGGACCACGCTGCTCGTCGACACCTATGACGTCCGCCGCGGCGTCGAGCGGGCGGTTGCGGCCGCGGGGACCTCGCTCGGTGCCGTTCGCCTCGACTCGGGCGACCTGGGGGTGCTCGCGCACGAGGTCCGGGCCCAGCTCGACGGGCTCGGGGCGCACGGCACCCGGATCACCGTCACCTCGGACCTCGACGAGTACGCGATCGCGTCGCTCGCGGCCGCGCCCGTGGACTCCTACGGGGTCGGCACCTCGGTCGTGACCGGCTCGGGAGCCCCGACGTGCGGCATGGTCTACAAGCTCGTCGCCCGCGAGGGTCGCGACGGGTCTCTCGAGCCCGTCGAGAAGATCGCGCGGGGCAAGACGAGTGTCGGCGGCCGCAAGGCCGCGGCCCGACGACTGGGCCGGGACGGACGTGCCGTCGAAGAGGTGCTGGTCACCGGGGCGGACTCGGCGGTGGCCGCCTGGTCGTCCGACGACCGCTCGCTGCGAGCGCTCCAGGTCCCCCTCGTCACGGGCGGCACGGTCGAGGCCCGGTGGACCGGTGGGTCGGGTGTCCGGCTGGCGACAGAACGACACCGGGCCGCCCGCGACGAGCTGCCGCGGGCGGCCCGGCGTCTGTCCGCGGACGAGGCCGCGGTGCCGACCGTGACGCTGCGGCTCGAGGGCTGAGCCCGCCGCGGCGTCGGTGAGCGAGGTCGCTACACGCGTGCCCGGCCACGGCCCACAAGGCCGAGGATCAAGCTCACGACGAGGACGATCACGCCGATCCAGATCAGGAATTGCCCGATGTTGGTCGCGACGCCGAGGATGACCAGAACGACGCCGACAAGGATGAGCAGGAGCCAGGACGGCATGGTGCCTCCTTCAGTTCCGACAGCCTGGGCTGTCACGATCGATCGATGACCGGGGGTGCCCGGTACCGGGTCTGACCTCTCGAGCGTGACACCGGCAGCTGCCGTCCGCACCCGCTGCGAGGGGTTGCGAATTTCGTCGCGAGTGTTATGTAGGCGCCAGTCCAGGTCGCTGACCTGCGGGTTCACGACGATCCTGCTGTCCACCATGTGAGACGGGCACGGCGAGCTGCCGGTCAGCGCTTCCCGACGAACCAGCCACGCAGCAGCTCGAGCCGTGCCGTGAGCTGGTCCGGGTCGGCGAGGGCGACCTCCGGGCCGCCGCACCGCCGACGCAGCTCGGAGTGCACGGTGCCGTGCGGCTGGCCGCTGCGCCGGGCCCACGCGCCGACGAGCTGCGCGAGCTCCTTGCGCAGCGCCGCCTGCTTGCGATGGTCCATCTCGGCGAGCTGGGCGGCCTGAGCCTCCTTCGACGCCCTGGCCCCGCGCCGGCCGCTGAGCTGGTCGGCCTGGCGCTGCTTGAGGAGCGTCGTGACCTGGTCGGCGTCGAGCAGGCCGGGCAGCCCGAGGAAGTCCTGCTCCTCGTCCGAGCCGAGGTCGCCGCCCGTGCCGAACTCCCCGCCGTCGAACAGGACGCGGTCGAACGAGGCCAGCGACTCGAGCGCCTCGAATGCGCCCTGGAGGCCGTCGGGACCGACGGCGTCGGGTCCGCCCCGCTCCGAGTTCGCCGCCGCGAGCAGCGCATCCTCCGGCGAGAAGCCCTCGCCGGCCTCCTCGGCCGTGAGCGGCCGGTCGAGCGCGTGGTCCCGCTCGGCCTCGAGCGCGTTCGCGAGCGCGAGCAGCTGCGGGACGCTCGGCAGGAACACCGACGCGGTCTCTCCGCGGCGACGGGCGCGCACGAACCGTCCCACCGCCTGGGCGAAGAAGAGCGGCGTCGAGGTGCTCGTGGCGTAGACGCCGACGGCCAGGCGCGGGATGTCCACGCCCTCGGAGACCATCCGGACCGCGACGAGCCAGCGGGAGTCGGAGGCGGAGAACGCGTCGATCCGGTCGCTCGCCCCGTCGTCGTCCGAGAGCACGACCGTGGGTGACGTCCCCGTGATCCGCGCCAGGTGACCGGCATAGGCCCGTGCGTCGGTCTGGTCGGTCGCGATGACCATCGCCCCGGCGTCGGGAACCGACCGGCGGACCTCGCTCAGCCGGCGGTCGGCTGCCGCGAGGACTGCGGGGACCCATTCGCCGTTGGGGTCGAGCGCGGTGCGCCAGGCCTGCGCGGTCATGTCCTTCGTGAGTGCCTCGCCGAGACGCGCGCTGACCTCATCCCCAGCCTTGGTACGCCAGCGCATGGCGCCGCTGTACGACAGGAAGATGACCGGACGCACGACATGGTCGCGCAGCGCCTCGCCGTACCCGTAGGAGTAGTCCGACGTGCTGCGCCGGATGCCGTCGATCCCCCGCTCGTACGTGACGAACGGGATCGCCGCGGTGTCCGACCGGAACGGTGTCCCGGTGAGCGCGAGTCGACGAGTCGCACCCTGGAACGCCTCACGGACCGCGTCGCCCCACGAGAGGGCGTCGCCACCGTGGTGGATCTCGTCGAGGATCACGAGCGTGGGAGCCGCCTCGGTCCGCGCGGCGTGCAGCGCCGGCTTGCTCGCGACCTGGGCGTACGTGAGCGCCACACCGTCGAACCCGTGGCCGTGACGCCCCTGCGCGTTGGTGAAGCTCGGATCGATCGTGATGCCCACGCGGGCAGCGGCGTCAGCCCACTGCCTCTTGAGGTGCTCGGTGGGAGCCACCACGGTGACCCGGCGCACGACGCGCGCCGCCAGCAGCTCGGTCGCGATGCGCAACGCGAACGTCGTCTTCCCGGCACCCGGTGTCGCGACCGCGAGGAAGTCTCGCGGCTGACGCGCCCGGTAGGTGTCGAGAGCCTCGGCCTGCCATGCCCGCAGCTTCTCGGCAGTGCCCCACGGCGCACGCGACGGGAACGCCGGCGGCAGCTGGGAGGCTGCCGCGGTCGATGCGTGGCTCGTGGGGAGGGGCAGGCGGTGCGGCGCGCTCACTTCCCGCCGGACGACGAGCCGTCGCCGGGGCCGCTGCTCCCGGGTCCGCCGTCCTTCGGGGCACGCAGCCCCTCGTAGATCTCCTTGCACACCGGGCACACCGGGAACTTGTTCGGGTCGCGGCCCGGCACCCAGACCTTGCCGCAGAGCGCGACGACGGGCGTTCCGCTCAGCGCCGAGCCGAGGATCTTCTCCTTGCGCACGTAGTGCGCGAACCGTTCGTGGTCGCCCGGCTCGACCTCTTCGCGTGTCTCCTGGCGTTCGAGGACGCTCGTGGAGGTCCCGGCCCCGGGATCCATCGGGTCTGGCTGGGGGCTGGGGGGAAGGGGCTCGCTCATGGGCCCGAGTCTACGGCGCGACCCCGACAGACCCCAGGTCCGGATCGCCAGGTGAGCGGTTCGTCACACGCTCGCGCCCGGAGGCTGCTGAGGGTGTGAGCTGCGACCAGGACCGTGCGCCGCGGTGCCGCACCGACGCCGTCGCGGTCTGCACCGCACGCTCGAGGGCCCCGACCGGCGACCCGCCGCGCACCAGCTCCGCGCAGTAGGCGCCGTGCAGCACGTCGCCCGCGCCGAGCGTGTCGACGACCTCGTCGACCGGGACAGGCGGCGGCACGACCGCACCGCGGGTGCCGTCCGCCAGCAGGTACGGCACCGGGCCGGAACCGGCCGAACGAGCGACGAGCTGCGGGCCGAGCGCGGCGACGGCACCGAGGTCGTCGACGCCGTCCGGCACGAGGGCGGACGGGAGCAGGAAGTCGCCCGAGAGGACCGCGTGGTCCACCAGTGCGAGAAGCTCGTCCAGCCCCGGCTTCCAGCTGCCACCGTCGAGCACGACGGTCACCCCGGCGGACCGGGCCCGATCGGCGAGCGCGACCGCCGCGCCGAGGTGGTGGCCGTCGAGGAGCAGCACGCTCGCCCCCGCCAGCGTGGCGTCGGCCAGCGCGCGCACCCGTCCGGCCAGGTCACCGACCCCGGTCGCATTGACCGACACGACCGCGCGCTCCCCCGTGGCCCGCGTGACCAGGACTGTCGAGACGGCAGGCGTCCCGGGCGCACCCTCGAGCAGGTCGACGAGCTCGACCCCCGCGTCGCGCAGCCCCGACCGGACGAGGTCGGCGACCGGCCCCGAGCCGAGCGCGGTGACGAGGCGGGCGCGTACCCCGAGGGCGACGGCCGTCGCGGCCGCGTTGGCGGCCGGTCCGCCGAACCCCACCTCGAGGTCGGTCGCGACGACCTTCTCGTCGGGGGCCGGCAGCCGCTCGACGACCTGCAGCACATCGAGGGTCACAAGCCCGCAGCAGACGAACAGCGGCGCGGCGACAGCGGTCACCGGGTCATCCTGCCCGCCCGACGGCACGTCAGTGGCTCGTGCCGTCGCGCTCGACCAGGTACACGTGGCCGTCGGGGCCGACGACGCGCTCCAGATCGCTCTGCAGCCGCTGCTCTCGCTCCTGCTCGTCAGCGCTCGGGGGCCGGCGCGGCGAGGTCTGGTCGCCGATCTGCGGCGGTCCGAGGATCGTCAGGAGCTTCTCGGTGAGCACGAACCCGGCCGTGGGCGCGCCGTCGCCGACGACGCCGCGAGAGCCGCGATCGACGAGCCCGTAGGTGGCGGCAGCGAGCAGCGGCCCGGCGAGCAGCACCGCCGGCCAGGCGCCGATCACCCGACCGAGCGGGTGCGACGCGACGAACAGCCCCAGCGCGAGCAGCACGACGACCACCAGGCGCCACCAGCCCGCAGCCCGGGAGCGGACGACGCACCAGAGCCCGCCCGCGACGAGCACGAGCCCGCCGAGCGGCCGGACACCCGTCAGGTCGGCGGCGGCGAACGCCACGACGAGGCTGAGCCCGGCGACGGCGGCGGTGGGCATACGGGAGATCGAAGAGCGCAGCACGGCGCCACTGTAGGCGCCGTCGCCGGCGGTCTCACAGCGCGATCCGACCGTCCTACACCGCACACCCCCCAGGGCAATACGGTGGTGCCACCGAGCTCGCGAGAGGGAAAACCTGTGACCACCACACCGATCGATGTCACCGCGACGAGCGCCTGGACGGACCTGACGGCCCACCGTTTCGCGTTCGAGCCCGACCTGCGCGGCTGGTTCGCAGCCGACGGCGGACGCACCGCACGCCTCACCCGAACGGTCGGCGACCTCCACGTCGACCTGTCGAAGAACCTCCTCACCGACGAGACGCTCGACCTGCTCGTCCGCCTGGCCGACGAGGTCGGTCTGGCCGGTCGCATCACGGCCATGTTCGCGGGCGAGCACATCAACGTCACCGAGAACCGCGCGGTGCTCCACACCGCACTCCGTCGCCCCCCGTCGTCCGCCACGCCGCTCGTCGTCGACGGCCAGGACATCGACGCGGACGTGCAGGCCGTCCTCGCGAAGGTGTTCGCGTTCGCAGACTCGGTCCGCAGCGGTGCGTGGACCGGTGTGACCGGCGCCCGCGTCGCGACCGTCGTCAACATCGGCATCGGCGGTTCCGACCTCGGCCCGGTCATGGCCTACGAGGCGCTCAAGCCGTACGTCCAGGACGGCCTCGAGCTGCGCTTCGTCTCGAACATCGACCCGACGGACCTCGCGGAGACCGTCAAGGGCCTCGACCCGACCACGACCCTCTTCATCGTCGCATCCAAGACCTTCGGCACCCTCGAGACGCTCACGAACGCCCGTCTGGCCCGCGCGTGGCTGTGGGAGCAGCTCGTCGCGGCCGGCGCGATGGAGGACACCGACGCAGCGCGCCAGCAGGCCGTGGCCCGCCACTTCGTCGCCGTGTCGACGGCGCTCGACAAGGTCGCGGCGTTCGGCATCGACCCGGCGAACGCGTTCGGCTTCTGGGACTGGGTCGGCGGCCGGTACTCGGTCGAGTCAGCCATCGGCACGTCGCTCGCGATCGCGATCGGGCCCAACGGGTTCCGCGACTTCCTCGCGGGCTTCCACGCGGTCGACGAGCACTTCAGGACCACGCCGTTCGCGCAGAACGTGCCGGTCCTGATGGGCCTGCTCAACGTCTGGTACGTCAACTTCCTCGACGCCCACACGCACGCCGTGCTGCCGTACGCGCAGTACCTGCACCGGTTCGCCGCCTACCTCCAGCAGCTCACGATGGAGTCGAACGGGAAGTCGGTCCGGTGGGACGGCACCCCGGTCACGACGGCGACGGGCGAGGTGTTCTGGGGCGAGCCCGGGACCAACGGGCAGCACGCGTTCTACCAGCTCATCCACCAGGGCACGCGGCTCATCCCGGCCGACTTCATCGCGGTCGCGACACCGGCACACCCGCTGCGCGACGGCGACGCCGACGTCCACGAGCTGTTCCTCGCCAACTTCTTCGCACAGACCAAGGCGCTCGCGTTCGGCAAGACGGCCGACGAGGTGCGGGCCGAGGGCACGGCCGAGGAGATCGTCGCGGCGCGGGTGTTCAGCGGCAACCGTCCGACGACGTCGATCATGGCGCCCGCGCTGACCCCGTCGGTGCTCGGTCAGCTGATCGCGCTCTACGAGCACATCACGTTCGTGCAGGGGATCGTCTGGGGCATCGACAGCTTCGACCAGTGGGGCGTCGAGCTCGGCAAGAAGCTGGCCATGGAGATCGCGCCGGCCGTCGCCGGGGACACTGCGACGCTCG
Source organism: Cellulomonas sp. WB94 (assembly GCF_003115775.1). Lineage (NCBI taxonomy): Bacteria > Bacillati > Actinomycetota > Actinomycetes > Micrococcales > Cellulomonadaceae > Cellulomonas > Cellulomonas sp. WB94. The sequence goes on from NZ_QEES01000002.1 coordinate 164,457, forward strand.
AGCAGCAGGACGCGTCGACCCGCGGACTGATCGAGTACTACCTGGCGAACCGCCGGTAAGGGCGGCGTCCGCCGGGTCTTGGATGAGCCGGGAGGCTCAGATCGTCTCGAGCTTCGAGCTCGCGAGCGAGACCCGGCGGAGGTCACCGTTACCGAAGTCGACGATGACTGCCTGCTCACCTGCCAGCGCGACGACGCGGCCGAGACCGTGACGCTCGTGCGACACACGGACGCCGACCGGGATCGGAACGATCACGGCCGCCGCCGCAGCCGCGTCGCGGGCGGCCTTGAAGGGACTGTTCGGCAGATTCCGGCGAGCGCCGGTCGGTTTGTAAGGCATCAGGACCATCATCCTCCCGTTTCGCCCAGAGTGGAACCGCTCCCTCGGTGAGAAAGACTTCACGGGCGATCGAGCGGCGGCCCGCGGTCAGGCCAGCACGTCGAGCGAACCCGACCTCGCCTGGGCGATCGCCAGCTCGTCGGTCTGGACGGCAACCTGGTCGGCGGCGATCGTCGAAGCGTCCGCGCTGGCCTTGACGTGCTCGGCGAGCGTGCGCTGGTCGACGAGCAGCTGGCGCTGCAGCGCGGTGAGATCGGTCGTGGTCGATGCTGCGGACACCTGCATGGGCTCGTGCCTCCGTTCGTGGACGCGCCGGTCGCGTCGCGGTGCCCATCGACGCCGCGGAGGCGTGCTGAGGGATCGGTCGCTGTGCAGACGCTGTGCGTCGTGACGGGTCGACGGGTCTTGACAGCGGCGCCGAGGGAGCAATACTTAAGTCTGTGCTTAACAAACCCGACGCTCTCGATCGCATGTTCCAGGCGCTCGCCGACCCGAGCCGCCGGAACATGGTGGAGCGCCTGAGCCGCGGGCCGGCCTCGGTGAGCGAGCTCGCCCGCCCGCTCGCCATGTCCCTGCCCGCTGTCGTCCAGCATCTACAGGTGCTGGAGGCGAGCGGTCTCGTCCGCACCGAGAAGATCGGCCGCGTGCGCACCTGCCGGCTTGAGCCGGCGTCGCTGGACGCGGCCGAGCACTGGATCACGGAGCGACGCACCGCCTGGGAGCGTCGCCTCGACCGCCTCGGCGACTACCTCGCGCAGGCCACCGAGGCACCCGAGCACCACGATGAGAGGACAGAGCCATGACCACGCGATCCGTCACCCACGCCACGTTCACCCTCGAGCGCAGCTACGCGGCCCCGCCCGCGCGCGTCTTCGCAGCCTTCGCCGACCCCGACATCAAGGCTGTCTGGTTCGGCGGCGAGCACGACGGCTTCACGACCACGAGGAGCGAGTTCGACTTCCGCCCGGGCGGTGTCGAGTCGAGCGAGTCGCATCACCCGGGCGGCTTCACGACGACCTTCGACGCGACCTACCACAACATCGTGCCCGACGAGCGGATCGTCTACTCGTACGCGATGACGCTCGACGGCAACCCGATCTCCGCGTCCCTGACGACGATCGAGCTCGCGGCTGAGGGGTCCGGCACGCGTCTGACCCTGACCGAGCACGGCGCCTTCCTCGACAGCTTCGACAACCCCGCGCAGCGCGAGGAGGGAACGAACGAGCTGCTCGGCGCCCTGGGTGCTGCCCTCGAGACGTCCGCCACGGTGGACTGAGCGCGCCTGCCGTTCGCGACGAGTCTCGGCCGCCCGAGACTCGTCGCGCCGTGCACTGGTTGACTCGGCCCGATCCCGCTATGCTTGCTTCTGGAGTTGCAGTGTGGAGTTACGCCACGGGTTCTGCCCGGGCACCGCGTTCCCTGAGGGAGCGGACGACGAATCACCGTAATAACTGGCCCCGAGAGTCGGGGTCGTCCGTATGCCCGTAAGGGAGCAGAACAATGGCAACAGGTACCGTGAAGTGGTTCAACGGCGAAAAGGGCTTCGGCTTCATTGCCCCCGACGACGGTGGCCCCGACGTCTTCGCCCACTACTCGGCGATCCAGAGCAGCGGCTACCGCTCGCTCGACGAGAACCAGAAGGTGCAGTTCGACGTCACGCAGGGCCCGAAGGGCCCGCAGGCCGAGAACATCACCCCGCTCTGATCACCATCTGAGCGTACGAGCAGCGTCCCAGCCTCACGGCTGGGGCGCTGTTCGTCTGTCTGGGGCCGGTCGTCTGTCTGCCCCGATCGGTCTGTCGGGTGCGGATCGTCCGGCGCACGAGCCCGCGGCTAGGCTCGGTGAAGCCGCCGGTGTCCAGCCGGCCATCACGACGAGGCAGGCGAGGACGACGCGGATGGGGCAGGACGACATCGCCGGCCGGACGGTCCGGGCGCGCGTGACCGCGCGGACGTCCTCATGACCGCAGCACCAGCCGGGACCTCGACGCGCGTGGACCGCTGGGTCTGGGCCGCCCGCCTGACCCGCACGCGCGCGCTCGCGGCAGCCGCGTGCCGGGCGGGTCACGTGAAGGTCAACGGCGACCGGGCCAAGCCCGCGACGTCGGTCAAGGTCGGCGACGAGGTGCGCGTGCGCGGCGAGGGTCCGGAACGCATCGTCGTGGTCGCCCGGGTGATCGAGAAGCGCGTCGGCGCGGCCGTCGCGGCCGAGGTCTTCGTCGACCACACGCCTCCCCCGCCGCCACGCGAGGAGGTGGCGTCCGTGCCGCAGCGCGACCGTGGTGCCGGCCGCCCGACCAAGCGCGAGCGGCGACTGATCGACCAGTTCCGCGGTCGCTGAACCCGCTCGCGGGCCAGGGCACGCGCGTCCAGCAACTTTCCAGCCGACCGGTCCAGACTGCTCCGATGCCTCCCGCCCGCGATGTCGTCGTCCCCCACGCCCGGCGCACCGTCGCGGGCCTCGCAGCGATCGTCGTCGGCCTCCTCGCGTTCGCGGCCGTGCTCGACGGCGTCGACGAGCACGGTGACCTCAGCGTCTGGGACTCGCCCGTGCTCACCTGGCTGCTGTCGCACCGATCGGCCGGCGCCACGAGCGCCCTCCAGGCGGTCTCGTTCCTCGCCGACCCGGCCGTGCTCGCGCCGTTCGTCATCGTCCTCGCGCTCGGGATCGCGTGGCGGACGCGACGGGTTCGGCCCGCGCTGCTGCTCGGGGGCGCGATGGCCCTGGCCGTGGTCACGTCGTCGGGCATCAAGGTTCTCGTCGGGCGCGCCCGGCCCCCGCTCGCGGTCATGATCGCCCCACCGGAGACCAACCCCGGCTTCCCGTCGGGTCACACGCTGGGGGCCGCGACGTTCCTGCTCGTCGCGAGCTACCTGCTGTGGACCTGGCGACCGACGACCCGCACGGCCGTCGTCAGCCTCTCCGTCAGCGCCATGGGGACGATCGCGGTCGCTGCGAGCAGGCTCTACCTCGGCTACCACTGGCTCACCGACGTCACCGCGTCGATGGCCCTCGCGGTGACGATCGTGGGCGTCGTGATCGCCGTGGACCCCCTGCTTCCCGCCCTCGTGCGGTGGAGCACAATGGTCGCTGTCCGACGGCGGAACAGCACACCGTCGGTCCCCGTTGTGTCGTGACCTCCCGGCACTGCCCACCGACAGGGAAGACCGCACGTGAACCAGCCCCGTATGAACGTCGAGTCGTTCAACCTCGACCACCGCACCGTCGTCGCACCGTACGTGCGCCTCGCGGACACCAAGGTCCTGCCCGCCGGGGACGTCATCCAGAAGTACGACGTCCGGTTCACGCAGCCCAACAAGGCCCACCTCGAGATGCCCGTCGTGCACTCGCTCGAGCACCTGTTCGCCGAGCACTCGCGCAACCACTCGGCCCGGGTCATCGACTTCTCGCCGATGGGCTGCCAGACGGGCTTCTACCTCATCCTCCAGGGTGAGTGGGAGCTCGAGGAGGTCCTCGACCTGGTGCAGGCGACCCTCGAGGACGTCCTGGTCGCCACCGAGGTCCCCGCCGCGAACGAGGTCCAGTGCGGCTGGGGTGCGAACCACACCCTCGAGGGTGCGCAGGCCGCAGCCCGCACGTTCCTCGCGGCCCGCGACGAGTGGAGCACGGTGACCGCATGATCGCCGTCGACGCCGTCATCGTGACCGCGATGGCGGACGAGTCCGCGCCGTTCGTCGACCGCGCCGACTTCGTGGGCGAGGTCTCCCAGGTGGGTCACGCGCTGCAGCGGCTGCTCTCGTTCGACGGCCGCGGCGTGCTCCTCGTCCAGTGCGGGATCGGCCTCGTCAACGCGGCCACGGCGACGTCCGTCGCGATGAGTGCGACGCGGCCCCGCGTCGTGATCAGCGCCGGGAGCGCCGGGGGGGTCGGCGAGGACGTCCGTGTCGGTGACGTCGTCGTCGGCTCCACCTACCTGTACTCCGGGGCGGACGCGCGGGCGTTCGGGTACTCGCTCGGGCAGGTTCCGGGCATGCCCGAGTCGTACCAGGGCGATCACGACCTCCTCGAGGCCGCGCTCGGCGCCGACGTCCCCGACCTCCGCGTGCGCGCGGGCACGATGATCTCGGGTGACGCGTTCATCGACGCCTCGTCCGTCGACGCGATCAGGGCCGCGTTCCCCGAGGCGCTGTCCACCGACATGGAGTCGACCGCGCTGGCCCAGACCGGCCACCTGTACGGCGTGCCGTTCCTGTCCGTTCGGGGGATCTCCGACCTCTGCGGTCCCGCCGCGGGTGCAGACTTCCTCACCCATGTCGACGATGCCGCCGAGCGGTCGGCCCGGGTCGTCATCGGCGCATTGCACCAGATCGCGACGCGGTACTGAGGGGTGCTCACCACCGGCTGCGGCCGGTGGCCGCGAGACGGAGCCCCTGCCGTTCGACCCGGACGACGAGGACGCCGACCTCCGCGTCCGTCCGGACGAGTCGACGTCGGACATCCTGGCCTTCTACGCACGCGCTCGGACGGCAGCCGACCGCGTCATCGACGAGGTCGGGCTCGACGAGACCGGGAGGGCCTGGACCGGCGAACCCGTCTCGATGCGCTGCACGCTCATCCACCTGATCGAGGAGACCGCGCGGCACGCCGGCCACATGGACATCCTCCGCGAGCTGATCGACGGAGCAACCGGGGACCACCGGACCGACGCGGCCTGATCGGACCGCGCGACGATCCAGCCGCCGGTCAGCCTGCCTTCGGGCCCCCCTTGCCGGAACCGTGGCCCGACGACTTGGACTTCGCCTTGGCCTTCGCGCCTGCGGACAACTTGCCCTTGTGCTTGCCGCCATCAGCAGCCTTCGGCTTCGCGGCCTCGACGTGCGTCGGCTTGGCGACCGCGGCGGCCTTCGGCTTCGAGGCAGCCGCCGTCGCCGACCGGGCAGGCTCGGACTGCACCGCGTGCAGCTCGTCGCCTCCGACGTCGCGGCCGGGCTGGAGGTCCTGAGCGCGGTGGGCGATGAGGCGTCGCAGGTCGGCGACCGTCACGACCCGCGCGTCGTCCACCCGCTCGGCGACCCGCTGGTCGATCCACTCGCGCAGCATCGCCGTCACCTTGACGCCCTCGTCGTTCGCGATCTGTCGCGCAGCGTCGAGCGTGGCGACCGGGAGCCGGATCGCGATGCCCACCATCGGACCGCCGCCGCCGAGGCCATCCGCGGCCAGGTCGAGCTCGGCGGACACGGGCGGCACCTCGCCGAGCGGCTCGTCGGAACCCAGGTCGTCCACGGTCATGTCAGCGTCCTTCCGGTCGGGCGGTGCGCCGACACCGACGCCAGCCCATCGTGCACCCGACCGAGGCCGCGGCGGGCCAGATCGCGTCCGCGTCCGGTCGCTATCGGGCCGACGAGAGCCAGTGGGCCGGCCGGGTCAACGGCGGATCGACCTGGGTGCGCGCGTCACCCTTCGCTGCGGCCAGCTGGAACTGCGTGAGGAACAGGCTCCCGGTGAGGTCGGCGCCCGAGAGGTCCGCGCCTCGCAGGTCGGCTCCGATGAGATCGGCAAGACGCAGGTCCGCGCCGCGCAGATCGGCGCCGATGAGGTAGGCGCCGCGCAGGTCTGCGCCGCGCAGGTCCGCTCCACGCAGCATGGCCCCCATGAGATCAGCGCCCCGGTGCTGCGCCGCGGCGCGACCGGCCTCGGTGCGGACGATCTCGCTGACCGCCAGCAGAACGGTGTTCACCGTCGCCCGGTGCGCTGCCACATCCAGGCGATCGAGGTCCTGCGGCGACAGCCGGGTGAGGCGTTCGGTCTCGTCGAGCGCCTGCTGCGCTGCGGCCGCGAGTGGGGCAGCGGCCGGTCGCGCGAGCGCGTCGGTGAGGTACCACAGCAGCTCGTGGAGCTGCCGGACGACCGGGAACACCGCGAACATCGACGACGCAGTCTGCGGAGCCGCCCGCCAGTCGTGACCGCCGAAGGTCACCTGGGAGACCTTCTGCCCGGCGCCGAAGCAGTCGTAGGCCGTGCAGCCCGGGAACCCGCGCTCCCGCAGCCGGTCGTGGATCCCGCAGCGGAAGGCGGTCTGCAGGTGGGTGCACGGCTCCCCCGCAGGCTTCGTGATCGCGAAGTCGGCCGAGGCCGCGAACGGGAGCGCCACGCAGCACAGCGCGAAACAGTGTGCGCAGTCGGCGCGCAGCTCGGACGGGCCGACGGCCGGCACACGATGTGGCACGTCGCCTCCTGGTTTGATCTCGCGGTGCTCGCGGTGCTCGCGGTGCTCGCGGCCCTGGTCCGACGCGACGTCGGACCGCGGCTCGGACACCCATGATGCCTCGCCGCGCGATCGGGTGCCGCTACAGGTCGTTGCCGGCGTACGAGAGGTTGAAGCTCTTGTTCGCCACGGGGAAGTCCGGGACGATCGTTCCGGTCAGCGCGACCGGCAGAGCGGGCCACGTCATGAACGACGGGTCGACGATCTTGAGCCGCGCCAGCGTGCCGTCCGCGGCGATCTCAACTCGGTGCGCGATCGTGCCGCGCCAGCCCTCGACGAGCCCGACCCCCGAGACCTGACCACCAGGGACGACCGACGCCCGGTCGCGGTGCGCAGTCCCGGTCCGCGCGTCGTGCAGCAGGAGGTCGAGCAGCGCGATGCTGGCCCGCACCTCGCCCGCACGCACCAGGAACCGGGCCAGCACGTCGCCCTCGCTCCGCGTGACCGGCGTGACCTGCGTGGTAGCGACGTGGAACGGGTGGTCGCGACGGGCGTCGACGTCGACACCGCTGGCCCGGGCGACGTATCCCAAGGCACCGATCTGGCGGACCTGGTCCCCGCGGAGCACCGCGGTGCCAGTGAACCGGTCCCGGACGACGCTGTTGGCCAGCGCGAGGTCGACGATCTCCGCGACCTCGGCCGCGACCTCCGCCAGCTGGCCCGAGGTGGGCAGCTCGGCGACGCGTGCGCCGCCGGGCATGACCGCGCCCCGCAGCAGCCGGTGACCGGTGACGTCGGCGTTCAGTCGGAGCAGCCGCTCCCGGACCCGCAGCGCGTGCGCGTTGAGGATGCCGAAGCCGACGTCGTTGCACAGCGCACCGAGGTCGGCGACGTGGTTGTACAGCCGCTCGAGCTCGAGCAGGACCGCGCGCAGGAGTCCCGCCTCGGTGGGCACGTCCCAGCCGTAGGCATCCTCCACCGCGAGGCAGTAGGCCAGCGCGTGGCCGACGCTCGTATCTCCCGAGACCCGCTCAGCCAGCAGGAGCGCGTCCGACGGCGTGCGGCCCTCGGCGAGCTTCTCGATGCCCTTGTGCGTGAACCAGAGGCGGGCCTTGAGCTTGAGGATGGTCTCGCCGACGACGGAGAACCTGAAGTGCCCGGGCTCGATGAGACCGGCGTGGATCGGGCCGACCGGGATCTCGTAGACCCCGGGACCCTGCACCGTCACGAACGGGTAGGCCTCGTCGACCGCGCCGAACTCGGGTGCGGGCCCCGCGTCGGACCGCATGGCGTACCACCCGACGGGCCAGTGCTGGTGACGCACGAGCCGGCGCGGCAGGGGGTGGCCGAGCGGCACGATGCCGTAGAGGTCACGCATCTCACGCTCGAACCGACCGGCAGGGAACGACAGCGCCGCGAGGGACGGCACCTCGGGTACCTCCCGATCCGTGCGCAGCACGAGCTCGACCCGGCGGTCCGGGTTGCCGGCCGTGAACAGGTACACGACGCGGAAGGCGTCCGGGTCCTCGTGGGCAGCCACGAGCGCGAGCCGGTAGCCGTCGTCGAGCAGCGCGCCGACCTGGACGGCGAGCTCAGCGGCGCCGACCTCCTGGCGCCTGGACGTCGGGGCGTTCACGGGGTCCCCGCGATCAGCGCGGCCGCGCGTAGCAGCTGGTCCAACGGCCACGCGACGACCCCGAGCGCGGCGAGCACCGCGAGCCCTGTCACGAGCGGAGCAACCCCGCCGGCCGAGCGCACGGGCTGCATCGTCTGCGGGCGCACCGGCGTCATCGTCAGCACCGCGGAGACAGCCGCCGCGGTCGGCAGCGGCGCTGTGGCCGGCGGCGGCGCAGCACTCGGGGACGCCGCGAGGGCGGGAGGCCGTCCGAACAGCATCCCCGCACCGTGCGAGGCGATCGCCACGAAGACCACCAGGAGCAGCACGAGCGCCACGGCGACGGCCCAGCCCAGACCGGCGTCGGCCGCCGCCCGAGCCAGGGCGAGCTCGCTCACGAACAGGCTGAACGGCGGGAGCCCGAGCAGTGCCGCGAGCCCGAGCGCGAAGGTGCCGGCCAGGACCGGGCGGCGAGCCAGCAGGCCGCGCACGCCCGAGATCTGCGTCGTGCCCTCGAGGGCAAGGATCTGGCCGGAACCGCAGAACAGCACCGACTTGGCCAGGCCGTGGCCCAGGATGTGGAGCAGCAGAGCCGCGACGGCGAGCCGGGTGCCGACCGCCGCGCCGAGCACGACGAGCCCCATGTGCTCGATGCTCGAGTAGGCGAGCAGCCGCTTGTAGTCGCGCTGGGCGATGAGCATCGATGCGGCGAGCGCCAGCGAGGTGAGCGCCGCGACGAGCAGCAGGCCGCGCACGAAGCCAGGGTCGAGCGCCGCGACCGCGATCACGCGGTACCGCAGCAGCGCGTAGACAGCGACCGACAGCAGCACGCCGGACATGAGCGCGGACACCGGCGCGGGCGCCTGGCTGTGGGCGTCGGGCAGCCAGCTGTGCATCGGCACGAGCCCGGCCTTGGTGCCGAAGCCGAGCACGAGGAGCGCGAACGCGACCCGCATCACACCGGGGTCCAGCCGGTCCGCGTGCTCGAGGAGCACCGTCCAGTCGAGCGAGCCCTCCGACCCCATGCCGGAGTGCTGCGAGGCGAAGTAGACGAGCACGGTCCCCAGGTAGGCCAGCGCGATGCCGACCGAGCAGATGATCACGTACTTCCAGGTGGCCTCGACCGCCTTGCGACCGCCGCGGTGCCCGACGAGGAACGCCGTCACGATCGTCGTCGCCTCGATCGACGCCCACAGCACGCCGAGGTTGCCGGCGAGCACCGCGAGCACCATCGCCGCGAGGAACATCGGCACGAGGAGCCCGTAGCGCCCCGCGCCGCGCGCATCGGTGTGCCCGGCGGCGAGCTCCTGGTCGATGTAGCCGACGCTCGACCAGGTGGCGATCACCGCGACGGCGCCGATGACGAGCAGCATGACCGCCGTGAGCGCGTCCGCCCGCAGCAGGTCGCCAGCGACGAGCACCGAGCCGTCCGCCGTCGCCACGGCTGCCAGCACGCCGCTCGCCAGGATGACCGCGGAGGCGGCGACGGCGGACCAGGCGACTGCCCGCCGCCAGCCGAGCAGCGCCGCGGCGCCTCCCGCGAGCAGCGGTGCGACCAGCGGCGCGAGCAGCACGGCGGTGCCGAGGCCGCCGATCGCGGTCACAGTGACCCTGCTGATGCGTGCATGGGTGTCCTCATCAGTCGCGGAGCTCGGAGAGCTCGTCCATGTCGGTCCGCCCGAAGGTCAGCCGCATCCGGGCGGCGAGCACCTGGAGCACGAGCACCAGGAGCAGCAGGTCGAGCGAGCCCCCGAGCTCGACCACGAGCGGGACGCCTGACGTCGCGAGGAAGGCGGTGGCGGCGATGCCGTTGTCGAGCAGCAGGAAGCCGACGACCTGCGACAGCGCGTGGCGGCGGGTCACCAGGACGAAGAAGCCGAGGAACACCACGGCGAGCCCGACGGGCAGCGCGCGTGTCGTCGCGGACGGCGCGAGCGCCACGAGCGGCCGACTCACGGCGTACGCGACCAGCGTGAGCAGTGCGGCGGCGAGCAGCGACGACGTCACGTTCACGAGCGGCTCGGCCTCCCGGACGTCCCCGCTGTCGCGCAGGACCCGGTGCAGCACGCCCGGCAGCACGACGGCCTTGAGGACGAGCACCCCGACCGCGACGAGGTAGAGCTCGACGCTGTGCTCGCGCACCCCGAGGAGCACGGCGAGCGCGGCGAGCAGCACTCCCTGCACGACCAGCAGCCGCACGATCGCGGCGAGTTCTCGGCGCCACAGCATCAGGACCCCGGAGAGCAGCAGGCCGCCGCACACCAGGTCGAGGATCTGCACGAACATGACGTCACTCATCTCGGCCCACCGCCTCTCATGCCAGGAAGAAGGACGCGGAGACGGCGAGCAGCCCGAACAGGAACGACCCGGCGAGCAGCTCGGGCACCCGGAAGAGGCGCCACTTGGCGATGAAGACCTCGAAGGTCGCCAGCACCGCGCCGAGCACGCCGACCTTGAGCGCGAAGACGGCCGTCGCCCCCAGCAGCGCGAGCGGCGCCGACGACGTCGCGACCCCCCACGGCACGAAGAGGTTGACGCTCAGGCCGAGGAGCACGGTCAGGCGCATCGCCGACGCGAGCTCGACGACGGCCAGGTCGCGCCCGGCGTACTCGAGGATCATCGCCTCGTGGATCATCGTCAGCTCGAGGTGGGTCGCCGGGTTGTCGACCGGGAGCCGTCCGGCCTCGGCGATGACCACGACCGCGAACGCCACCGCCGCCAGCAACGTGGCCGGTGACAGGACCTGTGCGGGCGCGGCCAGGGTCCCCGCCACGATGTCCGCCAGGTTCGACGACCCGACCCGGGCCGACAGGGCGAAGCCCGCGAGCAGGATCGTGGGCTCGGCCAGCGCCGCGATCGTCACCTCGCGGCTCGCCCCCATGCCGCCGAACGCGGTCCCGGTGTCGAGACCGGCGAGCGTGAGTGCGACGGTGCCGAGCAGCAGGAGCGAGACCACCGCGAACAGGTCCGCGACGCCGTCGAGCGGGGACGCGGTCGAGACGAACGGCGCGACGGCGGCGATGACCAGGGTCGAGGCGAACACCACGAGCGGCCCGGACGTGTAGATCCAGCTGGTGCCCTCGGGCCGGACCGCCTCCTTCTTCAGGAGCTTGCGCAGGTCGCGCCACGGCTGGCCGATGCCGGCGCCCGCGCGACCCTCGAGCACCGCCCGCACCTGCCGCATGAGCCCGACCAGCAGCGGTGCCCCGCCCACGACGACGACGACCTGGACGAGCACGCCCACCACGCCGACGGCGGTCATGACGTGATCCCGACGACGACGAGGACCACGAGCAGCCCGATGAACCCGTACGCCAGGTAGCGGTGCACGCTGCCGTTGGCGATCCCCCGCGACCACTGGCCCCATCGGCGGACCGCGGCGAGGAGCGGCGGGTACAGCCGAGCCTCGACCCGGTCGGGGACGCGTTGGCGGTAGCTGATGCTCGCGATGAGGAGCTCCGACTCGGCGAAGGGCGTGATGTCGACGTCTTTCTCCGGCCTGAGCACGTCCTCGAACACCCGGGTCAGCGGCTCGGCGAAGGACGTCGCCGTGTACTCCATCCGCGGGCCGAGGCGCGTGCTGCCGCCGCCCCAGACAGGCGTCGCCCGACGCGGCGCTCGCTGGGTCACGCGGCGCACGAGCGCCGCCGCGCCGAGGCCCGCGACGAGCAGCCCGACGATGATCAGCAGCGGCGACATGGAGCCGGCGATGCCCGCCAGGCGCAGCGACACGTCACTGCCGGCGAGCGGCGCACCGTCCCGCACCGACGGCAGGACGTCCAGCAGCCGGCCGAGCGGCGCCGCGGCGACGGCCGGAGCCACGGCGAGCGCCGTGCACGCCACCGCGGCGAGGCCCATGCCGACCCGCATGCTCAGCGGTCCCTCGGTCGCACCGGTCGCCGCGGCGGACCGTGGCCGGGCCAGGAAGCCGACACCGAACGCCTTGACGAACGTCGCCACACCGAGTCCGAACGTCAGGGCGACCACCGCCACCGCGAGCGGCATGCTGATCGCGACCACGACCGAGGGTCCCGTCGCGCCGGTCATGCTGTGGATGAGTCCCTGGAGCAGCAGCCACTCCGAGACGAAGCCGTTCCCCGCCGGCAACCCGGCCGCACCCAGCGCGCCGACGGCGAACAGCGCCGTCGTGACCGGCATCCGCGACACGAGCCCGCCGAGGCGGTCGAGGTCCCGCAGCCCGGTCGAGCGCAGCACGGACCCGGCGCCGAAGAACAGCAGCGCCTTGAACGCCGCGTGGTTGACCGCGTGCAGCACCGCGGCGGCCAGGAGCAGCCCCGCGAGGACCCGGTTCCCCTCGACCGCGAACACGCCGGCGGCGCCGATGCCCACGAGCATCAGGCCGACGTTCTCGGTCGTCGAGTACGCGAGGAGCCGCTTGAGGTCAGCGGCGACGCTGGCCTGCAGCACGCCGTACAGCGCGGAGACGGCGCCGACCGCGAGGACCATGAGCCACCACCAGCCGGCTCCCCCGCCGAGCAGGTCGAACCCGACGCGGATGATCCCGTACAACCCGAGGGTGACCATGGCCGCGGACATCAGCGCCGACACGTGACTGGGTGCCTCGGGGTGCGCGCGCGGCAGCCAGACGTGCAGCGGCACCATGCCCGCCTTGGAGCCGAATCCCAGGAAGACCAGCACGAAGACGCAGGAGGCGGTGGCTGGGGACAGCCCGGCCGAGCCGGCGCGCATCGCGGCGAAGGACTCGCCCCCGGCGCCGGCGGCCAGCACGACGAGACCGAGCATGATCGCGACGAGCCCGGCGTGCGTCATGCCCGCGTACCAGAGGCCGGCGTCGCGCACCGATCGGCGCAGCCGGTGCTCGGCGAGGACGAGAACCAGCGAGGTGAGCGCCATGAGCTCCCACAGGACCAGCAACGTGCTGACGCTCGCCGCCGCCGGGACGAGCAGCATGGCGGCGGCGAACAGCGGGAGCACCGCCTGGACCGTCCTGGAGGCGGCCGCGGTGGCCGGACCCGACGGGTCGTCGTGCGCCTCGTCGTGCGCCTCGGTGCCGTCGTGCGCGGCCGCCGGGTCGTGGACCTGTGCGGCGTCGTCGGTCGCGTGCGCGCCGCCGGGGCTCGTGTAGCCGACGGCGTAGATGCCGGCCGCGATCGCCACGGCGCCGATGAGCAGAAGGAAGGCTCCGGACAGCGCGTCGACGGCGAACGTCGTCTCGGCCAGCGGGAGCAGGTGCGCGGCCGTCAACGACCAGGTCTGACCGCCGAGCGCGCCGACCCCCGCGAGAACCCCGCCGATGCCGACGACCGTGGTCGCCGCGCCCGCGGCGACCGGCCGGGTGCGCGCGGGCGCCGAGCCGCCGGCCACGGCGCCCACGAGCGCTGCGGCGGCGACCACGGCGAGCCCGACGCTGATGAGGTTCATCGGCCGGTCAGCCCCCGCAGCGCCGCGATGAGCGCCTCGGGCGTGGGCGGGCAGCCGGGCACCTCGACGTCGACGGGCACGATGTCGCCGACGGCGCCCTCGACGCCATGGCCCCCCGCGAACACACCGCAGTTCATGGCGCAGTCACCGACCGCGACGACACGCTTCGGGTTCGGGGTCGCGTCGAACACCGCGCGCAGCGGGTCGGCCATGTTGCGCGTCACCGGGCCGGTCACCAGGAGCGCGTCGGCGTGGCGAGGGGACGCGACGAGCCGCAGGCCGTAGCGCTCCGCGTCGTACACCGGACCGAACGCTGAGCCGATCTCCAGCTCGCACCCGTTGCACGAGCCCGCGTCGATGTGACGCAGCTGGACGGAGCCCGCGAGAGGTCCGGCCGCAGCGGACGCGGCACCGGCTGCGTCCTCGACCGCAGGACGCGGCAGCTCTGGCTCGGCGACGCGCCCGGTGCGGAGGATCTTGCGCAGCACGCTCATCAGGAGGACGCGCCCGTCGGCTGACCGGACGTCTCGACGACCTCGTCGCTGAGCAGCTCGAGCTGGTCGGACAACAGCTTGGTCCGGATGCGGCGGGCCACGGCCAGCAGCTCGGCGATCTCGGGGTCGGTCACGGCGTACAGGACGGCGGACCCGTCCCGTCGCGTGGCCACCAGGCCGGAAGCGCGCAGCACACCGAGCTGCTGCGACAGGTTGGACGCCTCGACGTCGAGCTCGGCCAACAGCTCGCCGACCGAGTGCTCGCGGAGGCAGAGCTTCTCGAGGATGCGGATCCGCAAGGGGTGACCGAGGGTCTTGAAGAGCTCGGCCTTCAGCTGATGGACGGGAGTCGTCATCGTGGCCCCTCTCGTGTCGTCGGCGCTCAGGCGATCATGCCACAGCGTGACGAGTTGCAGAACTCTGCAAGTGCGCGAGCCGTGGAGGGTCTGGCGGATCTAGGGTGCTGGTGTGCTCGATCCCCTCGTCCGGTTGCCCGACGGCACCGTGAAGCAGGTCTCGCCCCTCACGGGCACCGTCGTCTGGACGGTCCCCGGCCGCGCGCACCGACCCCTCACCGGGCCGCCCGAGAGCCGCCGGCACGTCGATGCCCGCGACGCCGAGCGGCTCTGCGCGTTCTGTGCGGACCGCCGCCTCGAGACCCCGCCGGAGAAGTCCCGCCTCGTCCTTGCTCCCGACGGGACGTCGTCAGTGCTGCACGACCTCCCCGTCGAGCACCTCGGCGACACGGTGCCCGAGCTGCGACGGATCCCCAACCTCTTCGAGATCCTGCCGCCCGCCTACTGGCGAACCAACCACGGCTACGTTCCGCCGGTCGCGGTGCTCGACCGGTTCCGCGCCTACACCGCGACGCCGCAGGGACGCGCCCACACGCTCGCGATCGTGCACGGACGCCTGACTGCGGGCGGCATGACCGACGACGAGTGGGCCCGGACCGACGACGACACGTGGCTCGAGCGCGGTGTCGACCTGTTCGCCGGGTCCCACGACGTCATCGTCGCGCGACGTCACCTCGTCGACGGCGCCCTGTTCGACGACGAGCTCGCCGGCTCGGGAACACTCACCCCCGACGAGCACCACCGCTACGTGGCGTTCACGATCGGAGCCCTGCGCGATCTGTACGCCGCGCAGCCGCACGCCCGGTACGTCGCCGTGTTCCAGAACTGGCTCCGGCCCGCGGGGGCGTCGTTCGACCACCTGCACAAGCAGCTGGTCGCGATCGACGAGCACGGTCCCGAGATCGAACGGGAGCTCGGACTGCTGCGCGACGACCCCGGCCTGTTCACGACCGCCGTCGTCGACCACGCCGCGACGCACCGCCTCGTCATCGCGGAGAACGACCACGCGATCGCCGTGGCCGGCGTCGGGCACCGCTACCCGGCGATCGAGGTCTACTCGACCAGCGAGAACCAGCGGCCGTGGGAGCACACCGACGACGAGGTGCGCGGCGTGTCCGACCTGCTGCACGCCGCGCACGCCGCGACCGGCACGCGCGTGCCGACGAACGAGGAGTGGCACCACCGCCCGCCCGACGTCGCCCAGCCGATGCCGTGGCGCATCGTGCTCAAGTGGCGGGTGTCGACCCTCGCGGGCTTCGAGGGCGGGACCCGGATCAACGTCAACACGATCGACCCGGTCACGGTGCGCGACCGGGTCGTCACCGAGCTGCACCGGCTGCGCGCGGCAGGAACCATCGGGTCGATGCGCCTCGGGGACGAGTGCACGCACCGCCTCGGGGCGCTCGGGTACGCCCGCGGCGGTCGCTGACCCGACGCTCGATGGCCGGCGACCGCTGCGGGCCCGAACCGCCCCGCGGTGCTACTGGGGACCGACGGGAAGCACGGTCCGCTGGTGCGTGGAGTTGATGACCACGGCAGACGACGCGTACCAGGCCAGCAGCGCGGTGACGATCCCCAGCACGCCACCGACACGCGTGAACGCGACCGTCCCGGTGTAGTCACCGGCGGCGAGGGCGAAGAACGTCACCGTGAGGAAGACGAAGACGAGGAACACCGCGACGCTCGTCCGGCGTGCCGCGATCGTCATGTAGAGCGTGAAGATCCCCCAGGCGAGCAGGAAGACGCCCACGCCCTTGCCCTTGTCCGAGCCGGCGCCGGACAGGTCGGTGAACCGGGCGAGGAACCAGAAGGACAGCCAGAAAGCCCCGTAGGAGCAGAACGCCGTGGCGCCGAACGTGTTGCGGTTCGCGAACTCCCAGATCCCCGCGGCGAACTGCGCGAGGCCGCCGTAGAACAGCGCCAGGCCGAAGACGACCGGCTCGACCGTCACCGGAAGCAGACCGGCATTGACGAAGCTGAGGACGAACGTCGTCAGCGCGAAGGCGGCGAGGCCGAGAGCACCGGGATCTGCGGGTGGAGCGGTCGGTCGGACGACGGCGTGCTTCGCAGCGGGCGAGATGGCATCGACGTCCTGAACGGTGCTGTTCATCATTGAACCCCCGGTTCACCGCCGGCCCCGGCTGAGCGCGGCGCACTGTCTTGACATCAAGACATTAGCGGCTGCTCGCTGCCAGGGCGAGCGCTCGAAGGAGGCGACGTGCGTCGGCTCGGCTCGTCAGCGCACGAGCGGCTGGACCTCGGCGGCGACGAACCGCACGAATCCCTCAGGGTCCGGCTCGTCGGAGGTCGGCTGCAGGACGACCGTGTCGGCACCGGCGTCGGCCCAGCGCCGGACGGCGTCGGCCACCGTCGCAGCGTCGCCGGCCACCCCGACGTCGTGCGCCGGGTCGAACCCCCACGCGCGCCGCTCGGCGTCGAGCCGCTGCGCCGCATGCACTCCGGTCGCCGCGAGCACGTTCACGATGAGGGGGTGCGGGCCGCTGCGACCGGCCGCGAGACGACCCGCGTCGATGTGCCGGCGCGCCTGCCGCAGCCCCTCGGGCGTCGTCCCGCACGTGATGAGCGTCGCGTCGGCCAGCTCGCCGGACAGCTGCAGGGAGCGCGGCCCGCCCGCACCGACGACCACGGCGGGAGCCGCCGCCGGCGGCCAGTCCAGGCGGACGTCGTCGAGGTGCACGTACCGGCCGGACGTCGTGACGCTCTCGCCTCCGAGCAGCGCCGACAGCGCGGTCGCGTACTCCCGCAGGAGCGTCATCGGAGACTCGACCCGGGCGCCCACCTGGCCCATCCAGTCCTGGACCCCGTGCCCGATGCCGACCGTGATGCGGCCCGGGAACAGGCGGTGCAGCGTCGCGGTCGCCATCGCTGCGACGCGGGTGCAGGTCGGCGGAGAGGCGGGCGAGCTCGGTCAGTGAGTCCTGTCGGCCGAACACCTCGGACTGATTCCGGGCCGACCGTCGACGCCGTCCCGTCAGTGGGCGGGTACGAGGCTGAACGCGCCCTCTTCTTCTTGGGCGTTGTGCAGGCGCAGGACCGCGTAGAGCCCGTACAGCAGGCGCCTGAGCTCGACGACGTCCTCCGGCTGGACCGTGTCGTTGTCGACGTCGCGGAGCAGCCGACGCAGCCGGTTGACCTGGTGCTCGATCTCCGCGTGGGTCCGGCTCAGCGACGCGGTCGCGTCCGAGCCGCCGAGCGCGCGGGCGACGAGCGGAACGAGCAACGCCTCATCGGCACGCTCGTGCGGGATGAGCTCCCGCTCGAGCCGGTCGAGCAGCGCGTGCGCCGGGACGAGGTCGCTGTCCCGGGTCGAGAGCGCGTCGGCCACGCCGCGGATCTGCTCGACGACGGCATGCATCGCATCGTGCTCGGTTCGCAGGACGTGCGCGGTGGCGATGTCGGACGGCGTCATCGCGATCGTGTGGACCGCGCCCGGGAGCACCGCGCGCAGGGCGATCCCCATCGCCAGCACGTCGATGGCCTCCTGCAGGACCGCGCCGGCCGCGGGCGGCAGCAGCCCGACTGCGGCCGCGACCATGGCTGCGAGCGACAGTCCCATGCCGACGACGACCGCCTGCATCGCGATCCGCCTGGACCGGCGGGCGATCAGGATCGCGTCGGCGAGGGCGTCGATGCGGTCGACGGTCAGGACCACGTCGGCCGCCTCCGACGACGCCGTCGCACCGCGCGCGGCCAGAGCCACCCCGACCCCGGCAGCGGCAAGCGCCGGGGCGTCGTTCACGCCGTCGCCGACCATGATCGTCGCGGCGTGCGCACCCTCGGTCCGGATGGCGGCGAGCTTGTCGGCCGGGTCGCAGTCGGCCAGCACGGTGTCGACCCCGACGATCCGACCCACGGTGTCCGCGATGTCGGCCCGGTCGCCCGTGACCAGGACCACGCGGCTGACACCGACCTCGCGCAGGGCACGGACCGTCCGCGGCGCGTCGGGCCGGATCGGGTCCTCGAGCAGGAAGGCGCCCACTGGCGCACCGTCGACCGCGATGAACACGGTGAGCGAGCCGTCGAGGTCCGCGCGCCGGCGCACCTGGCGCACCCACGCGGCGGGAGCGTCGCCGACGATCCACACAGCCTTGCCGAGCCGCACCTCATGACCGCCGACCCGGCCCCGCAGGCCGTATCCGTGCTCTTCCTGGACGTCCTGGGGCATCTCGAGGGCGAGCTCGCGGCGGGTTGCTGCGGTCACGATCGAGCTGGCCAGGACGTGCGGCGAGACCTGGTCGAGCGAGGCGGCCAGGCGCAGCAGCTCGTCGGCGTCCACGTGGTCGCTCGCGGTGACCACGTCGGCGAGCGCGGGTTGGCCCTGGGTCAGCGTGCCCGTCTTGTCGAACAGCATCACGCGACCCGCGGCCAGGCGCTCGAGCGCGCCACCGCCCTTGATGACCACCCCGATGTGAGCCGCGCGGGACAGCCCCGACATGATGGCGATGGGCGCCGCGAGCAGCAACGGGCAGGGCGTCGCCACCACCAGCACAGCGACCGCGCGCACCGGGTCCGCACTCAGCGCCCACGCGGCGCCGGCCAGCAGCAGGGTGAGCGGGACGAACACGACAGCGATGCGGTCGGCCGCGCGCACGAACGGCGCCGAGGACGCCTGAGCCTGCTCCACGAGCCGCACCACGCCCGCGTAGGTGGACTCCGCCGCGACCGCAGTCGCCATGAGGTCGAGCGGGGGGCCTGCGTTGACGACACCGCTGCGCACCACGTCGCCCGCGGGCCGCTCGACCGGCAGCGACTCGCCCGTCAGCACCGCCTCGTCCAGGACGGCGCCCGACATGAGCCGGCCGTCGACCGGGACGACCTCCCCCGTGCCCACCAGGAGCAGGTCGCCCCGGGCGACCTCATCCACCGGCACGTCGACGACGCAACCGGCGACACGACGACGGGCCGTCCGAGGGGCCCGCTCGACCAGCAGGCTCAGCTCGCGGCGGGCCCGCGCCGACGCGTGCGCGTCGAGCAGCTGACCCGTGCCCAGCATGACCGTGATCATGGCGCCCGCGAACGACTCGTTGACCCAGAGGGCACCGGCCAGCGCGAGCAGCGCGATGACGTCGACGCTCGGTTGACGGCGGCGCACGGCGCTGACGGTCCACGCGACCGAGAACACCAGTCCGAGCACGGTGCCGCCGACCCACGCAGCGTCCGCCACGGTGGTCACGTGCGCCAGCCAGGCAGCCCCACCGCCCGCGAGCAGCACGGTCGACGCGACGAACAGCAGCAGCTCGACCCGATCACGCCACCACGTCATACGACCATCCTCCGGACGCCCGACACCGGCCGGAACGGACCGAACGTCCCGAGATCGCCCCGCCGCGCCCGGCGGCGCCGACGCCCGTCCTCACCGGTAGGTGCGACGCACGTTCGCCTTGGTGGACGGGCCGGTCGGCGCGGGCGAGATCCACGGACCGGTGCCCTCGGACGGGTCGAGCACCCCGCGCTCGAGCCACTGCACCTTCCCGTCCAGCACGGCGAGGGCCAAGGCGCGGTCTCCCGCGTCGGTGCTGCGACGCAGCTGCCGGAAGAGCTCGTCGACCCGCACTCTCGACTGCGCGCAGAATGCGTCCGCCAGCCCGTACGCGCTCGCGCCGACCGTCGCGTCCTGCGCGCGCAGAGACTCGGCGCGCGTGCAGACCGCAGCCATCGCGAAGAGCTCGGCGCCGATGTCGACGATGCGTCCGAGCAGCGCCTGCTTCTGCTCGAGGCCGGTCTGCCACCGCGCCATCGCGGCGAACGTCCGCCGAGCCAGCGCGCGCGACGAGCGTTCGACGTAGCGCAGGTGCCGCGCGAGTCGCCCGAACTCCGGGTAGGCGCCGGGCAACGACCCCGTGCCCACGACCAGCTGCGGCAGCCAGCGCGCGTAGAACCCGCTCGCGTGCACGGCCGCCCTCGCCTTGGCGCCGAGGCTCGAGTCTGCCGACGCCAGGTCACCCGCCGCAGCGAGGTGCGCGTCGACGGCCTCGCGCGCGATCAGGAGCCGCATGATCTCCGAGGACCCCTCGAAGATCCGGTTGATGCGCATGTCGCGCAGGAGGCGCTCGACCGGGACGGCCCGCTCACCGCGGGCAGCGAGCGAGTCGGCCGTCTCGTAGCCACGCCCGCCGCGGATCTGCACGAGCTCGTCCGCCACGACGTAACCCATCTCGCTCGCCCACAGCTTGGCCAGCGCCGCCTCGATCCGGATGTCCTTGAGGCCGGCGTCGGCCATGGCCGCAGAGAGCTCGAACACCGACTCGATCGCGAACGTCGTCGCGGCGATGAAGGCGACCTTCTTGCCGACCGCCTCGTGCCGGCCGATCGCCTTGCCCCACTGGACACGCTCGGTCGACCACTCGCGCGCGATCTTCAGCGACCACTTGGCGGCTCCCGCACAGATCGCCGGGATGGACAGCCGACCGCTGTTCAGCGTCGTCAGCGCGATCTTGAGCCCCTGGCCCTCCGCGCCGAGCCGGTTCGCGACCGGGACCCGCACGTGGTCGAACCGCGTGACACCGTTCTCCATCCCCCGCAGGCCCATGAACGCGTTGCGGTTCTCCACGGTGATGCCGGGCGACCCCGCCTCCACGACGAACGCGGTGATGCCTCCGCGATGCCCGTCGCTCCGCGGCACGGTGGCCATGACGACGAGCAGCTCGGCGATCGGGCCGTTGGTCGTCCACAGCTTCACGCCGTCCAGGAGGTAGGCCGAGCCGTCGTCGGTCGGCCTCGCCGTCGAGCCCATGCGCGCCGGGTCGGAACCGACGTCGGGCTCGGTGAGCAGGAACGCCGAGATGGCACCCGCTGCGCACCGCGGCAGGAACTCCCGCTTCTGCTCCTCGGAGCCGAACTGCCGCACCGGCTCGGGAACCCCGATGGACTGGTGCGCGGAGATCAGCGCGCCGATGCTCGGGTGCACCGTGCTGAGGACCATGAGCGCCCGGCCGTAGTACACGAGCGGCAGCCCGAGCCCGCCGTACTCACGGGGGATCTTGATCCCGAACGCGCCGAGCGTCGTCAGACCCTTGATGTACTCGTCGGGGATCCGGTCGTCGCGCTCGATCCTGGCGCCGTCGAGCGTCGCGCAGTACGCGGTCAGGTCGGCGAGGAACGCCTCGCCGCGTGCCGCGTCCTGCGGGTTCGCCCCGGGGTACGGATGGATGAGCGAGAGGTCGAACGCGCCGAGGTACAGCCCCTTGGCGAAGCTGGGCCGAACCCACTCGGTCTCGCGTGCCGCCTCCGCGACCGCGCGTGCGGTGCGCTCGCTCACGTCGTGCGTCGTGGTCTGTACGGGCTGTGCGCTCATCGGGACCCCTTGGCGCGGCCCGCCGGTCACAGGCCCGTCGCGTGCTGCCGATGCTACGCGCGGGCCGCTGCGGCGGCCTGCGCTAGGCCGTGGGCACGGCCGTGCGGACCGGGTCGACCGGGTCCAGCGCCCAGCGGATCGTCGCCGTGACGGCCTTGCCCCCGGCGCGCAGCACCGGGTCGAGCGCGGGGACCGCCGGCAGCGCGAGCTCACGCCTGGCCCACACGGGCAGCAGGCCGACCCCGGCCGCGGCGATCAGGGCGTACCCCGGCCGGGCCGGCCACGGCAGCGGCGGGGTGAGCAGCAGGAACCGTGCCACGTCGCGCGCAGGCCCGGTGCTCGCAAGCTCGGGACGGAACCCCGCGAGGCTCGCACGCAGCTCCGCGAGCGTGGTGGGCACGTCCTGCGCACCCAGGGCGCGCGCGACGACGGCCGCCTGTGCCACGTACTCGTCGCACCCGTCGCGGTCGAGCGGTCGGCGGCCGAAGATCTGGTGCGCGAGCAGGAAGCTCTCCGCCTCGACGACGTGCACCCAGGTCAGCAGGTGGGCGTCGGACGCCGCGTACGCCACGCCGCTGGGCGTCTCGCCGACGACCCGCTTGTGCCTCGCGCGCACGATGCGCACTGCGCGCTCGGCAGCCTCGACGGTGCCGAAGGTCGTGGTCGCGATGAACGTCGCGGTGTTCTGCAGCCGACCCCACGGGTTCGACCGGTACCCGGAGTGGTCGGCGACGGCCTGCATCACCTGCGGGTGCAGCGACTGCAGGAGCAGCGCCCGCACACCGCCGACGAACATCGACGCGTCGCCGTGCACGCGCCCGATCGGGCTCTCGGGGTCGAACCAGCGCGGCCCGGGCGTCCGGTGGATCTCGTTGCGCGCAGCGTCGGCCTCGGGGCCCGCGACCCGGCTCAGGAGGGCATGGGCGAGGGCGGCACGGGGCTGCGCGAGGAGACTCACCCCCTGATCGTCACACGGGCGGCTGGGACGGACCCGCGGGCGAACACGAGGCGTCGCTGCACCTGGTAGCTGACGACGAACAGCGTCGCCTCCGTGAGGACCTTCGCAGCCAGCAGCGGCAGCCCGGTGCGCGTCAGGAACGAGAGCAGGCCGTAGCTCGCGGCGAGCAGGGCGACCGCCAGCACCCAGTACTGGAGCGCCGCTGCGCCGAGGCGCTTGTCCTGACCGTGGGCGAAGACGAGCCGCCGGTTCGCCGCGAAGTTGGCGGTCGAGCTGATCACCCGCGCACCCACCACGGACGCGAGCAGGTTCCCGGTGACGGCGTGCAGCGCGAGCAGCGCCACCGTGTCCAGGGCGAACGCCGCCAAGGAGGACAACGAGAACCGCAGGAGCGGCGCACAGACCCGGACCGAGTCCACCACCGGGCGGAAGTGCGAGGACAGGTTGCCGTCGAGGTAGATCGTCTCGATCCCGACCCCCTCGACGTCGTAGCCGGCGCCGCCCGCACGCAGCAGCAGGTTCAGCTCGTACTCGAACCGGTCGCCGTCGACGGTCTGCAGCCAGTCGAGCATCGACGCGGGATAGCCGCGCAGACCGGTCTGGGTGTCCTGGACGGGCAGGTGCGTCGCCATCCGGACCAGCACGCCCGTGGCGGCGTTGCCGAACCGGCTGCGCGCCGGCACCGCACCCGTGAAGCGGCGCTCCCCCAGGACCATCGCGTCGCAGGCGCCGTGCAGCCGGTCGGCGACACGGAGGATGTCGACGACGGTGTGCTGGCCGTCGCAGTCGGCGCAGACGACGTCCTCGCCGGGGTGGTGGAGCGCGACGTGGCGGAACCCCTCCTTGAGCGCGTGGCCCTTCCCGCGGTTGGTGGCGTACCCGATCACGGTGCACCCCAGGGCGCGGGCGGCGTCGAACACGTGCCGGTAGGCGGTGCCGCTGCCGTCGTCGACGATGACCACGTGCGCGGGCGACGCGGCGCGGATCGAGGCGACCAGACGGACGAGCCGCTCGTCGGGCTCATAGGCGGGGATGAGGATGATCATGGCCGGGCCTAGCCCGCGATGTAGAGGATGTCGGAGGTGCCGCGCTCCTGGCCCTTGCCGAGCGGGTTGTTGACGACCTCGCCGTCGAAGTACATGGTCGACGAGCCGCCGCCGTCGATGTTGTACGCGGTCGTGGCGCCGAGCCCCTGCATGATCTCGGCCAGGCCGGTCATCGTGACGCCCGCGCTGTAGCCCGGGCTCCGGCCGTCGACGACGACGAAGACCAGATGGTTCGAGTCGATGACCCCGACAGCAGTGCGCGGCTGCGCGCCCTGGATCGAGTGGTTGCCGACGTTCGTGTCGACCTCCACGCTGTCGATCCCGTCGACGACCTGCCCGCCCTCGAGGAGAGCCGGGCCGAACGACAGCGTGTTCCAGACGCCGTCGGCGACCAGCTGGGCCGCCGTCGTGGTCGTCTCGTCGTAGACCTCGACGGTTCCGTCGCGGTAGAACGCGAGCCCCTCGCGCGCCCCCTCGTCGCGGTACACGACGCCGTCGCGGATGACGATGCCGGTGTCGCGGAACCCGTAGTAGTCGCCGTTGATGGCGAACACCGCACCGTTGTCAGCCGCGATGTCCGAGGTGTTCTCGGTGATGTTGAGCCCGAAGGCGTCCTGGGCGAACGCCGAGCGCAGGCTCGTCGCGTCGCTCAGCACGACGTCTGCGACGTAGTACGTGACGGTGGAGCTGCCGGTCCCGGTGGTCACTGTCGAGATCGTGATCGCCGCGCCGTCGGACTCGTAGGAGGTGGCGGTGACGACGGCGTCCGACGTCGAGCTGGAGGTGGTCGAGCCCGTCGTGGCGTCGGATGTCGGCGTCGCGGACAGGCTCGCCTCGTAGGCGGAGACGTCCGAGATCTCGACGTGCTCGATGACGTAGCGGTCCAGCGCCCACGCGCTCGCACCGACAGCGGTCAGTGCGACGGTCAGGACGCCGGCGATCAGCGCTCGGCGGGCCGGGGGTCGGGGTCTGCGGGGGTTTCTGGGCATGTCCCTTGTCTACGGACCGCACGTACGTCGCTCACGTGCGCGCGCTGTGGCCGCCCTGTGAGCGCCGAGGCGGTCGACGTCGACCGGTGCTCACCGTCGCACCGCGCATCGCGCACGGCGCAGCCATCCATGCCCGACTAGTCCCCGTTTCGAGGTCACTTGTAGGACAGGCAACCCACATCGGCTCCGAATCCTTGACGCGCTTTCCCTCGCCACCTACGTTTCCGGTTGTCGCTCAACGCCGAGCGACCGTCAGAAGTAGGACAGGTGGTGTGCCTTGGCCAACTCCCTCGAGGATCGAGTCCTCGCGTACTTCCATACCGCCGGACTACGCGCCGGGGACGTCGTCCCCTCGGAGCTCGAGCTCGCCTCCGAGCTCAAGGTCGGCCGCCCTGCGCTCCGCGAAGCCCTCGGCGCGCTCGAGGTCATCGGGATCGTGCAGAGCCGCCAGGGCGCGCGCCGCACGCTCGGCACGTTCGACATGGGTGCCGTCATCCGGACGCTGACGATCGGGATCGTCCCCGACCTCCAGTCGCTGCGCTCCCTCCTGGAGGTTCGCCGGGTCCTCGAGGTCGGCTTCTTTCCCCAGGCCGCAGCGAAGCTCACTCCGCAGGACGTCGCCGAGCTGCGCTCGCTCACCGACACGATGCAGGAGAAGGCGTCGCGCGGCGAGGTGTTCGTCACCGAGGACCAGGCCTTCCACGCCGCGATCTACCACCACCTCCACAACCCGATCCTGTGGGGCCTGCTCGAGGCGTTCTGGGAGCTCTTCGACAACATGGGCGCCGAGACGCGCACGGGAACCAACCTTCCGGAGACCGCGGCCGCCCATGCCCGGATCGTCGACGCCCTCGTGATCGGCGAGATGGCCCTCGCGTCCCACCACCTGAACTCACATTTCTTCGACGTCCGGTCCCGGCTCGTCCGCCAGAGCACGACGCAGTCACCCGCCAAGCAGTCACCCGACAAGCAGTCACCCGACAAGCACTCACCTGACAAGCAAGGAGCAGATCAATGAAGATTCGCGCTCTCGCTCGCACCCTGGCCGTGGCCGCTGGTGCGGCCACCCTCCTGGCGTCCTGCGCCTCCGGCGGCTCGACAGCCAGCGCCGGGAGCAGCACTGGCTCGAGCACTGCGGTGCTGAACTACTGGCTCTGGCAGGACGACGCCACCGACCAGACCTGGGCTCAGCTGGCCGAGGAGTTCAACGCCCAGAGCACGACCGGCACCGTGGCGCTCCAGGTGATCCCGCTGGCCCAGTACGAGGACAAGATGCTCAACGCCCTCGCGAGCGGCGGCGGCCCGGATGCAGCGCGGTTCAAGGACTGGTGGCTCGGGGAGTTCGTCAAGGCGAAGGCGCTCGAGCCGCTGACGACGAAGATCGACGCGTGGGGCGGGAAGAGCGACGTCGTCCCCGAGCTGTTCAACTCCGGCAAGGTCGCCGGCGACGACGCCGTCTACATGCTCCCCCACCAGTTCACGACGCTCTACATGTACTACCGGCCGTCGATCTTCGCCGCCGCCGGGCTCGAAGCACCCCAGACCCATGCGGACGTGCTCCATGCGGCGCAGGTGCTCGCAGCCAAGGGTCAGTTCGCGATGGACGTGCGCGGCGGCGCCGGCGGCCAGGACCAGTGGGCGGCCTGGATGCTGTCCGGCGGTGCGAAGTTCATGGACGGCGACAAGGTCGTGCTGAACGACGACACGGCGGTCGCCGTCAACCAGGACTACCTCGATCTCGCCGGCAAGCTCGCGGCCACCCCGCCCGGCTCGCTGACCGCAGACTTCGCGGCCGTCCGGGGCAACTTCCTCAATGGCACCACCGCCATGATGATCCACCACCCCGGCTCGCTGAAGGCTGTGCGCGAGGCACTCGGAGACGACGTCGCGGTCATCCCGATGCCGGGCAAGACCACGGCCGGTGAGGCGACGCTGGGCTCGATGAGCGGAAACGTCGTCTTCTCGGGCTCGAAGAACAAGGACCTCGCCTTCGACTGGATCTCGTGGCTCGCCGAGCACGACCAGATGCTCAAGATCAGCACCTCTCCGCAGGGCCAGCTGCCGGTGCTGAGCTCGGTGGCCAAGGAGGAGCCGTTCGTCTCCGACCCCGCTCTCAAGATCGCGATCGGCGCCGAGGCGTACGCGTCGTCGTGGCCGGGGGTGGCCGGGACGTCCAAGGTGGTCAACAAGGAGTGGCAGCCCACCATCCAGTCGGCGTTCGAGGGCCAGACCTCCAGCAAGGATGCGCTGACCGTCCTCGCGGACGTCCTGGCAGGCAAGTGACATGACGACCGTCACCCGACGGCTCCCGCGGTCCGGGCGTGCGCCCGGACCGCGGGGGGCCCGTTGGCTCCCCGTCTTCTACCTCGCTCCGAGCCTCGCCCTCTTCACTGTCTTCATCGCCTACCCGTTCCTGCGGGCGATCTGGTTCTCGTTCAACGAGACCAGCTTCCTCGGCGGCATCATCGGGTTCATCGGGACCCAGAACTACGCGGCGATCTTCACCGACGTGCAGTTCGGCACATACGTCGGCAACTCGCTCGTGTGGGTCGTGGGGGCCGTCTCGCTCCAGCTGCTGTTCGGCGTCGGAGGGGCACTCCTCCTCAACCAGAGCTTCCGGCTGCGTGGCGTGGTGCGCGGTCTCGCGATGATCCCCTGGGCCACACCGAGCGTGCTCGTCTCGCTCATCTGGATGTGGATGCTCGAGCCGAACCATGGCGTCATCAACCGGGCGCTGCTCGGCCTGGGTGTCATCGACGCACCCATCGCCTGGCTCGGCCAGAGCTCGACGGCGATGGGCTCGCTCATCGCGGTCGACGCCTGGCAGGGCATCCCGTTCTTCGCGGTGATGGTCCTCGCAGCGCTGCAGGGCGTGCCGGCCGAGCTCAAGGAGGCCGCCCGGACCGACGGGTGCGGGACGTTGGCGGTGTTCCGTCACGTCGTCGTGCCCTACATCCTGCCCACGATCGTGATCACGACGGTCCTGCGCGTCATCTGGACCGCGAACTACGTCGATCTGGCGTACGTGCTCACGGGCGGCGGTCCGGCCCGCGCCACCACGACGCTGCCGCTGCAGTCGTACCTGACCGCCTACAAGGGCGGCGACTTCGGCCAGGGCGCGGCGTACGCGATGGTCCAGGCCGCGGTGCTCGCCGTGATGGTCGTCTTCTACGTGCGACTCACGTCGGAGAAGGAGAAGTGATGACCGACGAGATCGTCCGGCCGCGGCCGCTCGCCCAGGTCACGCCGAGGCTCGAGCCGCGAGCGGGCAGGCACGGCCTGGCCCGCCTGGGCCGACCGTCCCTCTACATCGCCGTGACCGTCTGGATGACAGCGACCCTCGGGCCGTACGTCATCATGCTGCTCACCTCGCTGAGCCCGCAGTCCCAGCTCATCGCGCCCGGCGGCAGCCTGCTGCCGACCCACCCGACCCTCGCGGCCTACCGCGAGCTGTTCGACAAGACGCCGTTCGTGTCGTACCTGACCAACAGCGTGATCACGGCACTGTGCACCGTCGCGTTCTCGCTGCTGATCGCCGTGGCCGCTGCGATCAGCCTGTCGCGCTTCCGCTTCCGTGGACGGTCCGCCGTGCTCACCGGCCTGCTGGTCGCTCAGCTGTTCCCGGCGGTCCTGCTCGTCATCCCGCTCCAGGTCGAGCTGCGGACCATGAGCCTGCTCGACTCGCGCTGGGGTCTGCTTCTCGTCTACACGACGTTCGCGACGCCGTTCGCCACGTTCCTGCTCAAGGGCTTCCTGGACGGGTTGCCACGAGAGCTGGACGAGGCCGCGACGATCGACGGCTGCTCGCCTATGCAGATGGTCCGGCACATCCTGCTGCCCCTGATGCGTCCGGGACTCACCGCCGCCGGCACGTACATCTTCATCTTCGCGTGGAACGAGTTCCTCTACGCCCTGACGTTCACCCAGACCACGGCCGCTCAGACGATCCCGGTCGGTCTGAGCATGTTCATCGGTGAGTACCAGATCCGTTGGGACCTGCTCACCGCAGGAGGGGTGCTGGCCGCAGTCCCCGTCCTCGTCGGATTCATGCTCGTCCAGAAGCAGCTCGTCAGCGGACTCACGGCCGGAGCGGTCAAGGGATAGGCGCGGGAGCGCGCCAGCAATCCACCCATCGAAAGGTTCTGCCATGTCTTTCCTCACCCAGACCGCGTCGGCCACGACCTCGACCGACGACCGCATCCCCCGTATCGAGTCGATCGACGTCGAGGTCTTCCGGGTCCCGCTGCCGGACGGGCCGTGGGGCGACCAGATCCACCACGTGACCGACATCGAGGTCACCCTCGTGACGGTGCACGGCAGCAACGGCCTCGTCGGCCGGGGCGCGAGCCACACGTCAGGGATGGGCGGGGCGACGATCGGCGCGCTCGCGCGGGAGATCGCCCCCGTCCTCGTCGGCCGACGCGTGTCCCCACGGGCGCTCTGGACCAGCGCGTACCGCTACGTCCACGACATCGGCGGCGCCGGGGTGACGACGCACGCCATCTCCGCGTTCGACATCGCGTTCTGGGACCTGCTCGGCAAGTCCTACGGGGTCCCGGTCGTCGACCTGCTCGGCCGCGTCCACGAGAAGGTCGCGCTGTACGGCTCCGGCATCAACCTCCACCTCGGGATCGACGAGGTCATCGACCAGGTCAAGCGGTGGCAGGCCAAGGGGTACGCGTTCGGCAAGGTGAAGGTCGGCAAGCCGGACGTCGAGGAGGACGTCGAGCGGCTCGCCCTGCTCACCGAGGCCGTGGGCACCTATCCGATCGCCGTCGACGCCAACCAGGGATGGTCCTTCCCGGACGCGGTGCGCGCGTTCCAGCGGTTCGAGCAGTTCAACCTGCTGTGGATCGAGGAGCCGCTGCCGTCGGACGACATCCTGGGTCACGCCCGGCTGCGGGCCCGGACCACGACGCCGATCGGGCTGGGCGAGAACGTCTACACCGCCGACCAGTTCAACCAGTACTTCGAGGCGGGGATCGTCGACTTCGTCCAGGCCGACGTCGGCCGCGTCGGGGGGATCACCGGCTTCATGGACATCGCCACGCTGGCCCGCGTGCGCAACCTCCCGATGACACCGCACTTCGTTCTCGAGCTGAGCGCCTCCCTGCTCGCTGCCGTGCCCAACGCCCGCGCCGCCGAGGTCACGGACGGCGGTCGCTGGCAGGACCTGCAGATCGTCAAGGGCGGCGGGACCGAGAAGGACGGCTTCTACTTCCCGTCGGACGAGCCCGGTACCGGCCTCGTCTGGGACCTCGACTACCTCGCCGCGCACCGCGTCGCACTCTGACGCCCCCCACCCTGCCCCAGTCCCCACCCAGGAGGAACGACGATGACCTACCAGACGGCTGACCTGACCGGAAAGGTCGCATTCATCACCGGAGGAAGCTCCGGCATCGGCTCCGAGGTCGCCCGGAGCCTGAGCGCCCAGGGCGTCAAGCTCGCCCTGTTCTCCCGCTCGGGCACCGCCCCCGAGCTGCCCGACACGCTCCAGCTCCACGGCGACGTCGGCAACCGCGCCGACGTCGACGCCGCGGTCCAGAAGACGGTCGACACGTACGGGCACCTGGACATCGTGGTGGCCAACGCCGGCGTCGGCTCCTACGGCCAGTTCGTCGACGTGCCGGAGCAGCACGAGGACGAGATGATCCGCACCAACGTCCTCGGCACGATCTACCTGTATCGCGCCGCCGTCCCGCACCTGCAGGCCGCCGGGGGCGGCGACCTCATCACCGTCGCCAGCGAGGCCGGACGCCGCGGTCTACCTGGGGAGGCCGTCTACTCGGCGAGCAAGTTCGCGCAGGTCGGCCTGACCCGCGCGCTCGACAACGAGCTGCGTGAGGACGGCATCCGGGCGACCAACATCTGCCCCGGTGGCGTCTGGACGAACTTCGCGATCGACGACGCCCGCGGCCGCACCGACGGCAGCGACCAGCTCAAGGGGATGATGCGGCCCGCGGACATCGCCGAGCTCATCACGTTCGTGCTGACCCGCCCGCGACACCTGCGCATCCTCGAGACCGCGCTGCGCCCGATGACCGAGGCGTCCTGGGGCTGAGCACGACAGCCCGTCCACTCCCACCTGCAGAAACGGAAGCCGTCATGACCGCACGCGAACCACTCCGGGGAGTCATCCCCCCGATCATCACTCCCCTGACACCGTCCGGTGACGTCGACGTCGTCTCGCTCGAACGCCTCGTCAACTTCGAGGTCGACGCCGGAGTCCACGCGATCTTCGTCCTCGGCACCGGCGGCGAGGGGCCCTACCTGACGGAGGACCAGCAGCGGACCACGCTCGAGACCGTCACGACGACCGTGGCCAAGCGCATCCCCGTCCTGGCCGGCGTCAGCGACATCGGAACACGCCGGGTCCTGCACAACGCGGCGATCGCGCAGGAGTACCCCATCGATGCCCTCGTGAGCACGAGCGCGTTCTACGGGAGCGTCGGGCGCAACGAGATCGACTACCACTTCCGCACGATCGCTGCCTCGAGCGACCTGCCGCTCTACGCGTACGACATCCCGGTCTTCACGGGCGTGAAGATCCCGGCCGAGCTCACCGTGCAGCTCGCGAAGGACGGCGTCATCGCGGGGGTCAAGGACACCAGCGGGGAGGAGGACGGCTTCCGCTACATCATCGAGCACACGCGCGACATCGAGGGCTTCTCGGTCATCACGGGCTCGGACATCACCGGTGACGCCGCCATCTTCCAGGGGGCGCACGGCATGATCGTGGGCGTCGCCAACATCGACCCGCACGGCTTCGTCGAGGTCTACGACGCCGCGGTCAAGGGTGACTGGGAGACGGCTCGTCGCGTGCAGGAACGGTTGCACGCGCTGCGGCTCATCACCAAGATCGCCGGCGGGCGCATCGGAGGCTTCAGCGCGACGCTCGGATCCTTCAAGGCCGCGCAGGTGCTGCGCGGCATCATCGACCACGACGGGCTCCAGCCGCCGCTCCTGCCGCTCGACGACGCCGAGCGGGCGCAGGTCAAGGCCGTCCTCGACTCCCAGGGCCTCGGGCGCATCGACGCCTGACCGGAGACGACGAGCGAGGCGACCACCCGTGGTTCGGCCGGCCGCCTCGCTCGTTCGTCCCCGTCGTGCGCTCGGCGCGGCGAGGCGCCCTCAGCCCTTGTCGCCGCCGCCCGCGGCGGGTCCGCCCTCGCGCGCGGCCCGCTCGCTGTCCGCACGGATCACGACGCGCCGGATCTTCCCCGAGATGGTCGTCGGCATCGCCTCGACGAACTCGATCACGCGCGGGTACTTGTACGGCGCCGTGCGGTGCTTGACGAAGCTCTGGATGTCCTTCTTGAGCGCGTCGGTCGGCTCGTACCCCGCGGCCAGGATGATGGTCGCCTTCACGACGGTGCCGCGGACCTCATCGGGAGCCGCGGTGATCGCGCACTCGACCACGGCCGGGTGGGCCATGACGACGCTCTCGACCTCGAACGGACCGACGCGGTAGCCGGACGTCTTGATCATGTCGTCCGTGCGCCCGACGTACCAGAAGTAGCCGTCCTCATCCTTCCGGGCCAGGTCGCGCGTGTGGTACCAGCCGTCGTGCCAGACCGACTGCGTCGTGGCCGGGTCGCCGGCGTACCCGGCGAACAGCCCGATCGGTCGGGCACCCTCGGGGACCCGGATGCAGATCTCGCCGTCCTCGCCCGGCGCGGCCTCGGTGCCGTCCTCGGTGCCGTCCTCGGTGCGCAGCCCGACGTCGTACCCGGCCGACGGCTTGCCCATCGAGCCTGCCTTGGTCGCCTGCCAGTAGTTCGTGACGACGGCCAGGGTCATCTCGGTCTGGCCGTAGCCCTCCTTGAGCTCCAGGCCGGTGAGCGCCTTGAACGTGTCGAAGACCACCGGGTTCATCGCCTCGCCCGCGATCGTGCAGTGCTGCAGCGCGGAGAGGTCGTACCGGGACAGGTCGTGGGTGATGAGGAACCGGTACACCGTGGGCGCCGCGCAGAACGTCGTGACCCGGGCGTCCTGCAGGTGCTCGAGCAGGCGCACCGCGTCGAACCGGTCGAAGTCGTAGACGTCGACGCAGGTCTCCATCAGCCACTGCCCGTAGAGCTTGCCCCACACCGACTTGGCCCAGCCGGTCTCCGACAGGGTCAGGTGCAGGCCCTCGGGGTCGACGCGCTGCCAGTACTTGGCGGTCGCGATGTGCGCGATCGGGTACGAGAAGTCGTGCACGACCATCTTCGGCTGCGCGGTCGTGCCCGACGTGAAGTAGAGCAGCATCGGGTCGTCGACCGCGGGCAGGTCTGCGGCCGCGGGGCGGACGAACGGCGCTGCGTCCGCCAGGCCGCCGTCGAAGTCCGCCCACCCGTCCCGGGTGCCCCGTACGCCCATCTTCACGAGGGACCGGCCGAGCTGGGCCTCGGCCTGCTCGACCTCGTGGGCCACCTGGCCCTCGAGCGTGCACACGACCGCGCTGATGTCGGCCTCGGACAGCCGGAAGACGAGGTCGTACGCCATGAGCTGGTTCGTGGCCGGGACGACGACGGCGCCGATCTTGTGCAGGGCCGTGATGGCCCACCAGAACTGGGCGTGCCGCTTGAGGATGAGCAGGACCCGGTCGCCCTTGCGGATGCCCTGGGACAGGAAGTACGACGCGGCCTGGTCGCTGAGCCGCTGGATCTCACCGAACGTGTAGGTGCGCTGCTCGCCCTCGTCGTTGCACCACCGCAGTGCGCGCCGGTCCGGGGTCAGGGCACCGAGCCGGTCGACGACGTCGTAGCCGAAGTTGAAGCCGGGCGGGCACTGCAGCGCGAACGACCGGGGGTTGCCGGCCTCGTCGAGGTCCTCGGTGAGGTACTGGGCGTGCAGGTCAGCCAGGTCAGCCATGGTCACTCGTCCTTCTCCGTCCGCTCGCCGCCTCGGGGCAGTCCGGGCGCCGGATGTGGACGCTACTCGCTCGCCCGCACCGATCCACGGGACTGTTGTCACGCCTCCGCAGGTCGCATCCCGCTCAGGGACCCGGGTCACGCCCCCCGGGGCCCGGCGCGGCATCCACGGGCAGGCGCAGCGCGGCGCGCAGCCCGCCCAGCGCCGACGGGGCCAGCGTCACGTCTCCGCCCTGCTCCCGGGCGACCTCGCGGGCGATCGCGAGGCCGAGCCCGCTGCCTCCGGAGTCCCGCTCCCGCGCCTCGTCGAGCCGGACGAAGCGCTCGAAGACCCGCTGGCGGTCCTCCTCGGGCACGCCGTGGCCGTCGTCCTCGACCGTGACCGCACCGTCGTCGACGGTGACCAGGACGCGGGTCGAGGCGTGCCGCAGCGCGTTGTCGACGAGGTTGCGCACGACCCGGCCGATCGCTGCCGGGTCGCCGAGCGCGACGCCGGAGCCCGCGACGCCGACGTCGACGCCGTCGACCGGACGCGCGGCCCCGACCGCGTCGTGAGCCAGGCGGCCGAGGTCGATCGGGCTGCGGACGACCGGCGCGGACCCGACCCGGGCGAGCAGCAGCAGGTCGTCCACGAGCGCCTGCATGCGCAGGACCTCGCCCTTGAGGTCCTCGGCGAGCTCCGCCGTGCTGTACGCGGCGGGGTGGGCGCGGGCGACGTCGATGCTCGCGCGCACGGCGGCGAGCGGCGACCGCAGCTCGTGCGCTGCGTCGGCCGTGAAGGTGCGCTGGCGGGCGGCAGCATCCTCGAGCCTGTCGAGCATCTCGTTCAGCGTCCGGGCCAGCGCGCCGAGCTCGTCGTCCGCGTCGCGGACCGGCAGCGAGCCCGGTCCGCCCGTGCGTGCCACCTGGGCCGCGGCCCGGCGCATCTGCTCCACGGGGAGCAGCGCTCGACCGAGCACCATCCAGATCACCCACGCGAGCAGGGCGGTGAGCAGCGGGACGACGACGACGAGCGAGACGCGCAGAGCGCCCAGCAGTCCTCGGACCTCGGCGAGCGGCACGGTCGCCACGACGGTGACCGGGGCGCCCCGGTAGGTGGTCGCCCGGACGGCGACCCGCGCCTCGTCGTCGTAGGTCGTGGCGGCCGTGGTGACCAGCACCTCGTCGCCCGCCTTCGACCGCAGCGCGGCAAGCTCGCTCGACACCAGGACGGGCAAGGTGCGACTCGCGTTGGGGGACGACGCGATGACCAGGCCGGACGCGTCGAGCAGCTGGGCGATCTCACGCGGCTCGGCCACCGGGAGCGCCTCGGGCAGGCGGTCGTCGGTCGCCAGCGCGGCGATCGTCACGGCCCGGTCCCGGGCGATGCCGTCGAGCGCCGCCACCCGGCTGCGCGACAGGACGCTCGTGAGCGCCACGGCACCGGCGACGAGCGTGACGCACAGCAGCACCGCGGTCAGCACGGTCAGCCGCAGCCGCAGCGACCAGCCGCGCCAGCCGCGGCCGTGCTGCCTGCGGTTCGACCGCGTCGGGACGTCGCCCGCCGGCACCAGGTCAGCCCGCCACGCGGTAGCCGGCCCCGCGCACGGTCGTCACCGCGTCCCGGCCGAGCTTGCGTCGGAGATAGCCGACGTAGACCTCCACGACGTTGAGGTCCTCCCCCGATCCGTCCCACACGTGGTCGCGGAGCTCGACCTTGCCGACCACCCGGTCGCTGTGGCGCATGAGGTACTCGAGGAGCGCGAGCTCCCGGGTCGTGAGGTCCACCGGCGCGCCCGCCTGCGTGACCGTGCGCGTCGACGGGTCGAGCACGATGTCCCCGGCGGTCAGCACCGCGGGTCGGGCCCCGGCCGGGCGCCGGACGAGGGCCCTCAGCCGCGCGACGAGGACGACGAACGAGAACGGCTTGGTCAGGTAGTCGTCGGCGCCGACATCGAGGCCGTCGGCCACGTCGTGCTCGCCGTCCTTCGCGCTGAGCAGGAGCACGGGCGTCCAGATGCCGCGTTCGCGCAGCGCCGTGACGACGTCGTACCCGTTGCGGCGCGGCAGCATGATGTCGAGGACGATGGCGTCGTACTCGGTGTCCGTCGCGAGCGTCAGCCCGGTCTCGCCGTCGTGGGCGACATCGACCGCGAAACCCTCGGCCGCCAGCCCCCGCTCGAGTGCGCGGGTCAGTCCGCGCTCGTCGTCGACCACCAGGACCCGCACGACTGCAGCATCCCACTGCGGACCCCGCGGACGGCGTCAGCCGTTGCCACCGGCTCTCAGCGTGCTCTCAGGGGTGATGTCGCACAGTGGACCCATGACCGAGCCAGCCGTACCTCGTCGAACCCTCAGCCTGCGGTCCCGCTGGAGCGTCCCCGTCGCCGTCGCGGCGCTCGTGGCCGGGGCGTTCATCGCGCCGCCGCTGATCGCGTCGGCAGGTGATCGCGGGCTCCCACCTGTGACCCCGGAGCAGCTGCTCGCTCAGGTCGCGGCGGCGCAGCCGACGGCCCTGTCCGGCACCGTCGTCTACACCGCCCGGCTCGGCCTGCCCGAGATCCCCTTCGCGTCGGCCGGCGGCGCCGACCCGATCGTGCTCCTCGGCGGCAGCTCGACGATGCGGGTCTGGTCGGACGGCGCGGACCGGTCGAGGGTCGCGCTGCTCGGGGCGACGTCGGAGTACTCGGTGGTCCGGGACGGCGCCCAGGCGTGGACGTACTCGAGCGCCGACGACGCCGCCGTCCACTACGCGCTCAGCGCCGCCGACGCGGCCCGCTACGACAAGCTCTCGAGCGACCTGCGCGCCACGACCGAGTCCCCCGCCGCGGGCGCCCTGCCCACCCCGGAAGACGCTGCCCGCGCAGCCCTCGCGCACGCCGACACGACCTCGGTCGTGACCCTCGACGCGCAGACGACCGTTGCCGGACGCGCCGCGTACCAGCTCGTCGTGACGCCGCGAAGCACTGACACGCTCGTCGCGCGGATCGTCGTCGCCATCGACGCCGTGACCTCGACCCCCCTGCGCGTGCAGGCGTGGAGCACGCAGGACACCACGGCACCCGCCCTCGAGCTCGGCTTCACCGACGTGCGGTTCGCGACGCCCGACCCCTCCGTGCTGGCCTTCTCGGCCCCCGCGGGCGCCACGGTCAAGGAGGTCGTGGTCCCGTTGCCCGACAAGTCCGCGATGGTCTCCCCCGCGCCCGCGCCGACGCCCGGGACGCTCCCCGACGGCGTCTCCGTCACCGGCACGGGCTGGGCGACCGTCGTCACACTGGCCCACGTCGACGTCGCATCGCTCGTCGCCGGCGACCCCGCAGCCCTCACCGGGGCACTCGGGACGCGGCCGACGATCGGCTCCGAGAGCGCGCAGGGGCTCATCCAGGAGTTCGGCCCCAGCGACGGCAAGGGTCCGGGCGACAAGTTCACGCTCGACACGGCGGCCCTGTACCAGCAGCTCACGACCGAGGTCCCTGAGGGGCGCCTGCTCAGCTCGGCGCTGGTGAGCGTCCTGGTCACCACCGACGGCCGCGTGCTCATCGGCGCGGTCCCGGCCGAGACGCTGCGCGGGATGGCGTGACCTCGACGCTGCCGGACGCCATGCTGGCTGGTGTGGCTCCCGACGACGCGACGACGGACGACCTGACCGCTGACGAGGCGTCGGCGTTCGCTGTCCGGAGCCAGGGCCTCACCAAGCGGTTCGGCTCGGGCCAGGTCGCCGTCGACGGGATCGGGCTGCAGGTGCTGCGCGGCTCCGTCTACGGCTTCATCGGACCCAACGGCTCGGGCAAGACGACGACGATCCGGATGCTGCTCGGTCTCGTGCGCCCGACGGCCGGGCGGTCCTGGCTGCTCGGCCAGCCGATGCCGCAGGCCGGCGGGTCGGTGCTGCCGAGGGTCGGGGTCCTCGTCGAGGGTCCGGCCTTCCAGCCGTACCTCAGCGGTCGCGCGAACCTTGCGCGGCTCGACGCGTGCGACGCGACAGCGGACCCGCGCACGTCCCGCCGCCGCTGCGACGACGCCCTCGAACGCGTCGGGCTGGCAGCGGCCGCGACCAAGCGGTACCGGCAGTACTCCCTCGGCATGAAGCAGCGGCTCGGCCTCGCCGCCGCGCTCCTGCGACCCCGCGAGCTTCTCGTGCTCGACGAGCCGACGAACGGGCTCGACCCGCAGGGCACCCGCGAGGTGCGCGTCCTGATCCGTGAGCTGGCCGACGCCGGAACCACGGTTCTGGTCTCCTCGCACCTGCTCAGCGAGATCGAGCAGGTGTGCTCGCACATCGGGATCATGGGACGCGGCCGGCTCCTGCTCCAGGGCGACCGGAGCGTCCTGACCGCGCGCGGCGCTGCGCACCTCGTCGTGACGACCACCCTCCGGCACGTGACCACAGCGGCCGAGGTGCTCGCCGCAGCCCAGATCACCGAGGTGAGCGTCGACGGCATGACCCTGACCGGTCTGCTCGCGGACGTGGCCCCCGAGCGCGTCGCGGCGGCGCTCGTCCATGCCGGGGTCGACCTGCTCGGCCTCGAGGTCCGACGCCCGAGCCTCGAACAGCTGTTCGTCGCACTGACCGGAGAGGGCTTCGATGTCGCGCGCTGACGTGGTCCAGGCGGGCGTCGTGGGCCCGACGGCGCCCCTCGCCGACGCGAGCCCCCGACGAGGGGCGTGGGGGCGTCTGCTGCGCAGCGAGCTCCGGCTCGTCTTCGGTCGGCGCCGCAACATCGCCCTGCTCGTGGGGCTGTCCGCCGTCCCGCTGCTGCTCGGCACCGTCCTGTTCATCACGCAGGACACGGCGCTCGGCGGTCAGGGACCCGGCTTCATCGGGAAGGTGACCGGCAACGGGCTCTTCCTCGTGGTCGCGGCCCTGTTCATGTGCCTGCCGTTCCTCCTGCCGCTCACGACCGGGATCGCGTCCGGTGATGCGATCGCCGGCGAGGCGCAGGCCGGGACGCTCCGGTACCTGCTGGCCGTGCCCGTCTCGCGCACCCGTCTGCTCGCCGTCAAGGCGCTGGCCGCCGGCATGTTCGTAGCCGCAGCGGTGATGGCGATCGCCGTCATGGCGCTCGTCGTCGGCGCGGTGTACTTCGGCCTGCGCGACGTCACGCTGCTCTCCGGCTCGACCGTCCCGATGGGTGACGGGATGCTGCGGATGGCCGGCGTCGCCGCCTACGTCGCGCTGTCCCTGACGGGTCTGGTTGCCGTGGGGCTCTTCCTGTCGACCCTCACCGAGGTCCCCGTCGGCGCGATGGCCGCGACGGTCGTCGTCGCGATCGTCTCCGCGGTGCTCGACACCCTCCCCCAGCTCGCCGCGATCCACCCCGCCCTGCTCACGCACCACTGGCTGGACTTCGCCGAGTTCCTGCGGATCCAGGTCGACTGGGGCGTGCTCGGTCGCGGGCTGGGCGTCCAGGCCGCGTGGGTCGTGATCTTCGGGGCGCTCGCATGGAGCCGGTTCACCACGGCCGACGTCACGTCCTGACGCAGGGGCGGGTCGCGACACAGACTGCCGCCGGGTCGCCGCGCGGTGCATGCCGGCCACCGGCACGCACCCGCGTGAGCTACGTGGCCCGGGTCGGGAGCAGTCGGGGCGCCAGGGGGTGGCCGGTGCCACCCCGGGAGCTCCCCCGGCTGAGGACATCGACCGCGCGAGCGTCGTCGGCGAGGGTCGTCGAAGCGACGGAGCACCGCGGCGAGCCGGGCTGTCGCGAAGCCGGAAGGCGTCTTCTTCTGCCCGAACGAGTAGGCGGCGAAGCCTCGGTAGCACGACCGCGGCGTCACGGTGCCGTCGGCTCCGAAGTTGTAGGCGACCAGGACCGCGACGAGCTCGGCCACGCTGCGGCGATCGGCCGGGTCGGCCACCGGCCCGCTCCACAGCCGGGGGTAGCGCCCGACGGTGTCGAGGAGCCAGTGGATGTCGTACCAGAACGTCGGCCACTTCACAGTCTTGAACTGGTGCCCGTGGCCGAACATTGACGGCTTCTCGGCGGCACGCACCCGCCAGGCACGCACCGCTGTGCGCGCCACGTCCAGCGCCTGCTCGGGCTGCTCGCTCTCGGGCAGACGAGCCCAGGTCCGCAACGCCTCGAGCGTGACCTGCGGGCAGAAGTCCGCCTGGCGGCCCGGGCCCCGGAAGCCCGTCACAGGGTCAGGGAGGCACGGCCACGCCATGCCCTGCGGTGTCGGGGCGAGGTCGGCCACCATGCGCCGCAACGATCGCGTGACCGACGGGTCGTGCGCTCGGCCGTACCGCACGAGCACCTCGGTCACGGCGTGCGTGTCGCAGAGCAGCGATCCCCAGACGAGCGTCGACATCGTCGCACTGGTCGCGCACGACATGAACCGTCCGTTCGCGTCCTGGTGGTCGCAGAACGCATCCAGGAGATGCTCGACGCGCCCGTCGTCGCCCGCTCCGACGCCCATGTCGGCCAGGAGGTTCAGCAGGTTCGGGGCGAAGCCAGGGCTCGCGTGCGCGGACAGGTGGTTGTCGGTCGCCCAGTCGGGCAGCCGCTCGAGCAGCGTCCGTGTGCCGGGATCGGCGAGCACACCGGCGTGGGCCGCGATGCGGTCGGGATCATCTTCGGGCCGGTCGAGCAGCTCGGTGAGCGTCACCCAGCGCGCGCGGGCTCGTCGCAGGCCAGGAGCCATTCGCGCGGGTCGGCGCCCAGCAGGGCCGTCCACGACTCGCGCCTCAGCGCGGTCCCCATGCCATCCACGCTAGCCGGGCTGTTGTCCTCTGGTGCGGCGGGCCCGCACCCCGGAAGACTCGAACGATGGACGTCGTGCTGCGCATCGTGGTCGGTCTGCTGCTCCTCGCGCACGGTCTCGTGCACCTCCTCTACTTCGTGACCTCCGCGGACGACCCGAAGTTCCCGTTCACGATCACGAGCTCCTGGCTCGTGCCGGAGCCCGCGCGACGTCCGGTCGCAACGGTCCTCGTCGCCGTGACGATCGTCGCGTTCGCCCTGCTCGGGCTCGCCGTCTGGGGGTGCCGGGGCTGGCGGCGATCTGGCCGTGGCTCGCGGTCGTCGGGTCGGTGGCCTCGCTCGCGGTGCTGATCGCGTTCTGGGACACCCAGCTGCTCCTGGGTGTCGCGATCGACGTCGCGGCGGTCGTCGCCGCGGTCGCGCGTCCTGGCTGGACGTCCTGGATCAACGCGGGCTGACGGGCCGCTGCCTCGTCGGCTCCCTCTCCCTGCCCGGCTGCGGCTGCGGTCGCGGGCTCCGAGGAGCATGGTGGACGTGTAGGTGACGGAAGGGTCATCGCCATGATCGTCTTCGCCGATCGGGTCGACGCCGGCCGACAGCTGGCGCGGAGGCTGCAGCACCTGAGGGGTCAGGATGCGGTCGTGCTGGGTCTGCCGCGAGGCGGCGTCCCCGTGGCCTTCGAGGTGGCGACGGCGCTCGACCTGCCGCTCGACGTCATCGTGGTCCGCAAGCTCAGCGTCCCGTACCAGCCGGAGCTCGCCATGGGGGCCATCGGCGAGGGCGGCGCGCGCGTCCTCGACTCGCGGGTGCTCGCGGCCACCCGGGTCACCGCCGAGGAGCTGGCCTCGATCGAGAGTCGCGAGCGGGCCGAGCTCGAGTCGCGCGTCGCACGGCTGCGGCGAGGTCGAGACCCGGTCGACCTGGCGGGGCGGATCGCGGTCATCGTCGACGACGGCATCGCGACCGGCTCGACGGCGCGGGCCGCCTGCGCGGTGGCGCGTCACCTCGGCGCCGCCCGCGTCGTCGTGGCCGTGCCGGTCGCGCCGGTCGAGGCCGTCCAGGGTCTGCCCGAGGCCGACGAGCTCGTGTGCGTCTCGACACCGCCGGGGTTCATGGCGGTGGGGTACCACTACCGCGATTTCACCCCGACGAGCGACGAGGAGGTCATCGTCCTGCTCGACACCGCGGCCCTGCGCCTCGGGGGCGTGCCGACGGTCGACGACGCCCCGGACTGCGACATCGACGTCTCGATCCCCGTCGGCGCCAGCGCCCTCGAGGGTCACCTGCACCTGCCTGAACCCGTGACGGGCGTGGTGGTGTTCGCCCACGGGAGCGGCAGCAGCCGCCACAGCCCGCGCAACAAGTTCGTCGCCTCGGTGCTGCAGCGCGCCGGCCTCGGCACCCTGCTCCTCGACCTGCTCAGCCCCGAGGAGGAGCTGGCCCGCGCCAACGTCTTCGACATCGAGCTGCTCGCGGATCGGCTGGCCGCAGCGACCCGGTGGCTCGGCTCCCGGCCGGACAGCGCGTCCGCCCGCGTCGGCTACTTCGGGGCGAGCACCGGCGCCGGAGCGGCGCTGTGGGCTGCGGCCGAGCCGGGCTCCGTGGTCGCAGCGGTCGTGTCACGCGGCGGGCGACCGGACCTCGCCGGCCCGCGCCTCGCGGACGTCCGCGCGCCGACCCTGCTCATCGTCGGCGGCGCGGACGAGATGGTGCTCGAGCTCAACCGGCGGGCGCAGGCGCGGCTGCGCTGCCCGAGCGAGCTGGCCGTCGTCGAGGGCGCGACGCACCTGTTCGAGGAACCCGGCACGCTCGCGGAGGCGGCACTCCTCGCGCGCGACTGGTTCACCCGTCACCTTCTGCCGACCGACGCAGGACCCGCTGGAGGAGCAGTGCCATGAGCTCGTCGCGGCGCGACGCGAGCAGCGCCGACGCCACCGCCCAGGTTCGGTCGCTCGCCCGTCCGGTGCGGAGCGTCGGAGATCTCGACCCGCTCGTCGACCAGATCGGTGCGGCGCGGTTCGTGTGCCTCGGGGAGGCCTCGCACGGCACGCACGAGTTCTACCGCTGGCGGGCCCTGCTCAGCCGCCGCCTCATCGTCGAACGCGGGTTCACTTGGATCGGGGTCGAGGGCGACTGGCCCGACTGCTGGCGGATCAACCGGTGGGTGCGTGGCCTCGACGAGCAGGACCTCGATGTCGACGGGCTCCTGGCCCGCTTCGCCCGATGGCCGACGTGGATGTGGGCGAACCGGGACGTCGCCGAGTTCCTCGACTGGCTGCACCGGAGGAACCTCGCGCTGCCCCCGGCTGAGCGCGTCGGCTTCTACGGCCTCGACGTGTACTCGCTGTGGGACTCGCTGCGGGAGATCGTCGCGTGGCTCGAAGCGAACGCCCCGGACGCCGTGCCGACCGCGCACCGCGCCTGGGAGTGCTTCATGCCCTACCGCGAGGACCCGCACGAGTACGCCTGGAGCACCCGGCTGGTGCCGCTGTCCTGCGAACCGGACGTCGTCGCCCTGCTCACCGAGGTGCGTGGCCGGATGCGTGCGCGGGCCCAGGACGACGAGGGTGCGTTCGACACCGCACAGAACGCGGAGGTCGCCGCCGACGCCGAGCACTACTACCGGATCATGGTGCGCGGCGACCGCGAGTCGTGGAACGTCCGAGACCACCACATGGCTGCCACGATCGACCGCATCTCCGAGCACCTCGGGCCGCAGTCGAAGGGTCTGGTCTGGGAGCACAACACCCACATCGGCGACGCGCGGGCCACCGACATGGCCCGCGGCGGGCTCGTCAACGTCGGCCAGCTCGTGCGCGAGGGGCACGGCGACGACGGTGTCGCGCTCGTTGGGTTCGCGTCGCACCGCGGGTCGGTGCTCGCCGCCGCGGCGTGGGGCTCGCCGGAGCGGTCGATGCTGGTGCCCGAGGCGCGGGCCGGCAGCCACGAGGACCTGCTCCATCAGGCACTGGGTCGCGCGGCGTTCCTGCCGTTCGGTGAGGACCGGTCCGGCCCGTGGCTCTCGGCCTGGCTCGGCCACCGCGCCATCGGCGTCGTCTACCAGCCCGCGCGCGAGGCGGGGAACTACGTGCCGACCCGGATGGGCGAGCGGTACGACGCGTTGATCTGGTTCGAGCAGACCACCGCGCTCACGCCCCTCCACCACGAGGCCCGCCCGGTCGAGCCCGAGCTCGAGACGGAGCCGAGCGGCTTCTAGGCACCGGCCCGGCACTACGGTGGCCTCATGCGGCTCGGGGTGCTGGACGTCGGCTCGAACACGGTCAACCTGCTGGTCGTGGACGCCCACCGCGGCGCCCAGCCGGTCCCGCAGTCGTCGCACAAGTCGGTCCTGCGGCTCATGCGGTACCTCGAGCCGTCCGGGCAGATCAGCCCCGAGGGTGTCCGTGCGGTCGTCGACGCGGTGGGGGCCGGCGCCAAGCAGGCGGCCGACGCCGGTATCGACGAGATGCTCGCGTTCGCGACGTCCGCGCTGCGCGAGGCACCGAACGGTCCCGCGGTGCTCGACCTGGTCGCAGCCGAGACCGGCGTGCGGCTCCAGGTCCTCACGGGCGAGGACGAGGCCCGGATCACCTTCCTCGCGGTGCGCCGCTGGTACGGGTGGTCGGCCGGCGACATGCTCCTGTTCGACATCGGGGGTGGGTCACTCGAGATCGCGGCGGGCGGCAGCGAGAACCCCGACGTGGCGGTCTCCCTGCCGCT
The DNA here is from genome assembly GCF_003115775.1 of Cellulomonas sp. WB94. Classification (NCBI taxonomy): domain Bacteria; kingdom Bacillati; phylum Actinomycetota; class Actinomycetes; order Micrococcales; family Cellulomonadaceae; genus Cellulomonas; species Cellulomonas sp. WB94. The sequence goes on from NZ_QEES01000002.1 coordinate 208,396, forward strand.
GGGCGCCGGGCGCACGACCATCGGGTTCCTGCCCGACGACCCGCCGACCGCCCAGCAGACGGCGGCGCTGCGCGAGCACGCGGCGGGGCTGCTCACGACGACGGCGCGACTCTTCGCCGACCGCCCCAAGCCCGCACACGTCGTCGGCTCGTCGAAGACCGTGCGCTCGCTCGCCCGCCTGGCCGGTTCGCTCGCCGACGGGGTCGGCCCGCAGGACCGGCTCATGCTGCGCAGGTCGGCGCTCGACGACTGGGTGCCCCGGCTGGCGAAGATCCCGGCCGACTCGCGGCCGGCGCTGCCGGGGATCACGGTGGACCGCACGTTCCAGATCGTCGCCGGCGGGATTGTGCTGTCCGAGACGATGCGCGCCTTCAAGGTCACCGAGCTGGAGGTCTCCCCCTGGGCGTTGCGCGAGGGTCTGATCCTGCTGTACCTCGACCGCCTGGGTTGAACCCGTCGACACCGGCCGGCGAGCCGGTGTTCGCCTCGACGGGACGGGGCGAGGAAGATGCGCACGTGACCACCATCGACACCACCGAGGCCGTCCGTCGCCTGCGGTGCGCCCTGTTCGTCGACTTCGACAACGTCTACATCGGTCTGCGGCGCCTGGACCCCGCCGCCGCCGAGGCGTTCGCCGAGTCCCCCGGGAACTGGTTGACGGCACTCGAGATGGGCAGCGACGCCGACGGGGAGTTCCAGCGGCGGTTCCTCGTGCGCGCCTGCTACCTCAACCCCTCGGTCTTCTCGCAGTTCCGGCCGAACTTCACGCGTGCGGGCTTCAGCGTCGTGGACTGCCCCTCGCTGACGCAGCAGGGCAAGAGCAGCGCCGACATCAACCTCGTGCTCGACGCCGTCGATGCCCTCGCGGCCGACACCCGGTACGACGAGTTCGTCATCCTCTCGGCGGACGCCGACTTCACGCCCCTGGCGATCCGGTGCCGCGCGGCCGATCGCCGCGTCACGATCATCACGGCGAGCCCGGCCGCGAGCGCCTACCGCGCCGTGGCGGACACCGTCGTCACGGCGGACGAGCTCGCCGAGCTCGTCAAGCACCCCGAGGCCCTGGCGCTCGGCGAGCCGATCGCGCTCGTCGCGCCCGTCGCGGTGGAGCTGCCGGAGGTGGAGGAGCCTGCCCCGGCCACTGCGGGACGCCGACGCAGCGCGAGCCGGCAGTCGGGGCCGGCGCAGACGACGAGGGTGTCCACCACGCCGCCGACGACGACGCCGGCGCGCAGGGCCGTGCTCCGCCTCGTGAGCACGGCAGATCGCCCCCTCACGGGAGGTGTCGTCGCCCAGGCCGCCCAGAAGGCCGACCCGTCCGTGCTCACCTCCGGCTGGCACGGCGCAGGCAGCTTCTTCCCGTGGCTCGCCCAGGTGGTTCCCGAGCTCGGTGCGGCGTCGCGCCCCGCCCCCGGGTTCGTGTGGGACCCCCAGCGGTTCAGCGAGGCCGACCTGCCGACGGCGGGCGGCGTCAACCTGCCGCCGCTGCAGCGTCAGGTGGTCGACGTCACGGACATCCCCAACTTGCCGGCCGAGCGGTACCGGGTGCTCCTCACGGCCCTCGCCGACGACGCCAGCGCCAACCCGTTCGACCGGGCAGAGACCGCGCGGCGGGTGCGGGACGCCTGCCAGGCGGCGGGCCAGGCCATCGGTCGGGCGTCGGTCAACAACGTGATCTCCGGGGTGCTGTACTCCGGGCTCGACCTGACGACGAAGCCCAGCGCGAAGAAGCTCGCCGAGACGTGGGCGGACAACGTCGTGGGGCTCTGCCGCGGCGGTCGCATGGACCTCAACCCGCAGGACGTCGCGGCGATCCGCGCCTGGGTGGGCGGCGGTCTCCTCGAGGGGTGAGTCCCGACCCCGGCCTGGCTACGCGTCGGCGACCGCCCGCAGCTCTCCGGCGAGGGCTGCGGCGACCGCGTCTGCCTCGGGGACGACGTCGGGGTCGACGATGACGGTGACGGTGAGCCGTCCGGCGTAGGACAGGGCCGCGAAGGCGACGCCGACGTTGCCGGCGGTGATGGTGATCGGGATGATGCGCAGGACCCGCGCCCCGGCGAGGGCCAGCGGAGCGGTCGGCCCGGGCATGTTGGTGAGGAACGAGTTGACCAGGCGTTGCCGGTCGACGAACCACCGGAAGAGGCCGGCTGCGGCCAGGAGCCGGAACACCGGCCCGACGAGGCCCGCAGACGCCCCTCGCGCCTGCGTCTTCTGCGCGCGCGTGAGCTCCGCGACGCGTTCCAGCCGCACCGGCACGGATCCGTGCACGGGTGCCCGGACCGGCATGACCCCGACCTGGTTGCCCAGATCGTGGCTCGTCGTCGAGTCCCGGGCCGAGACGGGCACCGAGACGACCAGCTCCGCGACCTCCTCACCGCGACCCCGCAGGATGCTGGCCATCGCCCCGGTCACGGCCACCAGCAGGACGTCGTTGACGGTCGCGCCGTACCGTCGCCCGGCGACGCGCACCGGGGCGAGGTCGACCTCGACGGTCGCGACCTGCCGGCGCGGACCGGTCGGGGCGTTGAGCGAGCAGCTTGACGCGCGCCGACCGCCGCCCCGGCCCAGCTCGACGCGACCGCGATGGGCCCGCGCCACGGCGCGCAGTGCTCCGCGCAGCGTGCGCCACCGCTCAGCAGCGCTGTCAGCAAGCAGGTCCCGTACGCGTGGAGCCGGGTGCGCGGCCCGCACGCGCTCGGAGGCCAGAGGCGCTGCCGACGCCGTCCCGTCGCCATCCACCAGGCGAGCGAGCACCGCGAGACCGCCGATCCCGTCGGCGAGGACGTGGTGCAGCACGAGGACGAGGGCGACCTGGCCGTCGGCCAGCCCAGTGACGACGACAGCCCGCCACAGCGGGCGCGAAGGCGGCAGCGCGCGCGTGACCGCGTCGACCGCGACCGCCAGCAGGGTTGGTTCGTCGCCGGGGCCTGGGCAGCGCACCAGCGACACGTGCGCCTCGATGTCGAAGTCTGCGTCGTCGACCCAGTACGGCCGGCCCAGTCCCCACGGTGGCACCACCAGACGCTGGCGCAGGCGAGGGACCCCACCGATCCGCTGCGCGAGCGCCGTCGCCACGTCAGCCCCGGTGCCCTCGGCGAGGAGCAGCACCGCCCCGACGTTCATCGGCACGGGTCCGACGTCGGTCGCCAGCTCGACCAGGTCGCCCGGACTGATCCGCTGGACCTCGCTGCGACCGGTCCGAGGAGCGCGCGCGGGGACCTCGGGAGTCCGCGGGCCGTCCGTCGCCATGTCGACGATTGTAGGCGCGCGGCCCCCGCGCCCCTGGGCGAGCCGGCAGGTCAGGGTGCCAGCAGCGCGGCCAGCTCGTCGGGGTCCGTCGTCGGGCGGTCGCACACGAAGCCCCGGCACACGTACGCCGTCGGTCGCCCGTCGACCATCGGGCGGCCCTGCAGGAGGCCGACGCGAGCCGCTCGGCCGGATGCCGCCACGGGCCCCGTCGCGAGGACAGCACCTGGGGCCGTCGCGAGCACGGCGACCCGGCGCAGCGCGTCGGTGCCCGCGTCGCCCGCGGGACCGACGACGGCGACCTCGCGCGGGCCGTCGAGCACGGCCTCCGCGACGGCCAGCGCCCAGCCCGCCGCCCGCGGGTACCGCGCGGCGAGCGCGAGGGGCTCGGTCAGGGCCCGCTCGGCGGCCTCCCGGTGGCGGTGCGAGCCGCTGAGCGCCGCGAAGGTGAGCAGGGCGCCGGCCGCGGCGGCCTGCCCGGACGGCGTCGGGCCGTCCGCGGGGTCTCGTGGCCGCCGGATCCGGCCCAGCACCGGGTCCGTCTCGTCGACCGCCGTGTCGTAGCAGCCGCCCGCGCCGTCGCCGAACCGTCCGAGCACCTCCTCGAGCAGCTCACCGGCATGCTCGAGCCAGCGCGGGTCCCCCGTCGCCCGGTAGAGCGCGAGCACTCCCTCGGCGAGGTCGGCGTAGTCCTCCAGCACCCCGGGTGCGCTGCCGACGACCCCGTCCCGCGACGTGCGCGCGAGGCGCAGCACCGGGCCGTCCCGACGCACATGGACGTCGAGCAGCAGGTCAGCGGCCGCAGCCGCGGCCGCGACCCAGTCGGACCGCCCGAAGAGGTCACCGGCGTCGGCCAGCGCCGCGACGGCGAGCCCGTTCCATGCCGCGACGACCTTGTCGTCGCGGGCGGGCCGTGGACGCGACGCGCGGGCCTCGAACAGCCGGGTCCGGACCGCTGCGTAGCGACCGGCGTCCTCCGGCGGCGGGTCGGCCCGCAGCTGCAGCACCGACGCCCCCTGCTCGAACGTCCCCGCCTCCGTGACGCCCCACACCCCGGCCGCCCAGGCGCCGTCGTCGGGCCCCAGGGCCTCGACCAGCTCACGCGGCGTCCACACCGAGAAGGCGCCCTCGCGCGAGGTGCCGTCGGGTCCCGGGGAGTCGGCATCGAGGGCCGACGCGAACCCGCCCTCGTCCGTGCGCAGCTCGCGGAGCAGCCACCCGGCCGTCTCCTCGACGACCCGGTGGGCGAGCGGCGACCCGGTCGCCCGCCACCAGTGCGCGTAGACGCGCAGCAGGAGCGCGTTGTCGTAGAGCATCTTCTCGAAGTGCGGGACGACCCACCCGGCGTCGACGGAGTACCGCGCGAACCCGCCGCCGAGCTGGTCGTACATCCCGCCGCGGGCCATCGCGTCGAGCGTTCCGGCCGCCATGGCCGTGGCCAGCGGTGCACCGGGGCGCGTGCGGTCGACGCCGTGGCGGAGCAGCCACTCGAGCAGCATGGACGGCGGGAACTTCGGCGCTCCGCCGAACCCGCCCCGCGCCGCGTCGAACGTGCCGGCGAGGACCCCGAGCGCCCGGCTCGAGGCGGACGGGTCGCTCGTCCCGGCTCCGGGCAGCACGTCCCCGGGCCCGTGACCGGCGAGCGCCTCGCGGATCGCCGCCGCGCTCACGTCGACGTCGCCGCGTCGCGTGGTCCACGCGTCGTGCATCGCGCTCAGCACCTGCCCGAACGACGGCATGCCATGCAGCGGCCGCGGCGGGAAGTAGGTGCCGCACGAGAACGGGGCGCCGTCGGGTGTGGCGAACACCGTCATCGGCCATCCCCCGCTGCCGGTCATCGCCTGCGTCGCCTCCATGTAGACGGCGTCGACGTCGGGTCGTTCCTCGCGGTCCACCTTGACCGCGACGAAGTGGTCGTTGAGGTAGGCCGCTGTGCCGGGGTCCTCGAACGACTCGTGGGCCATGACGTGGCACCAGTGGCACGCGGCGTACCCGATCGAGATCAGCAGGGGGACGTCGCGACGCCGGGCCTCGGCGAACGCCTCGTCGCCCCACTCGAACCAGTCGACGGGGTTGCCCGCGTGCTGCTGGAGGTACGGGCTGGTGGCGGAGGCCAGGCGGTTCGACATGCCGTCCACCATGGCTCACCGGTCGCGGGCCGGCGAGCGGAGCACGTCGGCCGTCCGCAGCGCGACCCGACTCATGGGATGTCCGTCTGTTTCCGAACCTAGGCCCGTATGGTTGACAACGGGCACAAACGGGCCTATAAAAAGGCGTAGCAACATCTGGTCGGGCAAGCTCGGACATCGACGTCGGGGAGTGATCGTGTACGCGACAGAACGCCACCAGGAGATCCTGCGGCGTGCGCGTGCCGAGGGCCGCGTCGAGGTCAAGCAGATCGCCGAGGACCTCGACGTCACCCCCGAGACCGTCCGACGCGACCTCACAGCCCTCGAACGCCTCGGCGTGCTGCGGCGCGTCCACGGCGGGGCGATCCCCGTGGAGCGGCTCGGGATCGAGCCCGCGGTCGACGAGCGCGAGACGCGGCTCGCCGGGCAGAAGGAGCGCATCGCGAAGGTCGCGCTCGACGAGCTCCCCGACGGCGGGTCGATCATCATCGACGCCGGGACGACCACCGTGCGCATCGCCCAGATGCTGCCCCTGGACCGCGAGCTGATGGTCGTGACCCACTCCCTGCCCGTCGCGAACCTTCTGATCTCGAAGCCGAACGTGACGCTCTACCTGCTCGGCGGCGTCGTCCGGCCCCGCACGCTGGCAGCCGTCGGCGACTGGACCCGGTCCAACCTCGCGGACGTCTTCGTCGACGTGGCCTTCATCGGCACGAACGGCATCACGGCGACCCGCGGCCTGACGACACCGGACCTCGGCGAGGCCGCCGTCAAGCGCGCCCTGATCTCCGCCGCACGGCGCACCGTCGTGCTGGCCGACCACACGAAGTTCGGGCGAGAGGACTTCGCCCACGTCTGCGACCTGGAGGCGATCGACACCGTGATCAGCGACACCGGACTGGCCGATGAGATGGCCGACGAGATCGAGGACGCCGGACCGACGGTGGTGCGCGCATGATCGTCACCGTCACGCTCAACCCGAGCCTCGACCGCACGATCGAGCTGGACCACCTCGTCCCCGGCGAGGTCCAGCGCGTCACGGCCGCACGCCTCGACCCGGGCGGCAAGGGCGTCAACGTGGCCCGCGCGCTGCTCGCGAACGGCGTGGACGCGCTCGCGGTCGTGCCGATCGCCGGCGTCGACGGCGACCAGCTCGTCGGCCTGCTCCGGCACGAGGGCGTCGCCGTCGCGGTCGTCGACGTCGCCGGGCACACGCGCTCGAACATCGCCATCGCCGAGGCCGACGGCACGGTCACGAAGCTCAACGAGCCCGGTGCGCCGCTGTCCGCCGCCGACCTCGAGGGGATCGCCGGCAAGGTGCTCGAGGCGGCGTCGCCCGGCTCGTGGGTCGTCCTGTGCGGCAGCCTCCCGCCCGATGTCCCGGTCGACACCTACGCCTCGCTCGCTCGCAGGTTCAGCGCCGCGGGCCTGCGGGTGGCCGTCGACACGAGCGGACCGGCCTTCCAGGCGGCCGTGGCCACGGGCCCCGAGCTGGTCAAGCCGAACGCCGAGGAGCTCGCCGAGGCGGTCGGCCACCCGCTGCTGTCGCGGTCGGACGTCGTCGCAGCTGCCCGCGAGCTCCAGGCGCTCGGTGCTCGCACCGTCCTCGTGAGCCTCGGTGCCGAGGGCGCCCTGCTCGTGGACGACGGCGTCGTCGCGGGCGAGTCCCCCGTCGCCGAGCCGCGGAGCACCGTCGGCGCCGGTGACGCCTTCCTGGCCGGGTTCCTGGCCGGTGAGCACGCCGGCGCAAGCCGTCGCGAGGCCTTTGCCGAGGCCCTCGCCTGGGGTGCCGCCGCAGTCTGCCTGCCCGGCAGCCGGATGCCCGGACCGGGCGACATCGACCGATCGGTCGTCCACCTCCTGCCCGAGCCCTCCCCCGCACTTCTGACACCCATCACTGAAGGAGAATCATGAAGGTTGCACGCTTCCACGCACCCGGCGACATCCGGCTGGAGGACGCACCCGAGCCCACCGCGCAGCCGGGCGAGGTGAAGATCCGCGTCCGCGCCTGCTCGACCTGCGGCACCGACGTCAAGATCTCGAAGTCCGGCCACTTCCGCATCGTCCCGCCGCGGGTGATGGGCCACGAGATCGCCGGCGAGGTCGTCGAGGTCGGCGAGGGCGTGACCGGCTGGGCGCCCGGCGACCGCGTGCAGGTCATCGCCGCGATCCCGTGCGGAAAGTGCCCCGACTGCGTCGCCGGACACATGACGGTCTGTCCGAACCAGGTCTCGATGGGCTACGACTTCGACGGCGGCTTCGCCGAGTTCATGATCGTGCCGGCCGTGGTCCTCGCGGTCGACGGGCTCAACCGGATCCCCGAGGGGGTCAGCTACGCGGAGGCCTCGGTCGCCGAGCCGTTCGCCTGCGCCCTCAACGCACAGGAGCTGGTCCGCGTCGGGGACGGCGACGTCGTCGTCGTCGTGGGCTCCGGGCCGATCGGGTGCCTGCACGTGCGGCTCGCCCGCGCTCGCGGTGCGGCTCGCGTGTTCCTGGTCGAGCTGAGCCGGACCCGGCTGGACCTCGCTGCCGCGATCGTCACGCCGGACGCCGCCATCTGCTCGAGCGAGACCGACCCCGTCGAGGCCGTCCTGGCGCTCACGGACGGTCGCGGCGCGGACGTCATCATCACGGCTGCGGCGTCGGGCGCGGCCCAGGAGGACGCCCTGCGCATGGTCGCCCCGGGTGGGCGTATCAGCTTCTTCGGCGGGCTCCCCAAGGACAAGCCGGTGATCTCGCTGGACTCCAACGTCGTGCACTACAAGGAGCTGATGATCATGGGCGCGAACGGCTCCAGCCCGGACCACAACAAGCGTGCCCTCGCGCTGATCGCCGACGGCAGCGTGCCGGTCGACGACCTCATCACCCACCGGCTGCCGCTCGACCAGGTCCTCGAGGGCATCGGCGTCGTGTCTCGCGGCGAGGGCATCAAGGTCACGATCGAGCCGTGACATCCCCCACGGGCGCAAGCCCGCGATCAGGTCGCAAAGGAGCGTGCTGACATGGCAGAACAAACCGTCGTGATCGCGTCCAAGGCCGGGCTGCACGCCCGACCGGCGGCGCTCTTCACACAGGCCGCTGCGCGCAGCGGGCTCGTCGTGCGCATCGCCAAGGGCGCCATGGGCCCGGTCGACGCCGCGAGCATCCTGCAGGTGATGACTCTCGGCGCGGCCCTGGGCGACACGGTGACCCTCTCCGTCGAGGGTCCGGACGAGGACCGCGTGCTCGACGAGCTCGTCACGATGCTCGCCACCGACCTGGACGCCGTCCAGTCGTGACACCCCGGCCGTGGTGGGCACCTCGACCCGAGGTGCCCACCACGGACCCGGCGTTGATCCTTCCCCCAGTCCCTGACATTGCAGAGGCGTGAGATGGCAACCACAACCGGACCCGACAGTGCACAGGCGCCTGGCGTGGTCGGTGCGACGCAGCTTCACGGCATCGGTGTCGGTCGAGGCGGCGTGGTCGGCCCCGTGGCGCAGGTCCGCCCTGCGCCGCAGGTACCCGCGGACGCCGCCGTGCTGATCGACGGCGTGCCCGCGGGACCCGACGAGGTCCGCGGAGCCGTCGAGGCGGCGTTCGCGGACGTCGCCGATCGACTCCGGCGCGAGTCCGGCCGTGCGCCCGGGGTGCTTGCCGGGGTGCTGGCCGCGACGGCCGAGATGGCCGCCGATCCGGCACTGCGCGCCAAGGTGCTCGCCCGCATGGACGACGGCGACGGCGCGGTGGGGGCGATCACCATCGTGGTCGCCGAGTTCGCGGCGATGTTCGAACAGGCAGGCGGGTACCTCGCGGAGCGCGTCACCGACCTGCGCAGCGTGCGTGACCGCGTCATCGCCGAGATCGTGGGGCTGCCCGCGCCGGGCGTGCCGCACCTCACCGAACCGTCGGTGGTCGTGGCCCTGGACCTCGCGCCGGCCGACACCGCCGCTCTCGACCTCACCATGGTCCTGGCGATCGTCACCGAGCAGGGCGGACCGACCGGGCACACCGCGATCATCGCGCGCCAGCTCGGGCTCCCGTGCGTGGTGCAGACGGCAGGGGCGACGGAGCTGGCCGACGGCGTCGTCGTCGCGGTCGACGCGGTGGCCGGGATCGTCACCGTCGACCCCGGCGACGACCTGCGGAGCGAGTTCGACCGGCGCAGCCGGCTCGAGCAGTCCTTCGCGGACGACGTCGCACCGGGAGCATCCTCGGACGGCGCCCCCTTCGGCCTGCTCGGCAACATCGGCACCGCCGCGGATGCCGCCCGGCTCACCGACAGCCCGGTCGAGGGAGTCGGCCTGTTCCGCACCGAGGTCCTGTTCCTCGATCGCGTCACGGCCCCCACCGTCGAGGAGCAGGCCGGCGTCTACGCCGAGGTGCTGCGCTCGCTCGCCGGCCGCAAGGTCGTCGTCCGCACGCTCGACGCCGGCGCCGACAAGCCGCTCGCGTTCGCCCACCAGTCCGACGAGCCGAACCCGGCCCTCGGCATCCGCGGCTACCGGCTCGTGCGCACGATGCCCGAGCTGCTGGACACCCAGCTCGAGGCGCTCGCACGCGCTGAGCAGGAGACGGGCATCAAGGCCTGGGTCATGGCCCCGATGATCGCGACGCCGGCCGAGGCCCGTGACTTCGCCGCCGCCGCTCGCGCCAAGGGCCTGTCGATGGTCGGCGTCATGGTGGAGATCCCCGCGGCGGCGCTGCGGGCCAAGGAGATCCTCGCCGAGGTGGACTTCGTCTCCCTGGGCACCAACGACCTCGCGCAGTACGCGATGGCGGCCGACCGGACGCTCGGTGAGCTCGGGGACCTGCTCGACCCCTGGCAGCCCGCGGTGCTCGACCTGGTCGCCATGACCGCGCGGGCCGGCCTGGACGTCGGCAAGCCCGTCGGGGTCTGTGGGGAGTCGGCGTCGGACCCGCTGCTCGCCCTGGTGCTGGCCGGCTTCGGGGTGACGACGCTGTCGATGTCGGCATCGGCCGTGCCAGCCGTTCGGTACTCCCTGCGGCGGCACTCCACGAGCCAGCTCCAGGACATCGCCGGCGCAGCCCGCGCCGCCGGGAGCGCTCCGGGCGCCCGCGCCGCGGCGCTCGCGCTAGTGGATGACGAGGTGCGCATGGCACTGCAGCTGTAGCGGCCCCGCCGCAGCACACGGCCGGCCGCACAGACGCGGCCGAGTCACAGCCTGTGAGATCCCCAGGACTCGTCCGGGCAACGATCGAAAAGTCAGCGTCGACACATCGAAGAGAGGGTCATCATGAGTTCCCTTGCAGCAAGTCCGCCGAAGGTCTCCGGGGCCAAAGCGGCCCAGGTGCACATCCAGCGCTTCGGAGCATTCCTCACCGGCATGATCATGCCGAACCTGCCGGCGTTCATCGCCTGGGGCCTGATCACGTCGCTCTTCATCTCCAAGGGATGGCTGCCCAACAGCATCCTCGGCGGCTTCGGCAACGCCGACACGGTCGGCTGGGAGGGCGCGGCCACGGCCTTGGCCAAGGCCGCCGACGGCACGACGTTCCCGCAGTACCTCGGCCTCGTCGGCCCGATGATCGTCTACCTGCTCCCCCTGCTGATCGCCAACCAGGGTGGTCGGATCGTCTACGGCGAGCGTGGTGGCGTCGTCGCCTCCATCGCCACCATGGGCGTCATCGTGGGCAGCACCATCCCGATGTTCCTCGGCGCCATGATCGTCGGCCCGCTCGCCGCATGGCTCATGAAGAAGATCGACAGCATCTGGGACGGCAAGATCAAGCCCGGCTTCGAGATGCTCGTCAACATGTACTCGGCCGGGATCCTCGGCATGGTCCTCGCGATCGGTGCCTTCTTCGGGATCGCACCGTTCGTCACGAACGTCTCCGCGTGGCTCGGTTCCGGCGTCCAGTCGCTCGCCGACGCGCACCTGCTGCCGCTGATGAGCATCATCGTCGAGCCCGCGAAGGTCCTGTTCCTCAACAACGCGATCGGCAACGGCACCCTCGTCCCGCTCGGCGTCCAGCAGACCATCGACACCGGCCAGTCGCTCCTCTTCCTCGTCGAGGCGAACCCCGGCCCCGGCTTCGGCCTGCTGCTGGCCTTCGCGCTCTTCGGGATCGGGACCGCCAAGGCGTCCGCCCCCGGCGCGATCATCATCCAGTTCCTCGGTGGCATCCACGAGGTGTACTTCCCGTTCGTCCTCATGAAGCCCGTCCTCATCGTCGGCCTCATCGCCGGTGGGGCGACCGGCGTCGCCACCAACGCGGTCTTCGGCAGCGGCCTCCGTGCACCTGCTGCTCCGGGCAGCATCCTCGCCGTGCTCGCGCAGACGCCGCGAGGCAGCTACGTCGGCGTGATCCTCTCCGTGGTGCTCTCGGCCACCGTGACGTTCTTCATCAGCGCGGTCCTCCTGCGGGCCTCCCGCAACCGCGACCTCGCCGCCGAGAGCGACGGCCTCTCCGCCGCGATCGCCCAGACCGAGGCGAACAAGGGCAAGGGCAGCAGCGCGCTCGACGCTCTCTCCGGCCTGGCTGGTTCTCTCGCCGGCGAGCCTGCCATGGCCGCCGCGGCGACCGCGGTCGCCGATCACCCGGTGCGGCACATCGTGTTCGCGTGCGACGCCGGCATGGGGTCGAGCGCCATGGGCGCGAGCGTCCTGCGTGACAAGCTCAAGAAGGCGGGCGTCACGGGCGTGAAGGTGGAGAACCTGGCTGTCGCGAGCCTGCACGACGACGCCGACTTCGTGATCAGCCAACGCGAGCTGACCGACCGGGCGCGGCTGAAGGCGCCGACCTCGGTGCACATCTCGGTCGACAACTTCATGAACAGCCCCGTGTACGACGACGTCGTCCGCGAGGCGAAGTCCCGGCAGCAGACCGAAGGGTCGACCCCGTGACCGACATCCTCACCAGGGACCAGATCGTCGCCGCAGGACGGGCGACGACCAGGGACGACGCGATCCGCGAGGCGGGCGACCTGCTCGTGAGCACCGGGGCCGTCACGCCTGAGTACGTCGACGCGATGGCTGAGCGCGAGCAGACCGTGTCGACCTACATGGGCAACTACCTGGCGATCCCGCACGGCACGAACGAGTCGAAGTCGTCGATCACCCGGTCGGCCATGTCGCTCGTCCGCTACGCCGAGCCGATCGACTGGGGCGGGCACGAGGTACGCATCGTCGTCGGGATCGCAGGGCTCGAGAACGAGCACCTCGGCATCCTGTCGAAGATCGCGGTCCTGTTCTCCGACATGGAGCAGGCCCAGGCCATGGCCGACGCCACCAGCGTCGACGAGCTGTACCGACTGCTCGACTCGGTCAACGCGGAGTGACCTCCGCTGACACCGGCCGGCGCTGACACACCGCCCGCTCGTTGCCGTCCATGCTGCACCGGACGACAGCGGGCGGGCGGTGGTCTGCCCGCCGGCTGCGGCCGCGGCTGTGGCTGCGGTTGCTGCGGCTGGACCGCTAGACCCGCTCGAGCAGGGTGAGCACCTCGAAGTGCGACGTCTGCGGGAACATGTCGAACAGGCGCGCGCGGCGCGGTGCGAGCGACGGCATCGCGGCGAGATCGCGGGCCAGAGAACCCGCATGGCAGCTGGAGTAGACGACCCGCTGCACGGACGACGACTCGAGCCAACGACAGAGGTCGTCGCTCAGCCCGCGTCGTGGCGGGTTGACGATGACGAGCTCGGGCGCCTCGCTCGCCCCGAGCGCGAACGCGGTGGCGTCGCCGGTCTCGAACCTGACCTGTGACAGGCCGGCCTGACGTGCGCTCAGCTCGGCGCTCGCGACCGCCTCCCGGCTGGTCTCGATGCCGACCACCTCGCGTGCGGCGCCCCCGCAGTGCAGGGCGAACCCGCCGACACCGCAGTAGAGGTCCCAGATCGTCGCTGGCGCCTGCTCGGACACCCAGTCCGCGGCCTGACGGTACAGAGCCGCGGCGACGTCGGTGTTGGTCTGGAAGAAGCTCTGCGGGCGCAGGTACATGTCGATGCCGTTGACCCGCATCCGCAGGGTCTCCTGCTCGGTGAGGACGATCTCTCGCTCCCCCTCGACGATCGCCGTGTGCCCGGGGAGCAGGTTGACCGAGACGACTCTGAGCTGTGGCAGCGCTCGCAGCAGCGCGGGCAGGTGCTTGCGGATCCTGGCCACCGGCTCTTGCGACCGCAGCACGAGCCGCAGCATGAGCTCACCGTCCGGCGACTCGGTCACCAGCACGTTCTTGAGCTCCCCGGTCCGCCGGGGGATGTCGTACGGGGTCAGGTCGGCCACCGTGATGAACTCCGCGACCAGAGGGAAGCACGCATGGATGCCCGGCGTGTACAGGCCGCAGTCGCGCAGGTCGACGCCCCGCGCCTCGGCGTCGAGAATGCCCAGGGTCGGGCTCCCGGCGGTTCCGCCCACGACCATCTTCGCCTTGTTCCGGAATTCCCTCTCCGGGCTCGCGACCGGGGAAATCCATTGCACGTCGGACCGGTCGCCGAGCGCATTCTCAGCCTGTGCCTGCTTGGCCGCGAGCTGCGCGCCATAAGGCTGCTCGATCAGAGCGCACGAACGGCAGCGCTCAGCGACGAAGTACGAGCAGTGCATGCGGGCGAGTCTAGGTGACCGTCGAGACGCCCCGACCGGTCAGCTGCCGCCGCTCCCGTCCGTGGTCATCCACGACGGTGGTGGTGGCGGTGGTGGCGGCGCGCTCGCCGGGGCTGCCGGGGGCATCGGCCCTTGTGGCGCTACGCCGCCGGGCGGCGGAGGCGGCGGGTAGCCCGGCTGCGCCCCGGAACCGGCCATCCCGGGCGCGGGAGGCGGCGCCGTGTGCAGCGCGAACGACCGGATCGAGCCGCGCGCCTCCAGGTCCTGCAGGGACGTCGTCACCCGCAGCCGGTCCTCAGGAGCACCCGGCCGGCCCGTCGCCTCGAGATACGCGAGGACGCCGAGGTCACGGAAGTACCGCTCGGCGTCGCCTCCGCCCGCGGCACCCGGTCCGCCCAGGCCCGAGCTCGCCAGTGCGGTGTCGGCCTTCGCCGCGAGGTCGCTCGCCGCAGCCTTCGCCTTGTCCAGGAAGCCCATGACTCCTCCTTCACGCGTTTCTGCGCGGAACTGCTCCCACCGGAAAGCCTACGCAGGTCCAAGCCGTCTCGCTAAGGTTTCGACAGGCCCCGGCCGCGGGACCGTCGGACCTGTGCGAGGGGACAACCAGTCATGACCATCCACGGATCGCTCTTTCACGACTTCCAGGAGAATGCCTCCCAGGACCCGTTCTCGCTCCAGGGCAAGAAGCTCCTGAAGATCCAGATGGGTTACGGCCCGGTCTGGGCCAAGACCGGTTCGATGGTGGCCTACCAGGGCGACGTCCGCTTCGAGAACAAGGGCGCGGGCGGGCTCAGCAAGATGCTCAAGTCGGCGGTCACGGGCGAGGGCGTCGACATGATGCAGTGCACCGGGCAGGGCGAGCTGTTCGTCGCCGACAACGCCGCCGAGGTGCAGATCCTCTACCTGGAGAACGACGCGCTGTCCATCAACGGCAACAACGTCCTGGCCTTCTCGTCCTCGATCGAGTGGGACATCCACCGCGTCCAGGCGCGGGGTGGCGCGATGGCGGGGGGCCTGTACAACGTGGCCCTGCGGGGCACGGGCTACGTCGCCATCACGACCGAGGGTGAGCCGGTCGCCCTCGACGTCGCGAGCGCACCGACGTTCGGGGACGCCCAGGCCGTCGTCCTGTGGACCGCGGGCGTGACCATGGACCTCCGGGTCGACACCGGCGGCCTCATGTCGATGGTGCGCGGTGGCAGCGGCGAGACCTTCCAGATGGCGTTCGGCGGACAGGGCTACGTGCTGGTCCAGCCGAGCGAGTCGGTCGTCCGCGGCGGTCCCCAGTCCAGCAGCGGCAGCCGGAGCGGCGGTCTCGGGGGTCTGCTGGGCGGATGATCGGTGCGCCCGGGTGCACCGCACCCTCAGCCTCACGCGCAGCCCGTGGCCTGAACCGCAGCTCAGGCGACGGGCTGCTCGTCAGTGATCGCGATGTGTCGCAGCTGTCGCCAGATCAGGACCACGAACACCGCCGATCCGACGAAGGCGAACCAGAAGGGTGCGGTCACTCCCCAGCGCTCGGCCAGCGCCCCGCCGACGGCCGAGCCGATGACGAGTCCGCCGAAGACCCCGACGAGGTTCACGCTGCCGACCCGCCCCTGCAGCTCGGTCGGGACGGCTCGCTGCCGGACCGTGATCGACGTCGTCCCCCAGACGAACGCGTGCGCGCCGAACACGAAGAAGACTGGGAGGGCGACCGCCGGCCGCGTCGTCACGGCGAGGGCCAGGTGCGTCAGCGTCTCGACGACCAAGCCGATGCGCATCAGGTTGCCGAGGCTGACCCGCCTCGTGATCCAGCCGTACGACGCGGTGCCGACCAGACCGCCCAGGGCGCCGACGGTGGAGAGGAGCCCGAACCCGAGCGCACCCATCCCCAACCGCTGGGTGGCGTACAGCACCAGCACGGACCAGGCCGCCCCGAACGTGATGTTGAACGTGAAGATCGTGAGCACGAGCGTGCGGACCGCGGCGTGGTGCCGTACCCATCGGACGCCCTCGGCGATGTCCTGGCGGATGTGCGATTCCTCGCCCGCAGCCCGCCGGTGCGGTGGCAGGACGATGCGGGAGATCGTCACCGCGCCGAAGGCGACGACGAACCCCTGGGTGGCGAACGGCAACGCCGCGCCCACCGCGAACAACAAGGCCCCGAGCGGTGGCCCGGCCAGCTGGTTGACGGTGATGAAGCCCGTCTGGAGCCGTGCGTTGGCGATGGCGAGGTCCTCGCGCGCGACCAGCATGGGCAGCAGCGTCTGAGAGGCGTTGTCGGCGAACACCTCGGCGGTGCCGAGCACGAACAACGCGACCAGGACGACGACGATCGACACGCGGTTCGTGGCCACGGCGAGCGCGAGGACCGCCAGGACGGCTGCCCGGACCGCGTCGACCGTCACCACGATGAGCCGACGGTCGAGCCTGTCGGTCAGTGCGCCCGCGAACAGCCCGAAGATCAACGGCGGCAGCCACTGGACGGTCGCTGCGAGCGCGACGAGCGCGGGGCTCCGGGTCAACGAGGCGACGACGAGCGGACCGGCCGCTATCGCGATCCCGTCTCCGAGGTTGCTGACCCATGACGACGCGAGCAGCCACCGGAACCCGCGGCCGAGGCGTTCGGGCGCCACGGTCTCGAGAAGTCGGTTCACAACGGCCAGATCGTATCGGTGCCCGGCCCGCGGGTCGGGATCAGCCGAACGTCGAGTCGCTCACGTGGGCGTCGTCGAACGTCGCCGGACCCAGGCTCGCGCCCACGAAGCTCGAGGCAGTGACCGTCGCGTCCGTGAAGATCGCTCCGGTCAGCACGGCGCGGTCGAACGACGTGCCCGAGATCACGGCCCCGTTGAGCTTGGTGCCGGTGAGCTTGGCGCCGCTCAGGTCGAGCATCGTCAGCGTCGCCCCGGTCAGGTCCGCCGCCACGAGGTTCGCGCCCGCGAGGTCGCCCGTCAGAGTCCGACCCGCCAGGTCGCATCCGGACAG
Source organism: Cellulomonas sp. WB94 (assembly GCF_003115775.1). Taxonomy (NCBI): domain Bacteria; kingdom Bacillati; phylum Actinomycetota; class Actinomycetes; order Micrococcales; family Cellulomonadaceae; genus Cellulomonas; species Cellulomonas sp. WB94. The sequence continues at coordinate 225,284 of NZ_QEES01000002.1, forward strand.
GTCGGCGCCCGCGAGCGCCATGTCACCGGCCTGGGCCCGGGCGCACGGGGTCGCGACGGGCAGGGAGGTCGGCGCGGTGCTGGGCGGGGGTGACGTCGGTCCGGTCGACGACGACGCAACGGCCGAGGGCGCCGCGCCGACGGGCGGCAGCGTCTCTCCCGGCGGCGTCGTCCCTCGCGGCGACCGTGGTTGCGCAGGCGACAGCGCATCTCCGGTCGGCGTCGCCACGTCGGGCGCGCTCGTCGCTCCGGCTGCCTGGGCCGGGTTGACGGGCGTGGCGGCCGACGACGGCTCGACGGAACGGGTGGCCACGACTCCGGAGGGACCGTCGGCGGACGCCGTTGCGGGGGCGGCGTCCGTCGCCAGGCCGGTCGCCGCGAGCACGACCCCGAGGATCCCAGCGAACCCAGCCGCCACGACAGTTGTGACCGCCGTCGTCGCACCGGACGCCACGGATGCCACGTTCGACAGCGGCGTCGACCCGAGGCCGGGCAGCGCCGACAGGACCGACGCCGGTCCGGCGACGACTCTCAGCCGGCCGAGACCGACCGCCAGGAAGGCCCGCACGACGTCGGGGTCGAACTGTGCGCCCGAGCACCGCGCGAGCTCTTCGCGGGCGGCTGCCGGGGTCAGCGGCTGCTTGTAGGCCCGGGCGGACGTGATCGCGTCGTAGGCATCGGCCACCGCCACGATCCGAGCCCCGCGGCTGATCGCGGTGCCGGCCAGGCCGCGTGGGTACCCACCGCCGTCCCAACGCTCGTGGTGCTGGCCGACGGCCAGCACCCAGTCGCCGAGCCACCCGGCCAACGGCCTCGTCAGCTCCATGCCGGCCGCGGGGTGCGTCGCGAGGACGTCCCACTCGTCGACGGTCGGGAGGCCGGCCTTGTTGAGGAGCTCCGGGTCGAGGTGGAGCTTGCCGACATCATGCAGCAGGGCTGCCCAGCTCAGCTTGGCGGAGTCGCGCGCGGACAGACCGAGCTCCCTGGCGATGAGGGCCGAGTAGGCCTGGACGCGCTCGGAGTGCCCCCGGGTGCTGTCGTCGTGCTCACTGATGTCGGAGACCAGGTCAAGGAGGAGGGCAGCGTGCTGGTGCTCACCGTCGAGATCCTCGTCGCGACCGCGCTTCGCGGTGACGCGCTCGTGGAGCACCTGCGGGGAGTAGCGACGGCTCGCGACGGCGAACCGTGACGGAGCCCGGTCGGGGAAGTAGGCGGTCAGCCGCAGCAGCGCGCTCAAGGGCAGGAGGCGCCTGCACGCGCGACCCGCAACGATCAGCAGCACTGTCGACAGGGCGATCTCCAGGCCGAGCCACACCCAGATGTTCCAGCCCAGGCGGCTGGCCGGCACCCAGCGTGCCGCGGCCAGGCCGAACGCGATCGCGCCGAGCGGAGGAAGGGTGACGACAAGAGCCCGGACGCACACGGCCAGGACCGGATGCGGCTTCCACTGGCCGAGCGCGGCGTCGTCGTAGTTCTGCGTTGGACCTGACGACATACCGCCTTATCGGCTGATCAGGGGCTGTCCTGAACGTTGCCCACCCCCCGACAAGGCCAGCGTCGTCAGAGCGAGGGCAGGACCTGCGCGCGCACCTGCTTGCGCAGGATCTTCCCGAGCATCGAGCGTGGGGTGTCCTCGATCTGCACGATCCGGCGCGGGACCTTGTAGGCCGCGAGCTGGGCGCGGCAGTGGGCCCTCAGCGCCTCCTCGTCGAGCGGGGAGCCTGGTTCGAGCTCGACCGCGGCCACGACCATCTCGCCACCGCGCTCGAGCGGCTTGCCGAAGACGGCGGCGTCGACGACGGACGGGTGCATGCGCAGCACGGCCTCGACCTCCGAGGGCGCGACGTTGAAGCCGCCGGTGATGATCAGCTCCTTGACGCGGTCCACGATCGTGGTGAACCCGTCGGCGTCGACGGTCACGACGTCGCCGGTGCGCAACCAGCCGTCGGGCAGCAGGGACTTCGCGGTCTCCTCGGGGTTGTTCCAGTACCCCTGGAACACCTGGGGACCCTTCAGCAGCAGCTCGCCCGGTTCGCCCTGGGCGACCTCGACGGTGGGGTCGTCCTGGTTGACGACCTTCATCAGGGTCGACGGGAACGGCACGCCGATCGTGCCGGTACGGCGCGTCGGGTGGAACGGGTTGCCGAGAGCGACCGGGGAGGACTCGGTCATGCCGTAGCCCTCGACGAGCAGCCCGCCCGACATCGACTCCCACAGCTCCACGACGTGGTCGGGGAGGTTCATCGCGCCGGAGATGCAGAACTTGCACGACTTCAGGGAGATGCCCCGCTGCTTCGCGGCCATCGCGGTGCGCTCGTAGATCGGCGGGACCGCGCAGTACACCGTCGCGGGCGACTTCTTCATGGCGTCGAGGATCATGTCGGGGTCGAACTTGGGGAAGAGAACGAGCAGCGCCTGCTTGCGGATGCCGTACGTCAGGTAGAGCGTCATGCCGAAGGCATGGAACATCGGGAGGATCGCGTAGAAGATCTCCTTGCGGTACTCCGCACCGTGCATCCAGGCCTCGCCCTGAAGGGCGTTGGAGTACAGGTTGTAGTGCGTGAGCATGGCCCCCTTGGGGTTGCCGGTGGTCCCCGAGGTGTACTGGATGGCGGCCAGGTCGTCGACCGATGGACGCGGGTGCTCGGTGTCGATACGACCGTGGCTCAGCAGCTTCTCCCACGGGATCGTCCCGGGCGCCGGCCCGGTGAGCGCCTCACGCGACTCGCGCAGGCTCCGCACCGGTAGGTGCAGGGCGAGGCGCTTGACCGTCGGGAACGCCCTGAGCAGGTTGACCGAGACGATGTGGTCGATCGCGACGTCGGCCGGGAAGGCACGGACGGCCGCGACCGACTTGTCCCAGGCGATCACCACGCGGGCCTGGTGGTCCTCGAACTGGTGGCGCAGCTCGCGCGACGTGTACAGCGGGTTGTGCTCCACGACGACGGCACCGAGGCGCAGCACGGCGTAGAAGGCGACGACGTGCTGGGGGCAGTTCGGCAGGATGAGCGCCACGCGGTCACCCGCGCGCACCCCGAGGCCGCGCAGCCCCTCGGCCGCCCGGTCGATCTGGTCGCCCAGCTCGGTGTACGTCGTGCGACGCCCGAAGAACTCCAGGGCCGGGTGGTTGCCCGCCTCGACCACAGACTTCTCCACCATCGCGACGAGCGACTGCGTCGGGAGGTCGATCTCGGCCGGCACACCCGGCTGGTAGTTCTTGACCCAGGGCTGCTGGTCGGTGTTCGCCATGGGGACATCCTGCCGTGAACATGCCGCCCGCACGGCACAACGCTGCGGAGCGTCAGCCCGGTGCCACGGGGACACCCGCCGCAGCCTCGCGGGCGATGAACGCGTTCAGCTCGGCGATCGTCGTCATGATCGGCGACGGGAAGACCACTGTCGTGTTCTTGTCGACGCCGATCTCGACCAGGCTCTGCAGGTTGCGCAGCTGCAACGCAAGCGGGTGGGCCATCATGACGTCCGAGGCCTCCCCGAGCGCTGCTGCGGCGAGGTGCTCACCCTCGGCGTTGATGATCTTCGCCCGCTTCTCCCGTTCGGCCTCGGCCTGCTTGGCCATGGCCCGCTTCATGCTGTCGGGGAGCTGGATGTCCTTCAGCTCGACCAGGGTGACCTCGACGCCCCAGGCGAGCGTGATGACGTCGAGGTTCTCGCGGATGTCGAGGTTGATCCGGTCGGTCTCGGACAACGTCTCGTCGAGGGTGTGCTGACCGACGACCTTGCGCAGCGTGGTCTGGGCGATCTGGTCGATGGCCGCGCTCACGTTCTCGATCGCGACGACCGACTTCACCGGGTCGATCACGCGGAAGTAGGCGACCGCGGCCACCCCGACGCTGACGTTGTCCCGGGTGATGATGCCCTGGGACTGGATCGGCAGCGTGACGATCCGCAGCGACACCCGATGGAGCACGTCGACCACCGGGATGATCAGCCGAAAACCTGGTTCGAGCGTGCGTTGCACCCGACCGAACCGGAACAGGACACCCCGCTCGTACTGCTTGATGATCCGCACCGCCATCGCGAAGACCAGCAGGACGAGGGCGAGGACACCACCCCAGATGTACACCGCGGCCACCTCCACTTCTTATCGTCCACCTTCGGCCCGAACCTGCAGCGGCAGGCCGTGTGCCGGTCAGTCGTCGTGCTCGTCAGTCGTCGTGCTCGGCGTGGGATCGCTTGTCCGCGGTCGTCGAGGCGATGTAGACGGCCCTGTTCGCGGCGGGCTGGATCAGCACGACGGGATCGTCGCAGTGGCGCGGGACCGCGATCACGTCGTGCGTCGAGCCGTCGCCGGCGGTGCTCAGCGCGAAGGGCGTGGTCGACGCGGCCACCTGCTGGTCGCACACCAACGTGGCTACCACAGAGGCGATCGGGTTGACGCCGGTGCCGCGCGGCGGCGGGATCACCAGGCCGCGAATCTGCACCGTGATGTTGCCGTTGTCGCGCACGCGAACGCGGCTCGGCCCGTTGACCCACGGCGCCGCGCCGGGGTTGATGCCCGCAACCGCCGGGCTGTCGGGAGCGGGCATGCTTCCGACGAGCCGGGCATTCAGCAGGATGTGACCGCCGTGCGGAGTCCCGTCGGCGAACGCCGGGGAGGCAGCGAAGCCCCCCAGGGCGAGCGCCAGGGCTGCCGAGGTCGTCAGGGCACGGATCGTTCGAGACGTGCGCATGGACTGCTCCTTCTCGCGACGCTGCGAGGACCATCGGAAGCGCGGCCCCCGTCACCCTGAGACACGACCCACGCGCGCATTTGGTTCAGTGGGCTCACGGTCTGGGTCAGGCCGCTCGGCCGATCGCCCGCAGGGTCGCGTCGCGAAGGCTGTCGGCTGGGACGCCGAGCTCGGTCAGCACGGTGCCCAGGTCGTCGTCGTCGCACCTGAGCAGCCCGAGCAGGAGGTGCTCGCTGCCGATGGACTTCGACTTGAGCCAGATCGCTTCCCGCAGAGCCAGCTGGAGGGCCTTCTTCGCCGGCGGGGACAGCCGCGTCCGGCCCCGACGAGGGTGGCCGTCGGGCACGGCGTCGGGGCCGAAGGTCTCGGCAAGGCGCTCCAGCACGACGTCCAGGTCGATGCCGACCGCCCGCAGCGCGTCCGCGTCGTCCCGCGTCAGGGCGCCGGCTCCCGGGGTGCGTCGCCGGATGATCTCGCGCGCGGCGTCCGCCTGCAGGCCTGCCTCGTGCAGGACCTGGTAGCCGGCGCCGGCGCCGGGACGCAGGAGCCCGAGGAACAGGTGCGTGGTTCCCACGGGGTCGTGACCCAGCGCTCGAGCCTCCCCCACCGCGTCGGTGACGACCGTGCGGGCTCCTTCGGTGAAGCGTTCAAACATCGCGAGCACCCCTCTTCTTCTCCGCTGATGCGTGCTTCTGGTGCACGGCTTGCTTGGTCACGCCGAGGACGTCGGCGATGTCCTGCCACGACCACCCCTGACGGCGCGCATTGCCGACCTGCGCGGCCTCCAGGGTCTCGGCCAGACTGCGCAGCGCCGAGGCGGCCTTCAGCCCCACTCGCGGGTCGGCACCGCTGGCTGTCGAGGCGAGCTCAGACGTCATGTCCATGCGTCAACAGTAATTGACGCAACCAGTTTGTCAACAGGTCTTGACGAGCGCACGGAGGACCGGGCGACACCTCCGCAACCCTTCCTTTGCCGGTGGGGGCCGACCAGGATGTCGGGATGGATCCGAACGAGGCAGCGCAGCGCAGTGCCCGGGTCGCAGCGGTCTTCGACCGGGTCGCCGACACCTACGACGCCGTCGGCGTCCCGTGGTTCACACCGATCGCCGAGCGACTGGTGACCGAGCTGTCGCCCGCTCCCGGCGAGCGAGCCCTCGACATCGGGACCGGGCGAGGTGCTGCCCTCTGGGCGCTGGCGGATGCCGTGGGAGCGACGGGGCACGTGACCGGGCTCGACCTGGCGCCCGCGATGGTCGCCGCGACGCGTCGAGAAGCGGCCGAGCGGGGCCTGGCCACCGTGACCCTTCTCGTGGCCGACGCCGCCGACCCTGCTCTGCCGGCAGCGTCCTTCGACGTCGCGGTGGCCTCGCTCGTGCTGTTCTTCCTGCCGGACCCGCCCGCCGCCCTCCGTGGCTGGCACGGGCTGCTGGTCCCGGGCGGCCGACTCGGCGTGTCCACCTTCGGCTCGCGAGACGCCGCCTGGGAGCAGCTCGACGACGTCTTCACTCCCTTCCTCCCGCCACAGCTGCTCGACGCGCGCACGAGCGGCACGCGCGGGCCGTTCGCCAGCGATGCCGGCGTCGAGGAGCTCGTGGCCGCCGCGGGCTTCGCGGAGGTGCGCACCGCGAGCTTCGAGCAGACCGTGACGTTCGTCGACGCCGAGCAGTGGCGGCTCTGGTCGTGGTCCCACGGCCAGCGCACGCACTGGGAAGCGGTTCCGGGCGAGCGCCGCGACGAGGTGCTCGCAGCGGCTGCCGAGCGGCTCGAGGCCGCCCGGGACAGGACCGGCACGTTCACCCTGACGCAGCAGGTGCGCCTGACCGTCGGTGTCCGTCCGGTCGTCAGCCCTCGCGGGACTTGAGGTCCAGGTTCGCTCCCATGACGACGGTGCGTTCGGGCGGCAGGTGGAAGACCTCGGTGCGGCTCGCGGCGTTGTGGGCCATCCAGACGAACAGTCGCGCTCGCCAGTCCCTCAGACGCGGGGTACCCGTCGCGTGGACGGTGAGGACCGACAGGAAGTAGTGGGCCTCGTCGATGTCCACCAGGAGCTCGCCGGACTTGCCGACCGCGAGCGCGAGGCCCTTCGGGATGTCCTGGCTGTCGTTGAACCCCACGCGCACGCAGACATGGACGATGCCGTCGTCGGCATGGCCCAGGTCGTCGACGATGACGCGGTCGACGTGACGGATGTGCGGCACGTTCTCGTTGATGATCTGCACGATCACCACGTGCTCGTGCAGGACGTGGTTGAAGGTGACGTGCGAGCGGAGCGCGAGCGGGGTCGTCGTGCGGTTGGGGTGCGGGAACACGGCGAGACCCGGCACGCGCGGCACGCCTGTCGCCCGGATCATGTCCACGAACTCGTCGAGCGGACCTTCGAGCTCGGTGCGCCGTTCCGCGAGGATCCCCGCCCCCTTGCGCCAGGTCGTCATGAGGGTCACGACGACGATGGCGATCAGCAGCGGCAGCCAGCCTCCGCTGACGACCTTCGTGAGGTTCGCCGCGAAGAACGTGACCTCGAGGAGTCCGACGACGACGGCGTACGCCACGATCTTCCACATCGCCCAGTGCCACACCCGGAGAGCCAGCAGCAGGAACAGCAGGCTCGTCAGGCCGAGCGTCCCGGTGACCGCGAGCCCGTAGGCGGTGGCGAGCCGGCTCGAGCTCTGGAAGACCGAGATCAGCAGCAGCACACCGAAGTACAGGATCCAGTTGATGACCGGCAGGTAGATCTGACCGCCCTCCTCGCGCGACGTGTGCTTGACCGCCAGTCGCGGGAACAGCCCGAGACGGACGGCCTGTCGCGAGACCGAGAACGCGCCGGAGATCACCGCCTGGGACGCGATCACGGTCGCGAGCGTCGCGAGGACGACCAGCGGCAGCGTCGCCCACGAGGGCGCGAGGTTGAAGAACGGGTTGTCGATCGTGGCCGGCTCGTGCAGGATCATCGCGCCCTGGCCGAAGTAGTTCAGCGCGAGCGCGGGGAACACGACGGCGTACCAGGAGGTCCTGATCGGTCGCGCGCCGAAGTGACCCATGTCGGCGTACAGCGCCTCGGCCCCGGTGATCGTCAGCACGACGGCGCCCATGGCGATGAACGCCGTGAACGGGTGCTCGACGACGAAGGCCAGCGCGTACGTCGGCGACAGCGCGGCGAGGATGTCGGGGTGCCGGACGATGTGCGGCACCCCAAGGGCGGCGAGCACGACGAACCACACGGTCATGACGGGTCCGAACGCCTTGCCCACCGCCTCGGTGCCCCACCGCTGGACGACGAACAGCACCGTGAGGACCGCGACCGAGACCGGCAGGACGAGCTGCTTGAGCGACGGGTTGACCACGACGACGCCCTCGATCGCCGACATGACCGAGATGGCCGGGGTGATGACGCTGTCGCCGTAGAAGAGCGCGGCACCGAACATGCCCAGCACCATCGCGATGGCCAGCCGTCGTGGCTGCCGGAGCTTCTCCCGCAGCAGCGCGACGAGGGCCAGGATGCCACCCTCGCCGTCGTTGTCCGCGCGCATCAGGAGGGCGACGTACTTGACGGACACGACGATGGTGATCGCCCAGATCACCATCGAGATGACGCCGAGGACGTCGACCGAGGTGGGCTTGACGTTGTTGTGGTCGATGCTGAAGACGGTCTGCAGCGCGTACAGCGGGCTCGTGCCGATGTCCCCGAAGACGACCCCGAGAGCGCCCAGAGCGAGGACTGCGCCCGCACCCTGCTTGCTCGCGGGGGCCTCGGCCGCGACGTCCCCCGCTGACTCCGACGGCACGTCGGGGCTCGCGGTCGGCTGCGGTCTACCCGTGCCCTCAGTGGTGCTCACTCACGGATGGTCGCACAGGCGCGATCAGCGAGCGCGAGCGCCAGACCCGTCCCACCACCCGAGCACCCGCGTCCCGAACAGCGTCAGCCATCTCGACGGCTCCCCCACCGGTGCGTCGACCTCGAACCACACGCGCCCGGGGTGACGGCGGCCCTGGATCCAGGTGCCGTCCGTCTGCCTGGCAGCGCGGACAAGCTCGATCGCGTCGGCCATGCGCGGGTCAGGTGCCGTGCCCTGCAGCAGTGACGCCTCGCGGAAGTACTCGGCCGCGTTGAGCACGTCGTACGACCAGCGGAAGGGGTAGCCGAAGCGGTCGACCCACGGCGCCACCGGCTCGCCCGTGGAGAGCCGGCGGAACAGACCTCGCTGCAGGAGGTACTCCTCGCCCGAGCGCCGGGCGGCGCGGGTCGCGTCGGTGCCCCCGGTGGCGGCGTCGTACGCAAGCAGGCCCTTGAGGGAGTTGAGCGTCGAGTGGAAGGACGACCGCCTCGAGCCCTCGACCCACTCGCAGTTCCAGCCGCCGTCGGGCAGCCGGTGCTCGAGGAACCACTCGACGATGCCGGTGACGTCGACACCGAGCCACACGCCGTTGGCGACGGTCCAGGCGTTGATGCAGCAGTCGACCTCGCCGCCCCAGTACGGCAGGCCCTCATACTCCCAGCGGCTGTGCTCTGCCAGCAGCTCGGCCGTGCGGCGCTCCCGCAGGACGGCCGGGTCGAGGCCCCACTCCCGCAGCGAGTTCAGCGACCAGGTCGTCGCCGTCCAGGGCTGCCCCGCGTCCGCGGCCGCCTCAGGTCCGTGGAAGTCGAAGTCCGCGGGGAAGAACGCCCCACCGGCCCACTGGCCGTCCGGGTCCTGGAGCGCGAGGAGACGTGCGCCGAATCCGTCGGTCGCGACCCTCGCCCGTGTCGCCTCCCAGACCTCGGGGGGTTCGCCCACGAGGTCGCGCTCGACCTGCCACCGCAGCGCGGGGTCGGCCTCGAGAAGCCACGCCAGCACGGTGTCGGTCACCATGGGCCGACCCTACCGAGACGCGTCGATCGGGCACAGTGTCCGCTCGACCGTCGGCCGGCTCGCCCGGACCCTCGTGCCCGTGCGGTGCCGTCGGCGCTGACCTGCCGGGCGAGGCCGGCAGCTGCAGGACTGCCACCTGGGGCGTCGCGCGTCTACCGTGGCTGGGCACGGGAGCTGCTCGAGAGAGGGACATCATGACGACTCTGAAGGACCGGCCCCAGACCGCGCTCGTGGTCGTCGACGTGCAGAACGGCGTCGTCGCAGGCACCCACGAACGCGACGCCGTCGTGGCCAACATCAACACCTTGGTCGGCAGGGCGAGGCAGCAGCACGTGCCGGTCGTCTGGGTGCAGCACTCCGACGACCAGCTGGCTCGAGGGAGCGAGGACTGGCAGATCGTCCCCGAGCTGACGCCGGCCGAGGGTGAGCCGCTCGTCCACAAGAGCTACCCCGACTCGTTCGAGGAGACCGCTCTGGAGTCCGTGCTGTCGCGTCTCGGCGTCGGGCGGCTCGTGGTCGCGGGAGCCCAGACCGACGAGTGCATCCGGTCGACGCTCCACGGCGCGGTCGTCCGGGGGTACGACGCGCTCCTCGTCGGCGATGCGCACACCACGGAGGACCACAGCGAGTGGGGTGCTCCGCCGCCCGACAAGGTCATCGCGCACACCAACCTCTACTGGGCGTCTCACACCGCACCCGGGCGCACGGCAGGGACGGTCGAGACCAAGGACGTCGATTTCGGGTCCGCCGGCAGCTAGCCGCCCGCGCCGTCTGTCGTCGAGCGAGTCCATGCGGGTTCGTCAAGCCCCTGACGCGGGATGGCGACCGGGTAGATCATGGAGGCCACGTCACACGGCGGGAGGCCGAGATGGGATCGCATCACGAGCACGACGCACGGCAGCACCGGAGGCCGAACCTGGTCCGGCTGGCGACGATCGGCCTGGCCGGCGCCGCCGTCGTGAAGGAGCTCCGCACCCCGCAGGAGGACCGCGAGTGGCACGGCACCATCGCCGGTTTCGTGCCGTACGACTTCAGGGCTCCGACCGTCGCCCGGTTCAAGGAACGGCTCTGGGCACCGGACGACGAGCACCTGTTCACCCCCCAGCCGTTCGGGGTCGGCTGGACCGTCAACGTCGGCAGGGTCGTCGCCCTCGTGCGCAACGCGCCCGACCGACCGGCGTAGCGCCATGGCGCCGGAGATCACCACCCGAACCCTCGAGGTGCCGGACGCCACGCTCACCTACGACGTGCGCGGCCCGCTGCCGCCCGCCGACGGGATCCCGCCTCTCCTCCTCATCGGCCAGCCGATGGACGCGAGCGGCTTCGCGACGCTCGCCTCCTACTTCCCGGACCGGACCGTCGTGACGTACGACCCGCGGGGCTTCGGACGCAGCACCCGCAGCGACGGCACGGAGAACCGGCCGGACCAGCAGGCAGCGGATCTCCACCTGCTCATCGGCGTGCTCGGCGCGGGACCTGTCGACCTGTTCGGGAGCAGCGGCGGCGCCGTCACGTCTCTGGCCCTCGTGACGGCTCATCCCGACGACGTGCGCATCCTCGTCGCTCACGAGCCGCCCGTGCTCGGCGTCCTGCCCGACGCGGATCAGGCCTTGGCCGCTGACCACCGCGTCCAGGAGGCGTACCAGCAGCACGGCTGGGGCGCAGGGATGGCGGCGTTCTTCGCCCTGACGTCGTGGAAGGGCGAGTTCACCGACGAGTTCGGGAGCCAGTCCCCCGACCCCGCAGCCTTCGGCCTGCCGACGGATGATGACGGCACGCGCGACGACCCGCTCCTGTCGGGGACGTCGGCGCCCGTGACCGCCTACCGACCGGACTTCGCCGCGCTCGCGGCGGCGTCGACCCGGGTCGTGATCGCCGCCGGTATCGAGAGCCAGGATCTGCTCACGTGGCGCACGTCCGCCGCGATCGCCGCCGGGCTGGGCCAGGAGCTCACGGTGTTCCCCAGCAACCACGGAGGGTTCCTGGGGCCCGAGTTCGGTCGACCTGGCCAGCCGGAGGCTTTCGCCGCGAGGCTCCGGGCGGTCCTGGCCGACGCCGGGTGACGTGCGCGGCCGTCGCCTCCACGGTCAGGAGATCGCTGCCCGCACCAGCTCGACGACCCGCTTCTCCACTGCGGGGCTCCACCGCACGAGTGCGTACGCGACCGGCCACAGGTCGCCGTCGTCCAGGCTGGCCGCGTCCTGGAAGCCGAGGGTCGAGTACCGGTACTTGAACTTGCCCGAGTCCTGGAAGAAGAGCACGACCTTGCCGTCCGCATCGGCGTAGGCGGGCATCCCATACCAGGTCTTCGGCGACAGCTCGGGGGCTGTCGCCGTCACCGTCACGTGCACCCGCTCGGCGAGCGCACGGTCCACCGGCGCCATCTTCTCGATGCTGGCGAGCACGTCCTGGAGGCCGTCGGCCGCCTTGGCGCCCTTCTTGCCCTCGGCACGCAGCTCAGCGGCACGCTCCTTCATCGCGGCGCGCTCCGCGGCGCTGAAGCCGCCGGACTCGGTCGAGGTATCCGTCGTGGTCATCGTCGGGCTCCTTCGCGACTCTCGCCGGCCCCGTGGGTCGTGCCGGCCTGATGTCGAGAAGGCTAGGCCCGACCCCACCGTGACACTTCTTGGATCCTGATCAGATCGAGGGCCCGGCGGCGGCGCTCGATCGTGGTTCGGGGCGATCGGGTGCAGGAGGCTCGAGCTGTTCGGCTGGTCCTGTCGCAGCGGACGCGGCGCGGTCGAGGTGGCCCGCGACGTACTTCGCGTCGCGACCGACGCCGTGGATCATCGAGGAGGCGAGGGAGTACTGGAACAGCTGGCCGAGGAAGTACAGGCCCGGCTGCGACGGGCACACGCCGCGCTCGTGGACGGGCAGGCCGTCCGTCCCGATGACGGGAAGGTCGATCCAGGAGGTGTCCGGTCGGTACCCGGTGCACCAGACGACACTGCCGACCGCGAGCGCCTCGCCGCCCTCGACGACGGGCAGCCCGTCGCGCACCCCGACGACCCGTGGGACCCGGTGCACGCCCGCGGCCGCGAGGTCGGTGGTCTTGACCCGGATCAGCGGCCCGCTGTGGGCGAGGACGCCCGCCCGCGCTCGCCGGCCGATCGGCGTGCTCGTCGTGAGCACGTGGGCGAACGCGGCGAAGACCAGCAGGCTGGGGATGCGAGAGGACGGGCGCTCGATCCTGAACGGCACCTGCCCCGGGTGGCGGCCCGCGAGGTGGACCTGGTGGGTGCGGGACAGCTCCAGGGCGATGTCGGCGCCGGAGTTGCCCGCGCCGACCACGAGGACGTCTCCGTCGGGGATCTGCGCGGGGTTGCGGTAGTCGGCCGAGTGCAGCTGCGTGATGGTCGGCGCGAGCTCGGCCCGGAGGGCCGGCATCTGGGGCAGCCGGTCGTAGCCGGTCGCCACGACGACGTGGTCTGCGAGCAGCCGACCGTCGTCGGTCTCGACGACGTAGCCCGTACCTTCTCGGGCGAGGCGCCGGACCACCGTCCTCGTGCGGACGGGCAGGCCGCGCTCGTCGGCATAGCGCTCGAGGTAGTCGGCGAACTCCTCGCGCGTCGGGAACGCCCATGGCGAACCGGGGTAGCGGCTGCCGGGCAGTGCGTCGTACCGCGCGGGGGTGAACAGGCGCAGGGAGTCCCACCGCCGACGCCAGGAGTCCCCGACGCGCTCGTGCGCCTCGAGGATGAAGAACGGGCGGCCCTGCTGGGCCAGGTAGAAGCCGGCGGCAAGGCCCGCCTGCCCGGCTCCGATGACGACGGTGTCGATCCGCTCGGTGACCATGACTTCTCCTCGGATATTTGTCCGAAGTCGGTTCGGATGAAAGTAGGATAGCCCCGTGACATCGACAGTCAAGAGGCGCAGCTACCGGTCCGACGTCCGTGCGGCCCAGGCAGCCGCCACTCGCGACGCGGTCCTGATCGCCGCGCGGGACCTCTTCACCTCCGAGGGCTACGACTGCCCGATCACCCGGATCGCCGAGCGTGCCGGCGTGGCGGTCGACACCGTCTACTCGAGCGTCGGACGCAAGCCCGCGCTCGTCCTGGCCGTGATCGACATGGTGCTGGGTGACACCGACCAGCCGCTTCCCGCCGAGCAGCGTGGGTACGTGCAGCGCATCCGAGCGGCGTCGGGGGCACGGGAGAAGATCGAGATCTACACCGCCGCCCTGGCCCACCTGCTCCCGGTGGTCGCCCCGCTCCAGGAGGCGCTGCGCGACGCGGGTCGCAAGGACCCGGACTGCGCCGAGACCCTGAAGCGCCTCGACGATCGACGGGCGGGCAACATGCTGCTGTTCGCCCAGGACCTGCGAGCGACCGGCGAGCTTCGCGAGGACCTCGACGACCAGCAGGTCGCCGACCTCGTCTGGTCGACGAACAGCGCCGAGCACTTCGCGCTCCTGTCCCGCCGCGGCTGGAGCCCGCAACGGATCGGTGCCCACCTCGCCGACCTGTGGACGCGCACGCTGCTCGACCCCGAGGTGTGGATCTCGAGCGGCCGGCCTCCGACGGCCAGGTGACGGCTACCGCGCGACGGCGTACTGCGCGATGATCACGCCGGTCGTCGTCGTGAGCGAGCGCTCGAGCGTGAGGTCGACGCGAGCGCCGTCAGCGAACAGCCGGGTGCCCGAGCCGAGCACGATCGGGTAGATCTGCAAGGTGTACCGGTCGATGAGCCCGGCAGCGTGCAACGAGCGCACGAGCTCGCCCGAGCCCATGATCGTGAGCGCACCATCGACCTGCTCGCGCAGGGCCGCGACCGTCTGGGTGGCCTCCCCCGCGACCAGCGTCGAGCTCGGGTAGGCGAGCTCGGTGGCGGCCGAGCGGGAGACCACGTACTTTGGGGTCCGGGTCAGCACGTCGGTGAACGGGTTCGGCGCAGCGACGCTCGTCCAGAACCCGAGCACGTCGTCGTAGGTGCGGTGACCGAACAGCAAGGCACCCCGGCTCGACATGCCCTCCGCGGCGAACCGCATCGACACCTCGTCCTGGTAGCCCTGGCCCCACCCGCCCGCGGTGAAGCCGCCGCGGGTGTCCTCGTCGGGCCGGCCGGGGCCCTGCATGACACCGTCGAGCGTGACGCTCTGGAAGACACCAATCGTTGCCATCGACCGCTCTTCTCTCGTCTCGGTCCGCCGAGCCCGCGTCGCTTCGCGCTCCGACACGCGCAGATGCGACGGGGAGATCCCTCGGCACTCACCGTACGAGGACGACGCGGGCGCGTCATCCCGACTGCGGGCCCGCGGCTCCGCACTCTCGGCAGGCGGCATCGTCGCCCGCCTTGACGCCGACCGGGGGCATGGTGAGATGTCCCATGGACGACGTGCTGAGCGAGCTGAGCTTCACCGTGTCGGGCCGGATCGCGCGACCGGTCGCGGAGGTCTACGAGGCCGTGGCCGACCCCGAACAGCTGTCGCGCTACTTCACCACGGGCGGTGCCCAGGGGCGGCTGGAACCCGGGACCGCGGTGACGTGGGACTTCCAGGACTTCCCCGGCGCGTTCCCCGTGACCGTCGTGGAGGCCGAGGCGCCGCGGCGGATCGCCCTGCGGTGGGCCGGCCAGGCGACCGCAGACCCCGCGGGGCAGACCAGCGTCACGTTCGCGTTCGAGCCCGTCGACCCAGGCGCTCGCACGCTCGTCACCATCTCCGAGTCGTCATGGCAGGCCACGACGACCGGCGCGGAGAACGCGTTCCGCAACTGCGAGGGCTGGACCGGCATGCTCGCGGCCCTGAAGGTCTGGCTCGAGCACGGCATCACGCTGCGCGAGGGCTTCTACGTCTAGCTCCGGCTCCGCCCCCGCAGCGCCCGAAGATCCGCAACGACTACGGAGGGAACGGAGCAGCCGGGCGGCTAGCGTCGATCGCGGCAGGCAGGCACCGACCTGCCTGTCGCGCGTCGCCGGAGAGGGCACATGATCGGACGAGACAGCACGCGACGACCCGAGGCCAGGTCGTCCTCGACGCGTCGCGCTGTCGCCGTGGCCGCGATGACGGCCGTCGGCCTCGTCGCACTGACCGGCTGCTCGTTCTTCGGCAAGAGCGACGAGATCCAGGTCGTGTCGGCT
The DNA here is from genome assembly GCF_003115775.1 of Cellulomonas sp. WB94. NCBI lineage: Bacteria > Bacillati > Actinomycetota > Actinomycetes > Micrococcales > Cellulomonadaceae > Cellulomonas > Cellulomonas sp. WB94. The sequence continues at coordinate 240,899 of NZ_QEES01000002.1, forward strand.
CTGGCGGTCAAGCCCGGCGACTGCGTGGTCGCGCCGACGACGATCGCCGCCGAGGTCACGGAGCTGAACGTCGTCGCCTGCTCCCAGCCCCACCAGCAGGAGGTCTTCGCGCTGGTCGCCTACTCCGGCACGGCCGGCACGTCGACCCCGGCGCCGTACCCCGGCGACGCCGTGCTCAAGGCGTTCGCCGACGGGGCCTGCCTCGACGCGTTCGCCGCGTACGTCGGGACCGACTACCGCGACTCGTCGCTCTTCTTCACGTACCTGCTGCCGTCCGCACGCGGATGGCAGGCCGGCGAGGACAGGGACGTGGCCTGCTTCATCACCACGACGGGCGCCACGCGCACGTCGTCGGTCAAGGGCTCCGGGCTGTAGGACCGTGCGGACGGCGCAGGTCGCCGTCCCGACGAGAGGAACGACCATGGACAAGCCCGCCGCAACCGCGACAGCGATGCTGCAGTGCAGCATGGGGGTCGCCCCGTCGACCCTGGTCGTCCTCCCGATCGCCCGCGTGCTGATCGAGGGCAAGCCGGCCGCGGCCATCACCGACATGGCACCGTTCCTGAACATCCCGCCGTTCGGCATGTGCATGAGCCTCGGCAACCCGCAGGTGCTCGCCGCGACCGCCGCGGCTCTCGGCGTGCTCACCCCGATGCCGTGCATCCCCGCGACGACTCCCTGGGTGGGTGGCGCGACGACGACGCTGATCGGCGGGAAGCCCGCGCTGACGCTGGGTGCGACGTGCGCGTGCGGGTTCGGCGGCGTCATCTCGATGACCATGCCGGGAAGCGTCAAGACCCGACCTCCCTGGGATGGGCCGGACGACCGCGCCAGCAACGCTGCGCGGCGCCGACGACGTCCTCGGCGCGCTGCTCGACTTCGCCGACGAGGTGAGAAGCGGGACGTCGTACCTCCTGGTCGGCCATTCGGCGGGCGCGTACTACGCGCAGGCGATGGCCGCGAGGCGCCCGACGCAGGTCGCCGGCCTGGCGCTCGTCTGCCCGTTGCTGCCCGCTCTGCGTGACGTGCCGGAACACCGCGTGGTCACCGGATCCGGTGAGATCGGTGACGAGGTCTTCCGGAGCTACTTCGTCGTCCAGACCCCGGAGATGCTCGAACGGTACGAACGTCTCGTCGCCCCAGCCGCCGCCCTCGTCGACCAGGCGGCGCTCGAGCGGATCAGCGAACGGTGGGCGCTCTCCCCCGACGACGCGCCGGCGTACCCGGGCCCGACACTGGTCGTGGCTGGACGGCTGGACTCGACCGTCGGGTATGCCGCAGCTGCCGACCTCGTCGACCGCCACCCGCACGCGTCGCTCGCCGTGGTCGACGACGCGGGGCACGCGCTGCCCCACGAGCAGCCGGCTCTGCTGCGCGCCCTCGTCGCCGAGTGGCTCGAGCGCGTCGAGCGCGCGACCTGGCCCCGCCCAGGCGGTCTGTCCGGTCCGGGCTAGTCCTCGATGACGTCGAGGCCCTGCTCCCGGAGCTGGGCCAGGTGGTCCAGCATCCCTTTCAGGACCTCGGGCGGGTGGCCCTGCCAGCTCTCCACCTCCGCGACGACGCGCAGCGGGTGGCGGGTCCGGTAGGACTGCGTGGGGTTGCCGGGGAACCGCTTGTCGGTCACGTTGGGGTCGTCCTCGAACGGGTCCATGGGCTCGACGACGTAGATGTGCCCGCGCTCCCCGCTCCCGGCCAGCGCGGTCGCCAGCTCCGCTCCCCAGGCGGCCGTCTCCACGAGCGCGCTGAAGTAGATGTTGTTGGACACCCGGCTCTGCTGGAAGTTGGAGCCATAGCCGGGAACGAGCTCGGCGCCGGCCTCGAGCACGGACTTCGTGCCGTGGTAGAACGGGCCCTCGATGTGGGCGCAGCTGTCGTAGGTGACCGGCGCGCGGGTGCTCGAGTGCTCAGCCATGGGGTGCCGTCTCCTCGTTCGTGATGGGGGTCCTCGCAGCATCTCCCACAGGACGAGCTGGCCGGACCCTCCGCGTCGACAGCGCCCGAGCGGCGCGACTCGTGCGCTCAGCGGCGCTTAGTGCTCGGCCTTGATCACGAAGAAGGAGCCGCGGATCGTGCCGGCCAGCTTCGACTTCTGCCTCGCGAACTTGAAGCGCGACGCGAGCTCCTCGGGAACGTCCATGCCCTCGGACAGCTTGAACCCGACCGCACGCTTCTTCCCGTCCTCGAGGCCGTACATCACGTTGATGGACAGGCCCGACTCGTAGAACACGTACGCCATCCGGATCCCGTCGACCACGAAGGACGTCGCCTCGAGAGGGCGGGCCGAGATCACGATGTCGCGCTCGTCCTTGAGGATCCCGTGCACCCAGTCGACCGTCTCCCTCGCCTCGCTCGCCGGGTCGACGGTGAAGACGTGGTCGTACTTGTTCTTGAAGTAGCGCGCCTCGTTGGCTCTCAGCCCGGCGAGAGCCTCCGCCACCGGCGAGGACTGCAACCCGACGGTGGACACATCGACAAAATCAACGATCTGCGACACGTGAAACCTCTCGGCGCGAGAATGACAGGGCGACACTACCCACCGGTCTCCCGGACCGGGTCGCACCGCGCTGAGCCGAGCTAGACGGCGGACGCCTCAGCGACCTTCTTCAGCCCGTCGAGCATCATCCGCCAGTTCCCGGCGCTGTGCTCGGCCGACTCGGTGGTCGAGTTGTTGTCCTGCTCGAGAACCACCTTGGTGCCGCCGTCGACGGGTTCGAGCACGTACTCCAGGCGGTGGTAGTTCTCCGGCACGTCCGGCTGGCCGGACATCGGGCTGAAGTGCGTCACGACCAGGCGGCGCGGGGGCTCGACGTCCACCACCTCGCCCTTGTCCTCGAACGCGTGCCCCTCCCACTCGCCGCTCCACGTGATCGGATGACCGGGCTCCCAGTCGGTGACGGTGCGCGCGCCGAACATGATCTCCGGTCGCGGTTCCGGGCTGGTCAAGACGTCCCAGACACGCTCCCGCGATGCGCCGACCAGCACCTCTGCATGTGCAACGTGATCCATGGTCGCTCCCTCGCCGGTTCAGTCGGACCCGCCATCGTGACCCCGGGCGGCCGCGGGCGCACTCCGGGTGGGCGCGGAGGGCGCGCGGCGAGCGCTCGCGTGCACTGCGACATCTCCGCCCTCGGGCCTCTGCAAACACCCGGGCCGGGAGCATTCTGGGTGCGTGACCGACCGCAACACCTTCCTGGCGTGGGTCAAGTCCACGTTGTACGACGCCGAGGTCGCCCTGCACAACGGCGATGCGGGCCCGCGTCGCGCAATCTGGTCCAGCACGGAGCCTGTGACCATCCTGGGAGCGTGGCGCAACGCCTATGGGCGGCAAGAAGTGGCGGAGGCGTTCACTTTCCTCGAGGCAAGCCTCTCCGACTGCACGTCATATGAGTTCGAACTGCAGGCGTGCGACGTTGTGGGTGACATGGCATATACCGCGGGTCTGGAGCACGTGTCGACCTCCATCGACGGTGCGCCACGCAGCTACACCTTGCGAGCCACCCAGGTGTACCGCCGCGAGGGCGGCGAGTGGAAGGTCGCCCATCGGCACGCTGACACCGTGACCGACTGAGGTCCGACGTCACGTCCCCTGCTCGACGACGGCATCCGACTCTCCGCGGATCAGGACCTCGTTGATCAAGATCTACCGAACGCCGATCCAGGCGCAGGCAGCGGGCCGGTGCCCTGGAGCGCGGGTCAGTGGCTGTGCGGCAAGCCATGCTGGTGCATGCGCTCGTGCTCCTCGCGCGCGGCCTGGCGGGCTGCGACGCGTGCGGCGACGTCCTCGCGGCGCAGGGGGGGCACCGTCGACGGCGGGTTCCGGCGCTCGGGCAGGTCGGCGAGCGCCTGGGCGGTCGCGGCCGCGACCGCGGCGACCGCGGCGTCGAACGCCTCGCGGGTCACGTCGGTGATCTTGGTGATGCCCGTGACCTTGCGGACGTACTGCACCGCGGCGGCCTCGATCTCGTCAGCTGTGGCGGGCGGCTCGAGCCCGCGCAAGGTGGTGATGTTGCGGCACATGCCTCGACGCTACGCGGGCCGGGCGGCCATCGGACCTGCCAGCAGCCGCGGTGACCTAACCCGTCGACGCCTGCGCTGATCGGCAGACATGCGCCGCCAGTTGCGGATCCGGATGCCCGCCGTTCCCCGGGACGCGCCGCGGAAGGCCGCTTCCCCGGAGGCGACCGCGAGCGGTCCTGCGCGCGAGAATAGGAGGAGGCGGTGATCTCGATGACGTCATCCACGGCACAGGTCGACCCAACGGCCGCGCCGCCCCAGGAAGACCAGTGGCTGGTGCGGGCCGTCAACCTCGCGCTCCGGAATGTGACGGCCGGGGGTGGTCCGTTCGGAGCCGTCGTCGTCCGCGGCGGCGTCGCCGTCGGCACCGGGCAGAACCGCGTGACCCGCGACCACGACCCGACCGCGCACGCCGAGGTGATGGCGATCCGCGACGCGTGCGGCCGGCTCGGGGTCTTCTCGCTCGCGGGGGCCTGCCTCTACAGCTCGTGCGAACCCTGCCCGTTGTGCCTGACGGCTGCGCTGTGGGCACGGCTCGACAGAGTGGTCTACGCGGCGAACCGCAACGACGCCGCGCGAGCGGGGTTCGACGACCGGGCCTTCTACGACCTGCTGCGTCGGGATCGTGCCGCCTGGCCGATGCCCGTCGTCGAGCGCAGGATCGCGTGCGCAGAGGCCCCGATCGAGGCGTGGCTCGCCTACTCGGCACGCGTCGAGTACTGAACGTCCGAGGCCGAATCCGGGGCCGATTCGCTGACCAGGTCGACGGGCACGCACGCGCTCGCCCCGGGCTGCGGCTGATCTCTTCACCGCTGCTCGGATCGGGACTACCGTGAATGGTTCGTTTCCAGGGGTCGTCGGGACCGCCGATCACCCGAGGTGTCCGTTGGCTTTGAGGGAGGCCGCCATGGCACTGTTCCCCGATGCGAGCCTGAGGCTCATCGACCACAAGTTCCTGAACGTGGCTCCGATCGCCGTCTACAACCGCGTCAACCTCCACACGCAAGGTGGACTGGGGTCGCTGTTCGGCTTCCGCAGTCATGTCAATCGGCCCAGCTCGCACTTCTGGGTTTCCCAGGCCGGCGTAGTGGAGCAGTACGTCGACACGGCGATCCGCGCTGAAGCCGACCTGGAGGGCAACGACGCCACCGTGTCGATCGAGACAGAGGGCGGCGAGGACCCGTCGACCGTCCAGATTCAGGAATGGACGGCTCCCCAGCTCCAGGCCATCACCGCGCTGGTCGCCTGGATCATGTCGACGCACGAGATCGAGTTGCGGCTGGCGTCGGACTCGAAGGCCGGTCCGAGCTCGCGCGGGCTGTCGTGGCACCGGCTGGGGATCGACGGCAACTTCCCTGAGCTCCCTGACCTGCTCGCGGGACGCAAGCAGCGTGGCGGCGGTATGCACTACTCGACGGAGACCGGGAAGGTCTGCCCTGGGGATGCGAAGATCCGGCAGATACCGGGCATCCTTGCCGCCGTCACGAGCGGGGGCGTCGTGGGCCCCGGGGTGGTCGTGCCGCAGGGCGGCCCGCTCGAGGTGGACGGGTTCTGGGGGTCGGCGACCACCACTCGCGCGCAGGTGGTCCTGGGTCTGCCGCCCGACGGCCAGGTGCGATTCCAGTTCAAGAACAACAAGCAGGACGCCATGACGACCGGGTGGGTGTTCGACTTCGTCCCGGGCCAGGGGTCACCGCTCATCACCCGGATGCAGGAGATCATGGCTGCGGCCGGGCAGTACCAGGGAACGGTCGACGGCGTGGCCGGCCCGGAGTTCTCGAAGGGCCTCCAGCGCAGGTTCGGAACCGCGGTCGACGGCACATTGCCGGCCAAGTCTCCGGCGGTGATGGCGCTCCAGAGAGCCCTGAGCGCCGGAGTCTTCTAGCGGGCGAGCCCCCTCGGCGAGCGCAGAGGCCTCTGTGCACCGGTAGAGGCCTCTGCGCACCGGTACGGCGGCAGTGCGCCGGCATTGGTCGCGCCACATGCAGCGAACGAGCGCGTCCCATCGGCTCGTCGCCGCTCCCGGGTGCGTGCGCGCCACAACGCAAGCTCCCCACAACGCAAGAAGGTAGCCCTCCGCGTGAACGGATGACTACCTTCCTGTGTCAACATGACGTGCGTTTCCGCGGGTCAAAGTCGTGGAGGTGGCGGGAATCGAACCAGCCCGAAGCTCATTGGACGCGTTGGACCGAGCTCGTGACCTGCGATGTCGTCGGGACGAATCTGCGGCTCAGCCGACGTTTTGGCGGATCTTGTTGACGGCGTCAACGGCGTCGAGACCCCCGTGGAGAGTGACTTGCCTCCCGCCTACGGGCGATTCTGCCGTTCTCAGTCGGTTTCGAAACGATTCGAACGCGCCCTTTCTGTTGACACTGTCAACAGCACACCGGTCTGCGCCCCTGCCCGGCGCCCTCGTGCGGCGCATCGTCGAAGCGCGCCGAACTGAGATCGACGCGGAGGCACGACCGGCGAGCCGGCGCGCCAATGCCGGCCGTGCCGCGAACGACGCGGACCGAGCCCGACGGATGACGAGCACGTTCTCCGGCTCAGCCCGAGGAGCGGACGGCCGTCATGATCGGGCAGGCGTCCCTGCCCTCAATGCGGCAGATACGGGCGTTTCTCTTGCGAGGATGGGCGGGTGCAGCGTCGATCGGCAGATGAGCTCGCGGCCGTGGATGACCCGGCATGGCCAGCGGTGTCGAGCCTGCTCGACAGAGTGAGAACGGCGACGGCGCTCGAGGTGGATCCCGAGCGCGGGCGACGCGTGCTGTTCAGCCTTCAGGTGACGGCGCGCTCCTACCTGGGAGCCCTCGCCCTGAACACGGGGGGCATCCTCGCCGACCACGGCTGGTTCCGGTTGCTCGGGGGCGGGAGCGATCACCTGGATGACGTTGCCTCTGTCAACAACCTGGACGGTAGAAGGGGAACTCACCAGCCGCCGCCGTTCCTGCTTGTCGGGTTCGACGCTCTCGGCGGGCGGTTCGCCATCGACGGTGGCGGGCTGGGAGTCGCTGCCGGCGAGGTCTGCTACTTCGGGCCGGACACCTTGTCGTGGGGCGGTCTAGGAGGGGGCCACGCGGACTTCGTCACCGCCGCGATCTCCGGTGCGTTGTCGCAGACGTTCGCTCCCTTGCGATGGTCGGGTTGGCAGGATGAGGTCGCCGCGCTTCGCGCTGACCAAGGTCTGTCCATCTACCCGCCGCCGTTCAGTCGCGAAGGGCAGGACATCGCCGCCGCCAGCAGGCGTGCCGTGCCGGTTCGTGAGCTCGTCTACTTCTACGACGAAGCCGCCCGCCAGTTGGGCGCGCCCTCCGCCTGAGCGCACCATCAGCGGCAGATCCGGGCGAATCTTGCACGCTGAGGCAGTGCCCTCAGATCACACCCTGGCTGCCTGGGCGCGGACCCACGCATCGAACCGCTCGGCATTCTCACGCTGGCTCGGGATCACATTGCTCAGCGCGTAGGCGAGCTGAGATTCGAGCGCGTCGGACGCCCCGTCGTCCATGAGCAAGAGCGCTTCCGCACGGGCGAAGAAGACCCCGAAGTTCGAGCGCTTCATCTGGCCCAGATCTCCCTCGCGCAGCCGCGACATCATGGCCTCGCGAGAGAACATGTCCTCCATCACCAGCCAACCGGCCCGGTCCAGCTGCGTGATCATGTCCGCGACCGCCACCCGGGCCGACGCGGTGGCGTCCCGTGAGGTGGTGTAGTTCTCGATCTTCTTCGTCGTGGTGACCACGACGGAGAAGGCCATCGTGCGATGGTCGGTGAGACCGGACTAGGGAACTCACGGAAGGACATCGCACGATGGCTATGGACCAGTCTGCCCTGCTCGACCTGCTCGCCGCATTGAAGGACACCGACGTCAGCGACCGGATCCGGACCGCGACCGAGCACCTGTATCAAGAGCTGATCGACGCCGAGGCGACCGCGGTGATCGGCGCCGGCCCCTGGCAGCGCACGCAGGCCCGCACGGCGTTGCGCAACGGGTCGCGGGACCGGGTGTTGACGACCACGGCCGGGGACCTGGACCTGCGGATCCCCAAGCTGCGCACCGGGTCGTTCTTCCCGTCCTTGCTCGAGCGGCGCCGCCGGGTCGACCAGGCACTGTTCGCGGTCGTGATGGAGGCCTACCTGCACGGGGTCAGCACCAGGAAGGTCGACGACCTGGTCAGGGCCCTGGGGGCCGACACCGGGATCTCCAAGAGTGAGGTCTCCCGGATCTGCGCGGGCCTGGACGAGGAGGTCTCGGCGTTCCGTGACCGGTCCCTGGCCGACGCGGGGTTCCCCTACGTGTTCCTGGACGCGACGTACTGCAAGGCCAGGGTCGGGCGCCGGGTGGTGTCCCAGGCCGTGGTCATCGCCACCGGGGTCCGCGCCGACGGGCACCGTGAGGTCCTCGGCTTCGACGTCGGAGACTCCGAGAACGGCGCCTTCTGGACCAGCTTCCTGCGCTCGCTCAAGGCCCGCGGGCTGGGCGGTGTGGCGCTGGTCATCTCCGACGCCCACGAGGGCCTGAAGACCGCGATCGCCTCGGTCCTGCTCGGCTCGTCCTGGCAACGCTGCCGGGTCCACTTCACCCGCAACGTCCTCGACGCGGTGTCCAAGACGAACGCCGAGATGGTCGCCGCCGCGATCCGCACGATCTTCGCCCAACCCGACGCCGCCCACGTCGCCGAGCAGTTCGAAGTCATCGCGACCATGCTGACCCGCTCCCACCCGAAGGTCGGGCACATGCTCACCGACGCCCGCGAGGACCTGCTCGCCTTCACCGCGTTCCCCGCCAGCCACTGGAAGAAGATCTGGTCGACCAACCCCCTGGAACGACTGAACAAGGAGGTCAAACGCCGCACCGACGTCGTGGGGGTCTTCCCCAACCCCGCCGCCCTGCTGCGCCTGGCCGGCGCCGTCCTGGTCGAGGCCCACGACGAATGGGCCGCCACCGACCGCCGCTACCTATCCGAGAACTCCATGGCCCAACTCGCCACCATGACCCTGACGACCCAGGAGGTGGACCACACCGAACTCCTCACGGCATGATCTGAGCACTGACCCGCACGGTGTCGAGAAACTCCACCACTCAGCGGGACGTCACCGGCCGACGCCGCGTCCGAGACTTCCCACCAGCCGTCGGTGCCTGCGGGAGTGCCTTCTGGGTGGAGTCGCTCGCGGTACAGCCCGAGCGACTCCGACACGGACTTGGGCATGCGCGCGCCGAGCCACTCCGCCATCCACCTCAGCCACGGCTCGGGAGCGAAGCTGAGGTTCACGACGCACGGGAGGCGCTCGGCGCTACTGAACGACGATGACTGCACGTTGACCACGGCCCAGTCGCCAGCTTCCGACGCCCTTCTCCAGCTCGGCGGCGAGCCCTCGTATCCGTGGCGGCGGGCTTCCGGCCCCAGCTGGTCGCGGAGCGCGGCTTTCAGGTCATCCTGCGCGGTCACATGCGCAGGATGCCACGCCGCTCGCGCCCCCATCCGCTCATCGGCCATGACCGGACGGTCGCGCTGCTGTGGCCGGCCGGCGCCGTCGCGCGCCCGAAGGGCCCTCCCTTTCAGCCTTGAGCCGACATGACAACAGCAGTTGCCACGAATGCCAGAAGTGTCATGGACCCTTCGCCTCTGCTCGGACAACCGGAGTTGCCGCTGGCGCACCCGAAGGAGTCGACGGGCGTGTGCCGAGCCTGGCGGCACCTCACTCGTCAGGAGTCTGGGCCGCGGACAGTTCTCGAGACGCGCGGAACTCGTCGGCCATCGCCTCCGTCCGGTACTCGACCACGGCTACGTTGTGCTCGCGTAGGGCCTCGAGCACCTCAGCTGGTGTGGCGTAGAAGAACTCGCGGCGAAGGTTGATCCGGTTGACCCGCTGGTTGGCGAAGTTGCGGTGGAGCATCGCCTCGATCCCATAGGCGTCCTCGGAGAAGAAGAGCGCGTGCACGTCGAAGTTGAACGGAACCGATGCGTCGGAAAGTTCGCGGATGCGGTCCATCGGATCCAGCCGGCGTGTCATACCGATCTTGACGACATGCTCACCCATGGAACCGAGGTTGGAGATCACGTAGACGTAGCCGGCGCGGACGTTCGCCGCCCGGTAGTCAACGTCGGCGATCGACTTGTCGATCTCCTCGAGCTTGGCGCGCAACTCAGCCGCGCCGGCGTCGTCGCCTCGAGCCTCCAGGGCAGCCAGAGCGTTGGCGTAGTGCTCACGCTCCTTATCCAGCTTCTCGCGCTCCCGACGCAGTTCCTCCTCGGCACGCTTTGCCTCGCGAAGCTCCTCGCGGTGTGCCCGCTCAGCCTCCTTCTCGGCCTGGAGCGCCGCCAAGTGTCGCGCGGCGAGCTCAAGCTCCTGTATCCGCAGCCGGTGATACTCGCCGGTGATGCTCAGCGAGATCATCTGGCCGTTCTTCGAGACGCGTTCGGCAGCCTTCTCCAGCCGCGCCTTCGCGGTGCTCAGTCCACCCGCCTTGACGGTCTTGATTGCGTTCTCCGCCTCGGCGTTGTAGGCGGCGAGCATCATCTTCGACATCTCGTTGATGAACTGTCGACCCTTGGCCGCCGAGTTGTTGAACGTGAAGTTGGAGACCGCGCTGGTCGCCCGCTTGCCAGTGACGCAGTTGCGGATCTCGACGCGCACCGCCGAGAGATCTGCGCCGAGCCGCGCTGAAGCCTCCGCGGGATGCTCGAAGTCGTAGAGACCGAACTCCTGGACGTCAATGGCGTTGCGGACGTCGAGGGATTGTCGACGCAGGTCCTCGAGTTCGCGTTGGGCGGCCACCACGTCGGCGCCGACGCGCGCGAGCTCATCGCGCGCATCGGACGCCTTGATCTGGATCTCTACGAGCTCAAGGGCGCCAGTCTCCGCAAGCGTCGCGCGAAGCCGCTCGACTTCCTCGGCCAGGTCGTGGGCGGCAGCGCGAGCGCCGAAGAGACCTACCTTGCGGCGGGCAGGCTCGGACGTGTCGGCAGTCACGGGCGCGGACGGTGGAGCGGGTGAGATTGACTGGGGCGTGGGTGATGACGGCTGCGTCGGCAGGCTCGGCGGCGCAGCCGCATGAGGCCTCGCCTGCTGAACGTGCTCTGTCCAACGCTGTCCGTCCCACCAACGAACGAATGATGCGTTCTGAGGGTCGGGGTACCAGTCCGGCGGCGTCGGCGAGCTCATGGTCCGCACCGTATCGGGGTACGAGATGCTCCGTGGTGGTTCGAGCGCCGGGACCGCATCGAGGTGCAAGACGAGTAAGGGGCACGGGCTTGGTCGTTCGGTCGGTGGGATGAGAATGGTGGGGTCGCCCGGCGACGTCGCATGACTCTGGTGCGGTTGAGCCCGCAGATGAGTACGACGCGGGGGCTCGGGGTGTGTCGCATTGTTGCCGTTGAGCACGCGGGTCTGTCTCCGACCGCAAGGGCCCCTCCGGGCGGCGCCTGTCGCCGAGCTCTCGGAGGTGGTCGTGATGGAAGTGCTGGTTGAGCGGGTCGCTGGTCTGGACATCGGCAAGAAGATCGTCGTGGTCTGTGTGCGCACGTCCGGGCCCGGGGGCAGGCGGGTCTCCGAGACGCGCACGTTCCGCACGATGACCCGGTCGCTGGGGTTGATGGCCGACTGGCTGGTCGAGTGCGGGGTCGAGCTGGCGGCGATGGAGTCGACCTCGACGTACTGGAAGCCGGTGCTGTACTGCCTCGAAGAGCGGATGACGACCTGGCTGCTGAACGCGGCGCACATCAAGGCCGTGCCGGGACGCAAGTCCGACGTGCGGGATGCGGAGTGGATCGCTCAGCTGCTCGAGCATGGCCTGGTCGCTCCGTCGTTCGTCCCCGAGGCCCCGGTGCGCCGGCTGCGGAACCTGACCCGCTACCGGTTGCAGCTGCAAGGCGACCGGACCCGTGATGCCGGCCGGCTGGAGAAGTTGTTGGAGGACGCCTCGATCAAGATCTCCGCGGTCGCGTCGAACATCACCGGGACGTCCTCACGGGCGATGCTGTCCGCGTTGGTCGACGGGCAGCGCGATCCGGTGGTGATGGCCGACCTGGCGCGCACCAAGCTGCGCCGCAAGATCCCCGACCTGGTCGAGGCCCTGACGGGGCACTTCGATGACCACCACGCGCTGATCGTGGGTCAGCTGCTGGCCCGTATTGCCGCGACCGAGCAAGCCCTCGCCGACCTGGATTTGCACCTGGAGGTCGCGATGGCTCCCTGGGCGCACGAGATTGACCTGCTGACCACCATCCCGGGGGTCGGGCGGTTGGTCGCCTGGACGTTCATCGCCGAGACCGGTGGGGACATGTCTCGGTTCCCCAGCCCCGGACACCTGGCTTCTTGGGCGGGGGTCGCACCCGCGATGCATGAGTCCGCCGGGCGTCGCCAACCGGTCGGCACCCGGCACGGGAACAGGTTCTTGACCTCGATGCTCGTCGAGGCCGCGCAGTCTGCCTCCCACACGAAGGACACCTATCTCGCCAGCCAGTTCGCGCACCTGACCTCTCGGCGCGGGCACAACCGTGCCGCGGTCGCGGTCGCGCACTCCATCCTCGTCTCGGCTTACTGGATGCTGGTCGCGACCAGACCTATGACGACCTCGGACCGGGCTGGCTCACCGACCACGCGGCCGAACAAGCCCGCACCCGCCGCCTGGTCAACCAGCTCGAGGCCCTCGGCCACACCGTCGTCCTCGACCCCGTCGCCTGACGGACCCTCCCCATCAACGACCATCCGGGCTCCGCCCGGAGCGGTCGCGCGCCCGCTTCCGGACATTCTCGGGTCAGTCCCGACCTCTCCTTCCTGTCATGACAACCGTGGTTGTCGACGTGGACGACATCTTCTCCCCTCGATTCGCCTACCTACTGGTAGGAGCGAGCGATCGGAGGTTCACGATGGGCAAGGGACAGCGTGTTCGTGCGAGTCGGGCCAGTCGGGCGGACGAGGAGGCGGCAGCACCGCGCGGCGCCGCCTTCGGGCTCGGGTTGGGCGGGCTTCGACCGGCAGCGAGGGCCGCCTCAGCGCCGACTTCCGTCCGAAGCCGAGACGGCGCGACGACGGACCAACTCCAGGCTGATCGGGTACGCGCCGGGCTCGCGGACCTCAGCGGTCTGGTGGTCGCGCACGTCGAGCTTCACCGCGAGCTGCACGCACTGGACGAGGAGATCGCGACCGCGGTGGGTCACCTGCGCGTCGATGGCGCGAGCTGGGTGCAGATCGGCGCCGCCCTCGGGATCAGCCGGCAGGGCGCCCGCCAGCGGTTCGGCACGCGCGTAGGCCGGTAGGGCGTCCGCGCGCACCTCTCGGCTCCGACGTCCGGCATGTTGTGCACCAGCGCGCCTACCTGCCTGCAGCAGGACTGCGCGCGGGTGGGCGAGTACATCTTCTCAAGCCTTCTCGCACACCTGTCGTTGAGGAGCGCGTCAAGCGGAGGGCGGTTGAGCGATGACTGACTACGTGACCCTGAGCCCGGAGGACGTCGCCGAGACGCTGGGCACGTCGTCGTGGTGGGTGCGCGAGCAAGCGCGTCGCGGGCGGATCCCCCACCTACGCCTCGGCAAAGGCAGGATCCGGCTGCTGCCCGAGCACGTCGACGCCCTGGTCGCGCTGTTCACCGTCGAGTGCGGCCAGGTTCCCGCGCAGCCCGCCGCTGGTGCGTCATCGGACCTGACTGCTCTCGGAGCAACGTCGAAGTCATTGACGGCTCACCGGCGGCGCCCGCACGTGCAGGGCGACGGACGGCTCTTCTGACGGCGAGCTCTAGGCGATGACGGGCGAATGACGGCTTCGGGGCGCCGGCGCTGGATGCGCGAAAGGCAACTCCTGGCGCGAAGGTTGACGACCCTCGGGCGCGTGTGCGGCCTCGCGGCCAAATCACGAAGTGAGGAAGCTCCCGGCCGTGGTCATCGATTCGCCGCCACTCGCTCGTACGTCGCGCGCATGCGCTGGTGAGCGGAGATCTTCTCCAGGGCCGCCGGATCGCTCCATGGCCACAGAGCGTCAATCGCCTCCTGGGTGTCGAGATCCTCGGCGCGTGGATCGGCGCGAGCGAGGTCGAGCAGCGTCTGCTCGCGGGTTGTGACCAGGACCTGGCCCAGGTCAGTGGTCATGGCTACGGCGTCGAGCGCTGCGCCGTCGCGCATCACGAACCGGACCTCGCCGTCGCGGTCCGCCAGAAGGAGGGGTCGACGCTGCGCCGGGACCGCGACATACCCGGTCCCGATCGCACGAGGCAGGGCGCGATGCATGCGCGCGGCGGTCAGCCCCGTCAGCACGGGGACTCGGTCCCCGACCAGAGCGGTCGCGATGGCAGCCGTTGCGGCCTCGATCGTCGGCCGCCAGGCGTCGCCGACGTACTCGGGCGGCACGGCACAGTAGATGCCGTGGGCAAGGCGGTGCACAACACCACGACGCTCGAGGATCGCGAGCTGGGGCCCCGGGTGGCTGTAGACGCCAGCGAGATTCACCGCTCGCACCGTTCGCATCGGCGCCCGGGCGATGAGCCGCAGGACCTCCCGCTCTCTGTTCATCATGTGAAGGTTAGTCAACCCGACTACGAAGTACATAGCTAAATGCGATGTCTCGTCGCACGCCGGCGGCCGAAGGCTCGGCCCGTCGGCACTGGTCTGGGCAGCCACTCGGCGCGCCAGGCTGCTGGACGTCGTGACCGCAGCAGCCCCCTTCAGTCGTCCGCACCATCGACCGATGCACCCTGGGTGACCAGCAACGCCGATGAGGGCTCATCCACGGCGAAGGTGATGCGCCTGCGGTACGCGGGGCACTGCCGGACATGCGCGTTGGCCCTGCCTGCGGGCACCACCGCCGCGTACGACCGGGCCACCAAGACCGTGCAGTGCCTTGGGTGCGCAGCATCACCAACCCCGACCGCACAGCCCGTGATGGCACCTGCCGAGTCATCCACCCGTGCTTTCGAGGTGGCCTCTCCTTACGAGGAGGAGCCCGAGATCGTCGCCGGCAGGGCGGGCGCCTCGGCACGACGCGAGTACGAGCGTCGAAGCGCGAAGCGCGAGGAACGCGTCCGAGCCGCGCACCCCAAGATCGGCGGGTTCCTTCTCGCGATCTCTGAAGAGCCGCAGAGCACCACGGCCTGGGCGGTCGGCGCTCGCGGTGAGGCCCTGCTCGGAAGGAGCCTCGATGGGCTCGCCTCGCGCGGTGTGCGCGTGCTCCACGACCGTCGCATCCCGCGGACCAGGGCCAACATCGATCACATCGCGGTCTCGTCGTCCGGAGTCTTCGTCATCGACGCGAAGCGGTACTCGGGCCGGCCCATGAAGCAGTCTGTCGGCGGCCTGTTCCGCCCCAGGGTCACGTTCCTCACGGTCGCAGGACGCAACCAGACCAAGCTCGTCGACGGGGTGCACAAGCAGGTGGGCCTGGTCCGGGACGCGCTCGACGACGCCGGGTTCGCCGGGGTGCCCGTACGGGGGATGTTGTGCTTCATCGAGGCGAACTGGCCGCTCATCGGCGGCTCCTTCGTCATCGACGGTGTCGACGTCCTGTGGCCGAAGAAGGCCGCTGAGCTTCTGCTCGCGCCCGGCGGTCTCGACGAAGCAGTGACGGCGTACCTTCACCGCACCCTGGCGACGGCGTTCCCAGCTGCCTGACTCGCGCTGCCTCAACGGCCCCTACGTCGACAGGATGCGAAGCGTGTCCTGGCCGCGCTGGCGCGCGTCATCGGGCAGAAGGAGCCACGCGTCGTTGAGCGGGTCGCTGAGTGCGTCGCGCAGGTGGCGAAGCCGTCGTCGGTCCGATCCCTGCAGGCGCGCGAGCTCGCGCCGGTGGTCGGTGATGAGCGAAGCGAGCAGAGCGCTGTCGCGCAGGTGCCGGGCGCGGTCGCGACTGTCGGCCATGTGCGCGGCAGCCTTGAGCACGAGGGCGCCGAGCAGGTCAGGCACAGTCAGCTCCGTCGTGCCGCGATCGTGCTCGATGACCATCTGCTGGGAGCGGGCAAGTGCCTGGGCTCCACCGTCCACTGCCATGAGTGGGTGGCGGTGCAGACGTAGTCGTGACCGCTGTGGCAGGTGATCGGCGACGAGGATGTCGATGACGTCGCCCCCTCGGCGCAGTCGATGGACGGGCGAGTCCGGCCATCCCGGCTCGACCACCTCGAAACCTCGTCCGATCAGCAGAGCTGCGACCGCGGCCATGCTGACTCCGGCCGCCATGACGTCGACAAGGGCGTCGACGTCATGTGTCGGACGCACTTCGGCGACACCGGCGGCTCTCGCGTGCAGCTGCACCATCAGCCCGCCCACAAGCACCCACGAAGCCGCGGGCAACGTGGCGGCGACCTCGATGACCAGGTGCCAAGGCGGGGCCCAACCGCCCGGAGGAGCGGTGACTCGCATCACCGTCATTGCAGGAGCCCCTCGAGAACACGGAGGCCAGCAGAGCGTTCTCGAACCTCGAGCGACTCGGCAAGATCCGCTGCGACCACGGCACGTGGCATCTCGTCCCGGTCCCCGATCGGCAAGGATCGTAGCGGCGCCGTGCGTAGCGTCACGTTGCCGCGAAAATCCTCGACGAGGTGGAACTCACGCACGAGGCCGGCCAGTGCGCCCTCGTCGCAGTAGCCGTCGACGTGCGCGGTGTCGCGGGCCAAGCCGAAGGTCGAGGGCGTCATCGCGCTCGTGCCGGTGCGCACGACCGCTGCCGCCAGTGACTCGAGGAACGAGTCGCTGGCGCGGAATCGGTGGACGGTGGCGCGACGACGGGCCGCATGCAGGAGTCCCTCAGCGTCCAGTGACGCGAGACGTCCCGCGAGGCGGCTGGCGCTGCGTCGGTCGAGCCAGTCCACCTCGAGGCCCGACAATCTCCATAGCGCAGCCCATGACGTGCCCGGCGCCCACGGCCGACCCCGATCGGGCCGCGCTCTCACCAAGGCGTTCAGCGCCAGCGCGTCGACCACCCACGCATCGCCGGCCGTGCGGTTGGCGGGCAGGTCGCCGCGGGCGATGACGCGCTGCACCTGGCGTTGCGAGATCCCGAGTCGCTCGGCAGCTTCGGCTGTGGTGACCTGCGTCATCCATAAATGGTCGCCTACGCGACCTATTATGTCCAGTGCGAGTGGACGACGCGCCCAGCGCGACAAGACGCCAGCGACGCGTCGAGGAGATCGCCTCATCCGCTGTGTAGCTGGTGCTTCGGTGGTTCGTGGCCGCCCACCAGGAGCTCGAGCAGTCCGCGCAGTCGACGAATCCGCGCGGTGATCGCGCGTGAGGTGCCGAGAAGCCCCTACGCCGTCACCAGCTTTCCGCTGCGCGTCCGCATCTGAACGGACTTCACTGCCAGGGCGCCGCCCGGGGAGTCCCACGCAAGGAATCCTTGTCGTAGTTCTTGAGCCTGACCTCGACGACCTCATCCCGGCCGATCCGCCGCGTTCTCACGAAGCTCCGCACGACGACTTCACGATCGGTCACAACGACCCCGACCAGCACCGCACGAACGGCCGCCGCGACGAACAGAGGCAGCATCGCGACTGCCACCCATGTCGGTTCACACCGCCAGTGTGCGGCGGTGATCACAGCGGGTCCGTTGCGCCGCGTCGCGCATGGGACCACATGCGAGGGGCGGCTACCGTTGCGAGGAAAGGCCGGGCCCGGGCCTGAGCAACCCCACTACCACTCATCACGCTGAACGGAGCGCACGAGTGAAGATCGGACGCGTTGCAGTAAAGGGATTCCGCAGCTTGGCGGAGGTGACAATCGACCTCGACGACTACGCCGCGTTCATCGGAGCGAACGGCTCAGGCAAGTCTTCAGTGCTCTACGCGCTCGACTGGTTCTTCAATGGCGGCCAGCTCACCGAGTCGGATGTGCATGGCCACGTCGAGGGACAGTCACTGCCCGACGGTGCGTGCGTGGAGGTTGCCGTCACCCTGACCGACATCTCACGTCACGACCGCGTGCGCCTCGGCCCGTACGGGCGAAGTGAGCGTGCGGAGTTCCGAAAGACCTGGCGCGCCCAGGACGACAAGACGAAGGTGGTGGGCAACGCCAAACAAGGCCCCGGCTTCGCGGAAATCCGCGCGATGACGAAGGTCGGCGATTTCCGCCCTGCCTACGAGGCGCTGCGCAGGTCGCTTGCAGGACTACCCGATCTCGGCAGGCTGGCGGGCAAGCCAGAAATAGAAGCAGTACTTGCGGCGTGGGAGGACAACCCGAGCAACGCAAGCCAGTTCGTCGAGGTGTCTGACGCGGACGCGAACCACATGTTCGGCATCAACGGGCCGAACGTGATCAAGGAGTGTCTACGGTTGATCCTGATCCCGGCGGGCACGAATATTGCAGGCCAGATCGGCGGTTCAGGCAAGGGATCGGCTCTGAGTCAACTCATCGGCGCGGTCATGGCCGATGCGAGTGCGCACGCACAGGCAGAGTGGCTTGCTGAGAACGCGGAAGCCATCGCGAAGCTCAAGTCCAAGGTCAAGGACAGCGTCGAGGCGTCAACCGGCATCCAAGCCCGCCGAATCAACGCTCGGCTGGCGTCACTCGTCCCGAACGCGAGTGTGACACTCACGCCCGAGGTGCCCGACTGGACTCCGAAGGCAGACCCAACGGTGACGACGAGAGTCACTATCGATGGAGTAGCCAACGACGTCTCGCGGCAGGGCCACGGTATCCAGCGAGCCGTCATGATCTCGATGTTCCAAGCACTTGTTCCCGACGAGGAACTAACCCGTGGCCTTCATGCTCCGCTCGAGGGCGAAGACGATGCAGCGGCCGAGCAACGACTTGCCAAAGCGCTTGAGGCCCTACCGAGCCTCGTCGTCTGCGTCGAGGAACCTGAGATCTATCAACACCCGGTTCGCGCACGTTCCTTCGCTCGCACCCTCACGGAGCTGAGCGCGCACGGCAGCGTTCAGATAGTCGTCGCCACGCACAGCCCATATTTCGTTCGGCCGGAGCAGTTCGATTCACTTCGGCGGTTCACGCTTACTGGCGGTGCCACAACTACCGAGCAGGCAACCGTCACCTCAATCGCGCAGCAGACTGGCATTGCCCCCTTGAAGATCAAGAGCGCTGTGGAGCGCATGCTGCCCACTGAGTTCTCCGAGGGCTTCTTCTCCGATGCGGTCGTCTTGGTGGAAGGCCCAACGGATCGCGTGGCAATCGAGGCAATCGCATCGCTGCTCGGCTGCAGTCTCGATGCGCGGGGTACATCCGTACTGGATGTGTCGAGCAAGAGCGCTCTGCACGTGTCGCATGCAATCCTTGCTGCGCTCGGCGTCCCCACTTACATCGTTGTCGATGGTGATGCGCTCGGCGCCGCACGGAAGCACCCAAGCGACGCCGCCAAACAGGCAGAAGTCGATGCGAGTCACAAGCAGGACACCGACAAGATCGTCGCTTGGCTGCCAACATCAACAGCGGTCAGCGGCGCGCTGCCCTACGGTTACGGCAACCCGACCGTTATTGCAGACTGCTTCGCAGTCTGGAACGACGACATCGAGGAAGAACTGCTCGCGTGGGGTAGCTTCTGCGCTCAGGCGAGCGCCTGCGGTGCACCGGTGGGGGCCCGAACGAGCAAGCACCAACTCGCGTACAAGACCGCCGCACTCGCCGCCGACCTGACGGACCTGCCGAATAACCTCCGCGTGGCTGTCGAGACACTGGCCAGGTTCCCCCGCCAACAGACGAGTCAAGCCCCTCAAGTCGACCCATAGGGACAGCGCCGTCGAGTAGTGTGCTGGCACATCGGACGAGCGCGCGAGTCGAGTTCGACGATGTGACCGCGCCGTAGCGTGGACTCTGGGGCACAATCAAGGACTGGAGACAGAACATTGGTTGAGAATCACGACGATGTGCTTTCGGCAATTGCCGACCTCCGCGAGGTCCGAGTCAAGTGGCGGTCAAAGGACGACGGGGGTCAGGTACAGGTTCGCCGTTGCGCGCCCATGGACTATGGACCATCACGTCGCGCGAGCGATCCCGAACCGCGCTACCACTTCTGGGATTTCGAGAGCGACAGCGGTCGAAATCACGTTCTTTCACTACGCGACGATCAGATCGTTGATATCAATATCCTCGACACCAGCTTCGAACCCGCAACATTTGTTACGTGGTCTACGAGCTGGTTCGTCAAGCGAACGACATGGGGGTCCCATAACTAGTCCCCCGTGCCCGAAGCCGTCTGGAAGTTGGCGTTCCCGAAGACCCGATCCGCATACGCGGTTTGGGCGAAGGAGTTGCTGCGATCTCTCCAGCCGTTGACGAAGACGTGAGGCTTCGAGGGCATTTTGGGGCCGAGCCGGAGGTGGCGAGATGGATTGCTTGACACCTGTTGGTGGCGGACCGCCACTCAGCGAGGTTCATCTACCCGCATTCATCTACCCGCGTGCGTCAGGGCGATACGAAACCGGCTCATGTCCTCACCCAGCCCGACGGTCGCGGGCCGTACGGGCGATCAGCCGCTTCAGCTCGGCAACGGGGACCATCTGCTCGTCATCGGCACCTTCAGCGACGTTCTGCTCGATCCACTGGCGCAGCAGCGCCGTCACCTTGACGCCGTCCTTGCGGGCGATGCCGCGGGCCGAGTCGAGAGTAGAAGCGGGCAGTCGGACGGTGATCCCGACCATGGGCTCGCCGACGATCGTGGTATCGAGCTCGGCCTTCTCAAGCTCGGCCGACGTGTCGGCGTTGTCGTAGTGCTCGCGCAGGGCGTCGAGATCGCCAGCGGTCATGTCAGCGTCCCTTCCGGCGGAACGTGCGCCTCTCGGAGTCGTTCAGGTCGCGTGCGGTGACGACGTACGCGCCGCCGTCGTGCGCGGGTGCGATGACGACGAGCAGGTACCGACCGGCGTCCGTCATCGCGAACACGAGGGTCGTCTCGCCGCGACCCGGGGTGATCCAGCGGGGGCGGGTATAGAGCGCCTCCTGGACCTCCTCTGGCGTCACTCCATGCCGGGCGATGTGGTCCTCGGACTCCTCCGTCCAGGTGATGGGCGGAAGAGCCCTTCTAGCGTAACGCGATTCGTCACGCACCACGAGACCCTCCTCATCTCAGCCAGAACAGGTCGCCCGGGCGACCGACTCTTGCTCCGTCATCGGCTCAGCAAAGAGCGTCATCCGACACGCCCGATGACGCTCGCCGTGCGTCATCCACAGAGCTGTCATCACTGAGGTGCTGGCACCGACGTGGTGAGGCCGCTCATCGCCCTCCCGGCGGCGTCCGCCGCCGCCCTCTGCTGATCCGGCATGAGGTGGGCGTAGGTCTCCGTCGTCGTGGTGATCGACTCGTGCCCGAGCCGCCGTTGCAGCACGAACAGGTCCGTCCCCGCGGCGATCATCCAGGACGCGTGCGTGTGCCGCAGGTCGTGCACGCGTGGTCGCTTGGTGAGCCTGGGCGCATCCGGATCCGGCGAACCGTCGGTGCGGCGCGGGTGGCACGCCGCGTCGAGCGCCGGCGTCCACGTCGTCGTCCAGAACCGCGAGGACGAGATCTGCGACCCGACGGTGTTGGTGAACAGCAGCTGGTCCGGCGCCTTCCCCGCCACGAGTGGCAGCAGCACGTCGACCAGGTCGTCGGGCAGCGACACCGTCCGCCGTGCCCGCTTCGTCTTGGGTGGCCCGACGTACCAGTGCCGGTCGGCGTCGCGCTTCCACGCCTTCGTGACCCGTAGGGTCGCCGGCCGCGCCGTCAGGTCGACGTCCCCGGCCGTCAGCGCCGTCGCCTCGCCCCACCGCAGCCCGGTGGCCACGAGCGTCAGCACCAGCGGCTGGTAGTGCGCGGACACCTTCGACAGCAGCAGCCCGAACTCGTCGCGCGTGAGGACCGTCATCTCGTCACGCGTCGCCACCGACTTCGGCAGCTCGACCCCGACGCACGGGTTGTCGGTCCGGTACCCGAGCCGTGTCGCCGTCGTCATCGCCGCCGAGAGCAGCCCGTGCACGTTGGCGATCGTCTTGGGCGCGAGTCCCTTGTCCGTCATCGCCCGCACCCACCCGGCCACGTGCCGGTACGTCAGAGCGCTGACGGGATAGGCCCCGAGGACGGGCGCGATGTGCGCCGTCAGCTGCTGGCGATAGTGCGACCGCGTGTCCGCTCCGACACCTGTGAGCAGGTCGATGTGCTCGGAAATTACCTCGACGACCGTCGGCCCCGGTTTCCGCACCGCCTCGGCAATGCGGGCCGCCTCGGCCGCGTGCCCGCCGGCGGCCTCGATGAGCTCCTTCGCGACACGCGCCTCGCGCTCGTCGTCGTACGTCAGCGACGTCTGGCGCCCCGTCTCAGGATCGCGCCACAGCACCGCGAACGAGCGCGTCCCATCGGCTCGTCGACGCTCCCGCACGCTGGCCATGGACACAAAAATAGCCACCCGTGTCAACGGATGGCTATCCCTGTGTCAACATGACTTGCGTTTCCGCAGGTCAGAGGGGTGGAGGTGGCGGGAATCGAACCCGCGTCCGATAACAGTGAACCAGGACTTCTCCGGGCGCAGCTTGCTGCGCTTTTCTCGGCCCCAACAATCTAGCAAGCGTGCTGCTGACAGGCCCAGCCGTCTAGATGTCCCCACGACGCCGACGGCGAACGTTGCAGGTAAAGCTCTCTAGATGACGCTAG
Organism: Cellulomonas sp. WB94; assembly: GCF_003115775.1. Lineage (NCBI taxonomy): Bacteria > Bacillati > Actinomycetota > Actinomycetes > Micrococcales > Cellulomonadaceae > Cellulomonas > Cellulomonas sp. WB94. Next base: position 263,471 of record NZ_QEES01000002.1, read on the forward strand.
CTACCGAGGCGAGAGCAAACTCGGGCTAACGGACTTCAGGACTCGCTCAGGCGGCGAGTGCGAAGTCGGTGCGGTTTGTATTGGCACCTATTGGTTTTGCGCGGATCGTTAACGAGATAACCGTGCGTCCTCGGCCCGCTTCTCCTGGCTCGACGATCACCGTCGAAACCGATCACCCCCATGTTGAATTTTCAATCGCACGCCCTCCCCGGAGGGGGACCGTGCAGGTCAATCCTACGTGACAACGCCGGCCACAGCGCTCCCATTCCCGGCGACGCCGCCCGCGCCGGCCCGGGCTGGCGGCTGTCGGCGGGCGGGTCGAGCATGAGCACTGAGGCACCGAGCCCACGCCAGGAGGTGACGATGTCGCAGGCCGAGGACCAGCCCGACGACGAGCGCGACGAAGACCCCGGCGACGGCCGGCGCGAGTCCGTCAACCAGCGCATGGACCGCAACTGGTCCGAGCTGCTCCAGGAGCTGCGGGTCACGGAGACCGGCGTGCAGATCCTCACGGGCTTCCTGCTCACCGTGCCGTTCCAGCAACGGTTCACGACCCTCGACGACTACGAGCGCACGGTCTACCTCGGCCTCGTCGTGCTGGCCATCACCGCGACCGGTCTCATCGTCGCGCCGGTGAGCCTGCACCGCGTGCTGTTCCGCCGCCACCTCAAGTCCGAGCTGGTCCACGAGGCCGACCTCATGGCGCGCGGCGGCCTCATGGCCCTGGCTCTGGTCCTCGCCGGCTCGGCCCTGCTCCTGTTCGACATCGTCGTCGGGCGGGCTGCAGGGCTGGTCGCAGGAGCAACTGCACTCGTCTTCTTGGTCCTGGTCTGGCTCCTGGTCCCGCTGCGCCTCGCGCGACGCGCGAGCGCCCAGCGCACGGCGGCTCTCCCGCCGCCGGCACGCTAGCGGCAGCCGTCCTCAGCGAGCCGCGAGGACGTCGGCGAGCGCGAACCCGACGGGCTCCTCGAGCTGCGTGTACGTGCACGACGCCGGGTCGCGGTCCGGCCGCCACCGGCGCAGCTGCGTCGTGTGGCGGAACCGGTCGCCCTCCAGGTGGTCGTAGGCGACCTCCACGACGAGCTCGGGTCGCAGGGGCACGAAGGACAGGTCCTTGCCCGCGTTCCATCGGCTCGTCTCGCCCTCGCGCGGCGTTCGCCCCGTCGCATCGAGGCTCCACGGGTGGCCCGACAGTCCGGTCACGTACGGCGCCAGCTCGGTGAGGAGCTCGCGGCGACGCGCCATCGGGAACGATGCCGCCACCCCGACGGCCGCGAGCGTCCCCTCGTCGGTCCACAGGCCGAGCAGCAGCGAGCCGACCGCGTCCGGACCCGAGACGTGCGGACGATAGCCCGCCACGACGCAGTCGGCTGTGCGCTCGTGCTTGATCTTCGCCATGTTGCGCTTGCCCGGCTGGTAGTGGTCGCCCGGTCGTTTGGCGACGACCCCGTCGAGCCCGGCACCCTCGAACTGCGCGAACCACTCCCCCGCGAGCGCCTCGTCGTCCGTCGACGGGGTCAGGTACACCGAGCCCGTGAACCCGATCGTGTCGTCGAGGATCGCTCGCCGCTCCGCGAACGGGCGCCCGGTCAGGTCGTCGTCCCCCAACGCGAGCACGTCGAAGACGACGAGGAGCGCCGGGGTCTGGCGTGCGAGCAGCTGCACGCGGGAGGCCGCCGGGTGGATCCGCGCCTGCAGCGCCTCGAAGTCGAGTCCGCCGGAGACTCCGGGCACCACGATCTCGCCGTCGACGACGCACCGCGCCGGCAGGTGGGCGAGCGCCGCCTCGACGACCTCGGGGAAGTACCGCTGGATCGGCTTGGTGTTGCGGCTGCCGATCTCGACCTCGTCGCCGTCGCGGAAGAGGATCGCGCGGAAGCCGTCCCACTTGGGCTCGTACCGGTGCCCGACGGGGATCGACGCGACGGCCTTGGCGAGCATCGGGTCCACCGGCGGCATGACGGGCAGGTGCATCGCGCCAGTGTGTCCCGTCGGGCGAACGGTGGCTACCGCTCGGCTGTCACCAGCCGCCGCCGCCCCCGCCGCCGACTCCCCCGCCGGAGAAGCCGCCACCGCCCGAGAATCCCGAACCGCCCGACGAGCCGGGCGTCGGTGCCGACAACGACTGCGTCGCGATCGACGTGAACGACTCCAGGCTGTGGCCGAACGCGGCGTACGACACCCAGAACGCACCCGGCTGGAAGCTCGAGCCCGAGTACCAGACCGGCTCCGGGACCGCACGCCCCTGAGCAGCGAGCTCACCGAAGAGGTTCGACCACCGCTCCGCGACACCGAAGACGATCGCGTAGGGCAGGTACCGGCTGAACAGGTCCTCGCCCTCCTCGAACCGGATCTGGTTCGCCTCGGCGGTCTCGAGGTAGCGCTGGAAGCCCACGGCCTCGGCGAGCACGGCCGTGCCGGCGGCCGTCCGGGCCGGTGCGGACTTCGCGAGCGCGAGGACGACCAGCCCGACGACGGCAACAGCGCCGCCGACCAGGGCCCGGCCCTTGATGCCCACGCCGCCACTCATCAGTGCCCCGACGGCGCCGAACACGAGCAGCACGGCGCCAGCGCTTCCCCACTGACGTCGGACCGTCCGAGGGTTGTGGGAGAACCAACCCTTGCTCGTGACGTCCTCGTACAGACCGGTCTGCACCAGCGCCATCGACGCGGCGAAGGTCGTCTTGAGGTCGGAGAGCTTGACCGACGCCCGCCCCTCGAACAGCTCGTCGAGCAGCTTGGACTCGAACGCCAGAAGCCCTGAGCGGTCACTGTTCAGCGCAACGAGCTCCCAGTTCTTGACCTTGCGGCGGGGGTCCTTGCGTGGGACCTCGCGGATCTGCAGGAAGCCGCGCACGGCGAGGTCGATGATCGTGGCCGTGACGTCGCGAGGGTCGGCCTTCTCGTCGAGCAGGGTGCCGAGCTCGCCCGCGCGCGCGTCCTTGGGTGGGCTGAACTGCACGGCAACCGGTCCCCGCTTGTCGCGGTAGCCCGTGGTCCCGGCCTGGCCCGCGGCGGGCATCAGGCCGGGGGTGAGCCCGAGGTAGGCGCGGTCGCGCCCGGTGCGACGGACCCGAGAGATGGCGAACGCCGAGCCGACGCCGGCGACGAGCAGGGCGAGACCCCCGGTCACGGGTGTCGGGGTCACCGGGTCGAGCGGGCTGGGCCGGTCGCCGAGGATGAGCCCGACGCCGGGGAACGTCCCGGCCGGCCACCCGGTCACGACCGCGAACTCGTCGCCGACCGGGACATCGGCCTGAGTGAACGTCGCCGTCGGTCCCGCCGAGACGGCACTGCCGCAGGGGTCGGTGCTCCCGTACGGTCCGGCGAAGCACGCGACCCGGGTGACCTCCGCCGGACCGGTGACCGTCACGGCGAGGTTCGCCAGCGGGATCTGCCAGTCCGACCCGATCACGTTCCAGTACAGCTGGTCGCCCTCGTGCGTGGTGCTGTCGGGGTTGATCCACCCGTCGACCGTGTAGCTCACGGCGTACGTGTGGACGCCCTGGATGTGTCCCTGGTCGGGGTCGCCGATGCGCAGCACGATGGCGTCGTCGGAGTCCTCACGGTTGACCTGCGCCGGCGCCGTCTCGCTCGCCGCCGTGATCCGCGAGATCTTGAAGATCCGGTCCTGGGTGTCGTTGCCAGAGATCTGCTGCCGGGTCGGGAGCGTCAGGTACGGACCGTGGCCCGGGTCGTTGCCGAAGTCGAAGTCGAACTCGAGGTTGACCCGCGCGACCCCGTCCGCGGTGACGGCGACATCCGCGGTGTACCGCGTGATGTGCTGGCCGGTCGTGTCTGCGCGCGCAGCGGGCGCCGTTGCGAGCCCGACCCCGGCCCACCCGAGCAGGGCCACCGTCGCGACGATCATCGCGAGCGTGTGCCGACCGACGTGGGCGATCCTGCTCGCGTCCGACGACGACGCGTTCGTGCGGGTACCGCTCCGGACCGCTGCGCGCATGACTACCTGTCTCGCTTCTCCCTGATCGCCCGCTGCGACTCCAGGTTGTCCTGGCGCTCGCGGAGCGCCTGACGCTTGTCGTACTCCTTCTTGCCCCGCGCCAGCGCGATCTCGACCTTGGCGCGACCGTCGACAAAGTACAGCGCGAGCGGCACGATCGTCTGGCCCTTCTCGCGGGTCTTCGACTCGAGCCGGTCGATCTCGGTGCGATGCAGCAGGAGCTTGCGCTTGCGGCGTGGTGCGTGGTTGGTCCACGTGCCCTGCGCGTACTCGGGGATGTGGACGCCCTCGAGCCACGCCTCACCGTTCTCGACCTCGCACCAGCTGTCGATGAGGGAGGCCCGGCCGGCCCGCAGCGCCTTGACCTCGGTGCCCATCAGCACGATGCCCGCCTCGAACACGTCCTCGATGATGTAGTCGTGACGCGCCTTGCGATTGGACGCGACGAGCTTGCGCCCACTCTCCTTGGCCACCGACCCGCCCTCCCCATGCTCACCGGCACTGACGTGCCAGCGCACGAGCCTACAGGCCGAGCAGGGGCCGAGGATTGACGGTCGCGCCGTTCACGTAGACCTCGAAGTGCAGGTGGCACGCGCCCGACGTCCCCGTGTTGCCCGAGTATCCGAGCAGCGTCCCCTGGTTGACCTTCTGCCCGGCACGCACCACGAAGCTCGTCATGTGGTTGTAGCTCGACATGAGCGAGTTCCCGTTCACGAACCCGTGGTCGACCATCACCTGGTTGCCGAACCCGAAGCGCATCTGCGCCCACTGGACCGTGCCGGCGCGGCCCGCGTAGATCGGGGTGTTGCAGTAGGTGCGCAGGTCGATCCCGGCGTGCAGGCGCACGTAGTGCAGGATCGGGTGCATCCGCATCCCGTACTCCGAGGTCACGTAGATCGGGTTCACCGACGTCGGGTTCGCGAACAGGCTGTTGCCGATCGGTCCCGCCGCGGCGACCTTCTTGCCCTTCGCCTTGGCGGCAGCCTCGAGGGCCGCCCGCTGCGCCGCGATGATCTGCGCGAGCTCGGCTGCGACCTGCGCGGCCTCGGCGTCGATGCGCGCCTGCTCGGCCTCGGTCGCGGCCTTCTCGGTCTCGATCGTGGCCTTCTTCTCGGCCTGCTGCGCGACGAGCTGTTCGATCTCCGCCTTGCGGTCCGCTGCCGCCTGCCGCGCCTGGTCGGCCTCGACGACCTTCTGGTCGGCCTCGGCCTTGAGCTCGGTGACGCGCTCGCGGATCGCCACGAGCCGCGCCTCGTTGTTGCGGTCCTGCGCCTCGATCTGCCGGAGCGCGTCGAGCGACTGGCTCTGCGTCCGCAGCGCGGTCGCGACCAACCCGTACTGCTGGATGAAGTCCTCGGTGCTCTGTGCGTCGAGCACGATGCTCACGCTCGAGACCCCGCCCCCACCCTTGTACGCCTCGCGGGCCATCTGCCCGATCGCGACCCGGATCTGCGCGCTCTTGTCGGCGTCCGCGGCGATCGTCGTGCCGATCGCTGTCTCCTGGTCCTTGGCGTCCTGCAGCCGGGCCGCGATGATCGCAGCCTCACGCTGCGAGCGCTCGAGGGTCGCCGCCGCCTCCTGAAGCTCGGTCTGCGCAGCAGGCAGCCGCTGCTCGACCGTCTGGAGGTCGAGGACGGCCTGGGCAAGGTTGGCGTTGATGTCCTCGAGCGACGCCGCCAGCTGGTCATGGGCCTTCTGGTTCGCGGCCGCCTGCTGCTCCGCGGCCTTGCGGCGATCGGACAACGCATCGGCCGAGGCGGGCCCGGCCGTGGCGGAGAGCGCCGCGAGGACCGCGACGAGGACGGTCGCGAGCAGTCGGGCGAGGCTGGGGCGTCGGCTCATGTCACACCTTGGTGTAGCGGCTGAGGGTCACGAGCGAGGAGACGGCGGCCAGACCGATGGCGACCACCACGAGGAACGGCGCGACCGTCCAGACGTCCGCCGTCGTCACGTACGGGATCCACGAGATCGAGGCACCGAGCCAGTCCGTCACGAGGTACTTGACGCCCAACCAGATGCCGCCGACGGCGAGCCCCGCCCCGAGCGTCGCGGCCAGAGCGCCCTCGAGCATGAACGGCAGCTGGATGAACAGGTTCGACGCGCCGACGAGCCGCATGATGCCCGTCTCGCGGCGCCGGCTCATCGCCGACAGCCGGATCGTCGTCGTGATGAGCAGGACGGCCGCGAGCAGCATCACCGCGGCCAGCCCGACCGACAGGAGCGTCGCCCGGTTGAGCACGAGGAACAGCGAGTCGAACAGCCGCCGCTGGTCCTGGACCTCCTCGACCCCCTGGCGACCGCTGAGGACGTCTGCGACCACCTGGTACTTCGTCGGGTCGGCGAGCTTGATGCGGTAGGACGAGTTCATGTCGGCCGCGGTCGTCTCCGCCGCCCACCACTGGTCCTTGAACTGCTTCTGGAACGCCGTGAAAGCCTCGTCCTTCGACTCGAAGTACACGGTCTCGACGTACGGCTTGACGTCCGGCGCGTCGAGCGCTGCCTGGATCGCCGCCTTCTGCTCGTCGGTGACCTCGCCCCCCGCGCACGTCGGCTGCTGCGAGTCCCGCGGGCACAGGAAGACCGACACCTCGACCTTGTCGTACCAGCTGTCCTTCATGGCGCCGATCTGCATCTGCAGCAGGGCGGCGGCACCGACGAACGTCAACGACACGAACGTCACGAGGATGACGGAGATGGTCATCGACAGGTTGCGGCGCAGGCCGATCCCGATCTCCGACAAGATGAATTGCAGTCTCACAGCGTGTCCAGCTCCTTGTCAGCGCGCCGAGCCGTACACACCGCGCGACTGGTCACGAACCAGCTCGCCGGAGGACAGCTCGATCACGCGCTTGCGCATCTGGTCGACGATCTCGTCGTCGTGGGTCGCCATGACGACAGTGGTGCCGGTCCGGTTGATGCGGTCGAGCAGTCGCATGATGCCGAGCGACGTCGTGGGGTCCAGGTTTCCGGTGGGCTCGTCGGCCAGCAGGATCGACGGCCGGTTCACGAACGCGCGCGCGATCGCCACGCGCTGCTGCTCACCGCCCGACAGCTCGTGCGGACGCCGCTTCTCCTTGCCTGCCAGTCCGACCATCTCGAGCGTGTCCGGGACCGTCGTGAGGATGTGGTGGCGCGGCTTGCCGATGACCTGGAGCGCGAACGCGACGTTCTCGAAGACCGTCTTGTTGGGCAGCAGCCGGAAGTCCTGGAACACCGCGCCGATCTGGCGGCGCAGGTGCGGGACCTTCCACGACGACAGGGTCGTGAGGTCCTTGCCCGCGACGAACACCTTGCCGGCGGACGGACGCTCCTCACGCAGGACGAGGCGCAGAAAGGTCGACTTGCCCGAGCCGGATGCTCCGACGAGGAAGACGAACTCCCCGCGCTCGACCTCCAGGGACACCTGGTCGAGGGCGGGTCTCGCGCCGCGCGCGTAGACCTTGGTGACGTTCTCGAATCGGATCACGGCTCGGGGGCCAGTCTCGGGGACATGGGGTGGAGCGCATCTGGCCTTCCCGAGGGTAGGCAGGCTCCCCTGCGGATCGGCGTCAGACACGCCGCACCCGCCGCACCACCGCCATCAGAACCGTCCCGGACCTGGGCAATCCGCGTCGCGCGTCAGTCCCTGACGACGTCCTGCGCGCGGCGCCAGCGGATGCCCGCCTCGAGGAACCCATCGATGTCGCCGTCGAACACGGCCGACGTGTTGCTCACCTCGTACTCCGTGCGCAGGTCCTTGACCATCTGGTACGGGTGCAGCACGTAGGAACGCATCTGGTCGCCCCAGCTCGCCTTGACGTCGCCCGCCATGGCCTTCTTCGCGGCGCTCTCCTCGGCCTGACGCACGAGCAGGAGCCGCGACTGCAGCACGCGCAGCGCCGCGGCCCGGTTCTGGATCTGGGACTTCTCGTTCTGCATCGACACGACGATGCCCGTCGGGATGTGGGTCATCCGCACGGCCGAGTCGGTCGTGTTGACCGACTGCCCGCCCGGGCCCGACGACCGGAACACGTCGACCTTGATCTCCGACTCGGGGATCTCGACGGAGTCCGTCTGCTCGATGAGCGGGATGACCTCGACCGCAGCGAAGGACGTCTGGCGCCGACCCTGGTTGTCGAACGGCGAGATCCGCACCAGCCGGTGCGTGCCGGCCTCGACCGACAGGTGACCGAACGCGTACGGCACCTTCACCTCGAAGGTGGCGGACTTCAGCCCGGCCTCCTCCGCGTAGGACGTGTCGAGCACCTGCGTCGGGTAGTTGTGCCGCTCGGCCCACCGCAGGTACATCCGCAGGAGCATCTCGGCGAAGTCCGCCGCATCGACGCCGCCGGCGCCGGAGCGGATCGTGACGACGGCCTCGCGCACGTCGTACTCACCCGACAGCAGGGTCCGGACCTCGAGCTCGCCCAGGTCGGCGCGGATCTTCGCGAGGTCCGCCTCGGCCTCGGCGAGCGCGTCGGCGCTGTCCGAGCCGCCGACGGCGTCGTCCGCGGCCATCTCGACGAGCGTCTCGAGATCGTCGATGCGGCTGCCCAGCTTCTCGACGCGGTCGAGCTCGGCCTGCGAGGCCGACAGTGCCGAGGTGATCTTCTGCGCGGCATCCGGGTCGTCCCACAGGTCCGGCGCCGAGGCCTGCTCGGACAGGCGCTCAATCTTCGCCTGGAGCGCCGTCGGGTCGCTCACTGCCTGGATGGATTCCAGCGTCGTTCGCAGGTTGCGGATCTCCGCGGAGAAGTCAGTGGTGGCCACAACGGTCCAGATTACCCGGTCGTTCCGGTTCACCAGGCGCGTGCGCTCGACTCCGCCTCGAGCGCGATACCGTCCGACCACGGCGCGGTGACCCAGCTGATCAGCGCCGGGCGAGCGAGCGCACCGAGCCGCACGTGGGCCGACCGGCCGTCGTCCGAGGTCGCCTCGAGCACCTGGAACCCGTCGAACCGGGCCGCCACAGCGGGGTTGTCGGCCAGGTAGGTGTCGACCGCGCGCCGCACGTCCCGGTCGGTCAGCCGGACAGTGCCCGTCGCGGCGAACCCGTCCGGTCCCGCCGGGAAGTACTCCGTGGCCGACAGCTCGTCGGCCGCCTCGACGGCGATCGAGTCCGCGGCCGCGAGGAGCCGCTTGCGTTCGACGTGGATCCCTGTCGCCGACACGACCCCGGTGACGAGCAGCAACGCCACGACCATGAAGCCGATCGACAGGATCATGATCTGGCCGTCGTCGCCCGTCGGACGCCGCACCGCTACCGCCCCCTGAACTGGTCGACCGGCGCGACGGCGTCGCCGCGCACGGGGATCTCGAGCGGGACGACCGAGCTCACGAACGACGGCACGAACGGCAGCCGCACCGCGAACCGCACGGTCGCCGCGACGTCGCTGCCCGGTTGCAGGCACGGGACGCTCGAGCACTCCAGCTTCAGGGACGAGGCGGGGTCGACGTCCTCGAAGCCCTGGTCGCGCAGCGCGAGGGCGACCGCGGCGACCGCCCGGGCACTGCCCACGTCGATCGTCGAGGCTTCGGTGTACGCACGCCCGGCCTCCCCCGCGGCGCCGTCCGCGGCGAACGTCGCTGCCTGCAGCCGCCCGAGGAGCAGCACGAGGTACAGGACCGGGATCAGCAGCAGCACCGTCACGGCGAGGAACTCGACGATCGCGTTCCCGGCGTCGTCGTGATCCGAGACCGGCCCCGTTCCCCGCCTCATGGGCCCTCGACCAGCGCATGGCCCGCCACCGTGAGCGTGCCGGCCGGCCCGACCAGTCCCGCGACCGGGAGCGGCGCGACGACCGTGACCTCGACGACATCCAGTCCGTCGATCACCGTCCGCCGCACGGTGACGTCCTGCGCGTACGCGGAGGACAACGCAGCCGCGATGAGCTGGCGCGTGCGACCGGCACCGTCCTCCGAGGTCCGGTCCGCGAGCGCCGCGTAGCGCGCACCGGCCGCCGCGCAGTCGACCAGCGTGTTGCGCACGTGCTGCGCCAGCGTGAGCTGGAGTACGCCCGCGAACACGAGGGCGACGAGGCCTCCGACGAGCGCGAAGTCGACCACGGCCGAGCCACGATCGTCAGTGCCACGCACCGTCCTCACCCCACGTACGGCCCGGCCCCAGCGGGTCATCCGGCCCTCACGGGACCGTCGGGCCCTTGACGCTGCTGATCGCGTCGGTGAAGACCTGGGCCAGCGCCGGACCGGCCACGGCCCACAGGGCGATGACGAGCCCAGCGGTCATCAGGGTCACGAGCACCCAGCCGGGCACGTCGCCGCGCTCGCGGTCCTGGCCCAGACGTCCGATGAGCCCGGTCCGGAACCTCACGAGCACCGATCGCGCCCGGCTCATCCCTGCGTGTGTCATCGTGCCTCTCCTGTTCTTCCCCGGCGGGTCGCCGGGGCTCGATGCTGCCGATGGACGGTCACAGCCCGCTCCGGAGCACAGCGAGGCTCGGGAACGCGGCGAACACGACGGTGACGGGCAGGATGAGGAAGACGACCGGGACCATCATCAGGACCTCCTTGCGCCCGCCGGACTCCATGAGTGCGCGCCTGCCCTGCTCGCGGACGTCCTGCGCCTGGGCGCGGAGCACGTCTGCCAGGGGTGTCCCCCGCTCGACGGCCACGGCGACTCCTTCCGCGAAGCGCGCGAGGCCGGGTAGACCCGTGCGGTCCGCGAGCCGCTCGAGCGCGGTCGTCAACGGCGTGCCCGACCGGGCGTCGGCGAGCGTCGTGGCGAGCTCACCTGACAGCTCGCCTCGCGTCGTGCGGACCACGCGTTCGAGAGCGCCGACAGCGCCCTCGCCCGCACTGACGGACAGCGCGAGGAGCTCGGCCACGGTCGGCAGCTCCGCCAGCAGGCGGGACTCTCGCGCCGTGACCTCCCGCGAGAGCTGGTAGTCGCGGGCCAGGACGCCCGTCAGCCCGGCGGCCAGGACCAGCAGGACGAGCGGAGCCGGCTGGGCGGCCCGAGTGGCAGCGAGACTGAGCGCGAACGCCAGGCCGCCGGCAAGTCCCAGCACGCCCCAGACGACCTGCTCGGCGCGGAACTGCTCGACGGACTCGGTCCGCCCGGCCCGTTCGAGGCGACGGCGGACGTCTGCGGTCGAGGACCCGAATCGAGCGACGACCCGGACGCCGTCAGCCATGACGGGTGCGATGAGCCGCTCGAGGGTCGGGAACGGCGTCCTGACGGCCGGCGCCCGCAGCAGGGTCGAGGCCGTGCGTTGGGGGCGCAGGTAGGGCGCGAGCCGGTCGTCGAGGACGGTTCGGCGCGCGCCGAGCCGCCACCAGACGATGCCCGCACCCGCTCCGCCCAGGGCGCCGATGCCGGCACTGACCAGCGCGGCGTTCACCGCAGCACCCGAGGGTCGGCAGGCAGCTGGCCGATGCGGGTCATCAGCACGTACGCGACGACGCTGCACGCTCCCCCGCCGACGAGGACCACGAGCCCGGCGAACGTGTCGAAGGCGCGGGCCGCCTCGGGCCGCGTGCCCAGCAGCGCGAGCACGACCCACGGCGCGGCCACAGCGATGCGGGCGGCATAGACGGTCCAGCTCTGCCGGGCCTCGAGCTCGCCCCGCGTCCGCGCGTCCTCGCGCAGGAATCCCGACAGGGTGCGCAGCAGTCGACCGAGGTCCGTCCCGCCGACGTCACGCGTGATCCGCAGCGCCTCGACGATCCGGTCGGCGACCGGGTCGGCCAACCGGGCCTTGAGCGCGTCGAGGCACTCACCGAACCGGCCGGTCGCGCGGTAGTCCTCGGCGAACGCGAGGAACGGCTCGCGGACCTCGGCGGGCCCGCGGTCACCGAGCTGGCCCAGCGCCTCGGGCAACGACAGCCCGGCACGGATGCCCGACGCGAGGTGGTCGACAACCTCCGGCCAGACGTCGCGAAGCCGGACCGCGCGGCTCCGCGCCCGGCCTCGCACCAGCGCCGTGGGTCCGGCGACGGTCATGAGCGCGAAGCAGCCGGCGATCGCGGGCGACCGCGTGACAGCGACGCCCACCAGGAGCACCAGCAGCGCGAGCATGACGCTCGTGGCGACGAGAGCGCCCGGCGTGACCTGGGGAGCGCCGGCCTGGACGAGGAGGTCCTGCGTGCGCGCCCGCCACCGCTCACCGCGCCGCACGCGACGCTGCGGCGGGGTCCACAGCGACCACCAGACACAGGCCAGGCCAGCGCCGAGCAGGAGGCCGACGACGACGCCCATCGCGGCCTCAGCGCTCGCCGCGCAGCAGCGCGGGCAGGTCGATACCGGCGTGAGCGAAGCGGTCCTGGTGCGGCGGGTAGCCGTCGCCGCGCACCAGCTCCTCGCCGCGCACGTGGTAGAGGTCCGCGATCTCGACGACGCCGTTCTCGACGCGACCGGGCACGCCCACGATCTCCCGGACACGCCGTCGACCGCGCGCGTCGAGCCCGAGGTGCACGACGATGTCGATCGCTGCCGCGACGGTCGGCACGACGAAGCGGTCGGACACGTTCTCCCCGGCGAGGAGGGGCAGCGTGCACAGCTTGGTGAGCGCCTCGCGCGCCGAGTTGGCGTGCAGGGTGCACATGCCGGGAACGCCGGCGTTGAGCGCGACCAGGAGGTCGAGCGCTTCCGCCTCGCGGACCTCGCCGATGATCAGGCGGTCCGGGCGCATCCGCAGCGCCTCCTTGACCAGTCGACGCAACGGGATCTCGCCCGTCCCCTCGAGGCTCGGTTGACGGCACTGGAGCGCCACCACGTCGCGGTGCCCGAGGTTGAGCTCGAAGACCTCCTCGCACGTGATGATCCGCTGCCGCGGCGGGACGGAGCCGACCAGCGCCCCGAGCATCGTCGTCTTGCCGGCCTGGGTCGATCCTGCGACGAGGACGTTGAGGCCGACTCTCACGGCGGCATCGAGGAAGACCGCTGCGGCGGCGGGCAGCGAACCGAGGGTCACCAGGTCCTCGAGGTGGCGGGCGCGTGCGACGTACTTGCGGATGTTGACGGCCCAGTCGCGATGCGTGACGTCGGGGATGACGACGTGCAGCCGTTCCCCACCGGGCAGGCTCGCGTCGACGAACGGGCTGGACAGGTCGAGGCGACGGCCCGAAGCCTTGAGCATCTGCTCCACCAGGTCGCGGACCTGGCCCGCGGTCAGGATGGTCGTGGTGAGCTCGGGCTCGCCCCGGCGTGCGACGAAGACCTTCGACGGAGAGTTGATCCAGATCTCCTCGACCTCCGGGTCGTCGAGGTACTGCTGCAGCGGCCCGAGACCGGCAACGGCATCGATGATCGACTTCAGCGCCCCGTGCGGGTCGGCGAGCGGAGGGACCGCGCCGATCACGCTCCGCCCGTCGTAGTCGGCGAGCGCATCGGCGACGAGATCCTGGATGCCTCGGCGGTCGCGGACGGGGTCGATGCCGCGGCGGCGGATGAGCTCGCGGACCTCGGTCTCGAGGATCGCCACGCCTTCCACCGTCACCCGCGTCTCCGCTTCCGTCAGCCCACCCGAGCACCCGGTCCGAACCGGGGCGGACCCGACAGTAGGGGACGAACCGGGCATCTCGCACCCGTCTGTCCACAGTCGGACACGTGGCGCGTCGTTCGCGCGCTCTCGCAGGCGGCGCCTACTACCGTGTGAGCGTGAACACTCCCGCGCCGTCCGGCCGCCAGTTCGAGCTCGTCCTGGGCGCCCAGCGCGCCACGATCGCCGAGGTCGGCGCCAGCGTGCGCGAGTACGCCGTCGGCGGGCGCGACGTCGTCCTGCCCTTCGCGGCGGACCGCATCGCCCCCGCGTTCTCCGGCGCCGTGCTGGTCCCCTGGCCGAACCGGCTGCGCGACGGCCGGTACACCTACGCGGGCGTGGACCACCAGGTCGCCCTCACCGAGCCCGACCGGTCCACGGCCCTGCACGGTCTCGTCGCCCACGCACGGTTCACCCCGGCAGCGGACGCTCCGCCGACGGCCACGTCGGTGACGCTCGAGCACCACCTCGTGCCGACCGCCGGCTACCCGTTCCCGCTGCGTACCCGCGTGATGTACACGCTGACGGACGCGGGCCTCGGCGTCACCGTCACGACGACCAACCTCGGGGACGTGACGGCGCCCTACGGCATCGGCTTCCACCCGTGGCTCTCACCTGGCGACGCACGCGTCGACGAGTGCACGCTGCGCCTCGACGCTGACAGCCGCGTGACGGTCGACGACCGCCTGCTCCCCACCGGGACGGAGCCCGTCGCGGGGTCCTACGACCTGCGGGAGCCGCGCCTGCTCGCCGGCGTCGCCCTGGACGACGCGTTCGTCGACGTGCGGCGGGATGCGGACGGACTGTCCTGGATCCAGCTCGGCGCTCCCGACGGGCACGCGGCGGCGGTGTGGATGGACGGTTCGATGGACACCTGGCAGGTGTGCACGGGCGACGGCATCCCGGTCATCGAGCGCCGTGGCGTCGCGGCCGAGCCGATGAGCTGCATCGCGGACGCGTTCCGCACGGGTGAGCGACTCGTTCATCTCGCGCCTGGCGAGAACTACACCGTCCGCTGGGGGCTGACCCTGCTCTGAGCCGCGGCCCGCCCGTCATGGCGCGGGCGGTCCAGCTCAGGTAGCCCGGCGCTCGGTGGTCGGTGCTCGTGGAGCCGCGACTCGGGGTCCACGACCTAGGCCCGCCAGGTCAGACGGCCTCAGCCGTAGTACTCGCCGTCCGCCTGGACGCCCTTGGAGAACTCCCAGTGCCAGCGCTCGAAGGGGCCACTGCCGCCGGGGCGTGCCCACGACGGGTTGTCCCACCCGTACGCCGGGCCGTTCTCATTGAGCCACGTCCACTTGACGCCGGTCGTCTCTGACTTGCAGAGGTCGATGGCGAGACCCCAGCCGTGGTTGCTCTTGCCGGGGGGCGCCGCGAGGCCGCCCTTCTGCGCCTTGACGGACCGCTGCTGGGCGAGCGTGCGGTACCCGCTCTCCAGGCACATGTCCGCACCGAAGCGGGCCACGAACGCCTGGTTGAGCACAGCGAACGACACGGCTGCATCCGCCCGGATCTGCGTGCGGCCGTCCCAGAGCGTGCACAGGTCCGAGACCTTGAGCAGGCCGTTGCTCCCGGCGGGGCGGGTCGTCCCGTCGCATCCCGGCAGGGGGTCGCGATCGTCCGACCGGCTGGCGGTGAGCGTGGAACGGACCGCGGTGGCGTCCGCCGAGACGAGGGACGCGGGCGGGAGGACGGAGAACGGCACCGAGGTCAGCGCCTCGACGGTGCCCGGAACGGTGGAGTCGGTGAGCGCGTCTGCGGCGACTGCGGCGCCTGCCGACATCGATCGCTGGCTGACCGGTACGACGACCGTGACACCGACGAGAGCGACGAGCACACCGAGCCGCGCGAGGTTCCGGCCCGGCCGACCCGTAGCGCGCTCGGCCGGGGCATGGGTCACGGATGCGCTGCGCGCCGGCTCGGACGCGCGAGCGCGACGACGCGAGGGGGCATCGGCAGATGCGGGCTCCGCACGATGCGACCCCACGACACCTCCGAAGCTCTCGACCTGGACGACGGGTACCGCGCTCGATCGGCCGACGCGTTGGACTGCGCCAGATACCTCGGTGCGATCACGAAACAGTAACGGATCATGGGAGCCCTTCCAAGCCCCTTGGACACTTGTCCAGGCGCGCTGGTTGTGGTAGTCAGCGGGGCTGCTCGCGCTGCATCGCGTCCCGAACCTCACCCACGAGCTCTTCGAGGATGTCCTCGAGGAAGACGACGCCGACGACGCGACCGCCGTCGTCCACGCGGGCGAGGTGCGACCCTGACGCCTGCATCGCCGCGAGCGCGTCCTCGACCTCGGCCTCGGGCGTGACGGCCGCGAGCGCTCGCACGCGCCACGCGGGCACCGGGACGTACCTGGTCACGTCGTTGGCGTAGAGCACGTCCTTGAGGTGCACGTACCCGGTGAGCTCACCCCCGGGCCCGGCGACCGGGAACCTGCTGAACCCGGTCCGGGCCACGAGCCGCTCGACGTCGTCGGGGCTCGCCCCGACCGGCACGGTCAGGAGGTCCGCGAAGGGCACCATGACGTCGGCAGCGGTCCGGTCCGAGAACTCGATCGCACCTGACAGCAGCCCTGACGAGTCGGCCAGCAACCCCTCGGCCCGCGACCGCTCGACGATCGACTGCACCTCCTGTGCGGTGAACGCCGAGGCGATCTCCGCCCGGGGCTCGACACCGAACAGTCGCAGGACATGGTTGGCCGTCCAGTCGAGCGCGGAGACGACCGGCCGCACCACGCGCCCGACCCAGACGAGCGGCGGCCCGAACAGCAGCACGGCCTTGTCCGGTCCCGCGACGGCGAGGTTCTTCGGCACCATTTCGCCGAGCACGACGTGCAGGTACACGACGAGCACCAGGGCCACGACGAAGGCGATCGGGTGGGCCAGGCCGGTGCTCGCACCGATCGCCTCGAGGGGTCGCAGCAGAAGGTGCGCGATCGCCGGCTCCGCCACGAGACCGAGGCTCGTCGAGCACACGGTCACGCCGAGCTGCGCGACCGCCAGCATCAGCGAGACGTGCTCCATCGCCCACAGCACCGTCCTCGCGCGACGGTCGCCCGCATCGGCCAGCGGCTCGATCGAGCTACGCCGCGCGGAGATGATCGCGAACTCCGCACCGACGAAGAACGCGTTGCCCGCGAGCAGCAGCACGGCCAGCAGGAGTGCCCAGGACGTGCTCATCCGCGCCCACCCCCGTCGCGGCCGCGCTCGTCCCGGCCACGCTCGTCGCGGCCGCGCTCGCCGTGCCCGCGGTCGTCGTCAGGCGTCTCGCCCTCGTCGACGGGCGCCACGGCGACCCGCTCGACCCGCCGCCCCGCCATCGCCTCGACCCGCAGCCGCACGTCGTCCGCGACCACCTCGTCGCCGACCTCGGGCACGCGGCCCAGGAGTGCCATGACCAGGCCGCCCAGGGTCTCGTACGGACCGTCCTCGGGGACGGACAGCCCGGTCGCCTCGGTCAGCTCGTCGGGCCGCAGGAGGCCCGGCAGCGCCCACGAGCCGTCGGCCCGCCGCGTGACGGTGCTGCGCCGGCGGTCGTGCTCGTCCGCGACGTCACCCACGAGCTCCTCGACGACGTCCTCGAGCGTCACGATGCCCGAGGTGCCGCCGTACTCGTCCACGACGACCGCCATCTGCATCCCGAGCTCCCGCAGCTCGACGAGCAGCGGCCCGAGGCGCACCGTCTCGGGAACACGGGGCGCGTCGACCATGAGCGCAGCGGCGGGCACCTCGCTCCGCCGCCCGTACGGGACGCCGATGGCCCGGCGCAGGTGCACGAGCCCGACGATGTCGTCACGTCCGTCGCCGACGACCGGGAACCTCGAGTGGCCGGTCTCGCGGGCGAGGGCGACGACGTGGGACGCCGGGTCGTCCCGGCGCACGACGACGACCCGCTGACGGTCGGTCATGACGTCGATCGCGGTGAGCTCCTCGAAGTCGAGCGAGTTCGTCAGCAGCGTGGCGGTGGACTCGTCGAGCGTGCCGACCTGCGCCGACCGGCGCACCAGCGAGGCGAGCTCCTGGGGCGAGCGGCCGCCGGACAGCTCCTCCCTGGGCTCGACCCCGACCCGGCGCAGCAACGCGTTGGCGCTCCCGTTGAAGACGACGATGAGCGGGCGCAGCACCGTCGTGAACGTGCGCTGGAAGGTGGAGACGGCCCGCGCCGTGCCGAGCGGGCGGCTGAGCGCGAAGTTCTTCGGGACGAGCTCGCCGAACAGCATCGAGAACCCGTTGACCAGGACGAGCGCCAGCACGCCGGCGACGGCTCCACCCACCGCCCGGCCGAGCACCGAGTCCTCGAGGGGGACGCGCAGCAGCGCGATGACCGCCGGCTGGGTCGTGTACCCGAGCAGGATCGTGGTCACGGTGATGCCGACCTGCGCCCCGGACAGCTCGGTCGACAGCCGGGCGAGCGCCTTGCGGACGGACTGGCCGCGACGGTCGTCTGCCTTCGTCTTCCGGTCGACGACCCCGGGGTCGAGCGTGACGAGGGAGAACTCGCTCGCGACGAAGACGGCGGTCCCAGCGGTGAGGAGCACGCCGAGGCCGACGAGGAGCCACTCGGTCAGCACAGGCCACCGCCGCGGCGTGCGCTGCGGGCAGGAAGGACGCTGCAGGCAGGGATGATCAGGACAGTGTGGGAGCCGGCATGGTCGCTCCCGGGCTCGAGAGCCCGGACGGGACGCCGGCAGCTACTTGAGCTGCTCATGGTGAGTGCCATCATACGGAACGCGTCCCGGCGCCGGACGATGGCGCTGCACCTGCTGCAGCCGACCGGGTGTCGCGAGGCGTCCTGCCAGGAGTTCCACCCCTCCCTGTGCCACGCTGACCTCATGGCGATGAGCAACAGCGCCGGCGCGCCGACGCGGCCGAGCGAGGGAACAGCCACCACCGTGGTTCTCGTGGTCGAGGACGAGCCCGCGATCGCGTCGGCGATCGTCCAACGGCTGTCGGCCGAGGGGTGGCGCGTCGAGTCGGTCGGTGACGGGCATGCGGGCGTCGAGGCGGCGGCCCGGATGCAGCCCGACGTCGTCGTGCTCGACGTGATGCTCCCCGGCATCGACGGGCTCGAGGTGTGCCGGCGCATCCAGGCCGAGCGACCGGTGCCCGTCCTCATGCTCACGGCGCGCGACGACGAGACCGACATGCTCATCGGGCTCGGCGTGGGCGCCGACGACTACATGACCAAGCCCTTCTCGATGCGCGAGCTCGTCGCGCGGACCAAGGCGCTGCTGCGGCGGACCGAACGCGCGGCCCGGGCAGCCGAGCTCGCGAGCACACCGAGCCTCGCCGAGCCGGCGCTGACCGTGGGCGACGTCGTCGTCGACCAGGCCCAGCGCCGGGTCTACCGCGGCGACGTCGAGGTGCATCTCACGCCCACCGAGTTCGACCTCCTCGTGACGCTCGCCGGGAGCCCGCGCACCGTGCTCACGCGCGAGCGGTTGCTCGCCGAGGTGTGGGACTGGGTCGACGCGAGCGGCACCCGCACCGTCGACTCGCACGTCAAGGCGCTGCGGCGCAAGCTCGGCGCCGACCTCATCCGCACGGTGCACGGCGTCGGGTACGCCTTCGAGCCGGCGGAGCCGCCCGAGTGAGCATGCCCCAGCACGTGCGCGGCGAGGCCCTGCGGGGCAGGCTGCCGGACGTGCGTCCGCTCGACGGCCTGCGTTCGATCAAGATCAAGCTCGGGGTGCTCGTCGCGGCGACGGTGACGCTCGCCGCGCTCATCACGTGGCTCGGCACCAACAACCACCTCGGGCCGTCGCGCACGCTCCCGCTCGCGATCCTCATCTCGCTCGTCCTCACCCAGCTCCTGGCGCGCGGCATGACGTCGCCGCTGCGTGAGATGACGGCGGCCGCACGCGCGATGGCGGGCGGCGACTACTCCCGGCGCGTGCGGGCGACGAGCCGCGACGAGGTCGGGCAGCTCGCGACCGCGTTCAACACGATGGCCGACGACCTCGAGCAGGCCGACACGCTGCGGCGCGAGCTGATCGCCAACGTCTCGCACGAGCTGCGCACCCCGGTGACGGCGCTGCAGGCCCAGCTCGAGAACATCGTCGACGGCGTGAGCGAGGCCGACCCGGCGACGATGCGCGTCGCGCTCGCGCAGACCGAACGCCTGGGCCGGCTGGTCACCTACCTGCTGGACCTGTCGCGCGTCGAGGCGGGCGCCGTGGGCCTGGAGATCACGGAGGTCCCGCTGCGAGCGTTCCTCGAGGAGGCCGCGGCCGGCGCGTCGCTCGTGGGGGCCGACAAGGGGCTCACGTTCCCCGTCGAGGTCGACCCGCCCGACCTCGTGGTGCCGGCGGACCCCGAGCGCCTCCACCAGGTCGTGGCCAACCTCCTGCACAACGCCGTCCGGCACTCCCCTCCCGACGAGGAGGTCCGGCTCGTCGCGACGCGTTCTGGGTCCGACGTGCGCATTGACGTCGTCGACCACGGCCCCGGGATCGACCGGGCGCAGCGCGCCCAGGTCTTCGAACGGTTCGCCCGCGGCAACAACCCCGCGATCACCGGCCAGGCGTCGACCGGCGGCACGGGGCTGGGCCTCGCGATCGCGCGGTGGGCGATCTCGTTGCACGGCGGGTCGATCGAGGTCGCCGACACCGACGTCGGCTGCACCATGCGGGTGACCCTGCCGAGCCGGCGACCGACGTCGTTCTTCGCGCGCAGGTAGATCACATGACCCGTCGGGACGATTACCGCACCCCCCCTTTGTCCTCGCCCGAAGGGGTCGTTGCCCTGCGTTGACCAGATTGTCGACGTGTCGTGAAAGTGCGTCCCCGATGCCTTCCGGGGCGCGTCGCCACAGGTCGCAGGCCGTAGTGTTGTCAACAACAGAACCGACGATGACGCGGAAGATGCCGCGGCGGAAGTGGGCGGAACTCGCGTGTCCCAGAAGGCTCAGCCCGACTCGAACCACGCCGACTTCGGAGCCAACGAATGGCTCGTGGACGAGCTGTACGAGCAATACCTCAAGGACAAGGACGCGGTCGACCCCGCGTGGTGGGAGTTCTTCGAGGGCTACCGGCCTTCCGGAGCCACGACGACCGCTCCCGTCGCAGCCGCGCCGGCACCCTCGGCTCCGCCCGCGCCCGCGGGCGCCCCGGCCGCCGCCGTCCCCGCGACGCCCGCGGTCCCGACCCCCGCGGTCCAGGCGTCCGCGGTCGCGTCGTCTGCGGACCCGTCGTCCGTCGTGGCCGCTCCGGCGGCATCCCCGACGCCGGTCGCCGAGCCGGAGCCGACGGCACTCGCCCTCGCCTCGCCGGTCGCCACCGCACAGCCCGCCACGGCGCCCTACGCCGAGGTCGCGGCGACGCACCACCTGCCCGAGCCCGCCGTCGAGGCGACCGACGACGTGCAGAAGCTTCGCGGCCCCGCCGCGCGCGTCGTGGCGAACATGGAGGCGAGCCTCGAGGTCCCCACGGCGACCTCGGTGCGTGCGATCCCGGCCAAGCTGATGGTCGACAACCGCATCGTCATCAACAACCACCTGGCCAGGACTCGCGGCGGCAAGATCTCCTTCACGCACCTCATCGGGTTCGCGCTCGTCGAGGCACTCGCGGACATGCCCGCGATGAACACCGCCTTCACGCTCCTGGCCGACAAGCCCGCCGTGCTCACCCCTGCGCACGTCAACCTCGGGCTCGCGATCGACCTCGCCAAGCCCGACGGCACCCGGCAGCTGCTCGTGCCGAGCATCAAGAAGGCCGACACGCTCGACTTCGCGCAGTTCTGGAGCGCGTACGAGGACGTCGTCCGCCGCGCGCGCGGCAACAAGCTGACGGTCGAGGACTTCGCCGGGACGACGATCTCGCTCACGAACCCGGGCACGATCGGCACGGTCCACTCGGTCCCGCGCCTCATGGCCGGGCAGGGCACGATCATCGGCGTCGGCGCCATGGACTACCCGGCAGAGTTCGCCGGCACGTCCGAGGACCAGCTCAACCGGATGGGCGTGTCGAAGGTCCTCACGATCACCTCGACGTACGACCACCGCATCATCCAGGGCGCGCAGTCGGGCGACTTCCTGCGCATCCTCGGCGTCAAGCTGCTCGGGAGCGACGGCTTCTACGACCGCGTGTTCACCGCACTGCGCGTCCCGTACGAGCCGGTCCGGTGGGTCCGGGACTCGTCCAACGACCCGGACGCCGAGGCGATCAAGCCGGCACGGATCGCCGAGCTGATCCACTCCTACCGCTCGCGCGGCCACCTCATGGCGGACACCGACCCGCTCGCGTACCGCCAGCGCAAGCACCCGGACCTCGACATCCAGTCGCACGGCCTCACGCTGTGGGACCTCGACCGCACGTTCCCGACCGGCGGGTTCACCGGCAAGCCGCGTGCGCGGATGCGCGAGGTCCTCGGACTCCTGCGCGACTCCTACTGCCGGTCCGTCGGCGTCGAGTACATGCACCTGCAGGACCCGCGCCAGCGCCGATGGCTCCAGGAGCGCCTCGAGTCCGGGTACGCGCGCACACCGCGTGAGGACCAGCTGCGCATCCTGCGCCGGCTCAATGCCGCGGAGGCGTTCGAGACGTTCCTGCAGACCAAGTACGTCGGGCAGAAGCGCTTCTCGCTCGAGGGCGGCGAGGCCGTCATCCCGCTGCTCGACGCGATCCTGTCGAAGGCCGCGGACGGCGGGCTCGACGAGGTCGGCATCGGCATGGCCCACCGCGGACGGCTCAACGTGCTCGCCAACATCGCGGGCAAGAGCTACGGCCAGATCTTCAGCGAGTTCGAGGGCAACCAGGACCCGAAGTCGGTCCAGGGCTCGGGCGACGTCAAGTACCACCTCGGCACCGAGGGCACGTTCACCGCGGAGTCCGGCGCGACGACCCAGGTCTACCTCGCGGCGAACCCGTCGCACCTCGAGGCCGTCGACCCGGTGCTCGAGGGCATCGTGCGCGCCAAGCAGGACCGGATCGACCTCGGCGGCGACGGGTTCTCCGTGCTGCCGATCCTGATCCACGGCGACGCGGCGTTCGCGGGCCAGGGCGTCGTCTTCGAGACGCTCAACCTCTCGCAGCTGCGCGGCTACCGCACCGGCGGCACGATCCACGTGATCATCAACAACCAGGTCGGGTTCACGACCGGCGCGTCCTCGTCGCGGTCCTCGCAGTACGCCACCGACGTGGCCAAGGGCCTGCAGGTGCCGATCTTCCACGTCAACGGGGACGACCCCGAGGCGTGCGTGCGCGTCGCCGAGCTCGCGTTCGAGTACCGCGAGCAGTTCGACCGCGACGTGATCGTGGACATGGTCTGCTACCGGCGTCGCGGCCACAACGAGGGCGACGACCCGTCGATGACGCAGCCGCTCATGTACAACCTCATCGAGGCGAAGCGCTCGGTCCGCAAGCTCTACACCGAGACGCTCGTCGCACGCGGCGACATCACGGTCGACGAGGCCGAGCATGTCCTGCGGGACTACCAGACGCAGCTCGAGCGGGTCTTCAGCGAGACACGTGAGGGTGGCTACACCCCGCCGCCGTCGAGCGAGCCGGTCGCCGGGCTGGAACGCCCGGAGTCCCAGCTCGAGGACGCCGGCGTCATGGTCGGCTGGAAGACGGCCGTCGACGCGAGCGTGCTCGAGCGGATCGGCCGCGCGCACGTCCGGCCACCCGAGGGGTTCACGATCCACCCCAAGCTCGCCCAGCTGCTCGCCAAGCGCGAGCAGATGTCACGCGAGGGCGGGATCGACTGGGGCTACGGCGAGCTGCTGGCGTTCGGCTCACTGCTCATCGAGGGCACACCGGTGCGGCTGGCCGGGCAGGACTCGCGCCGCGGGACGTTCGTGCAGCGGCACGCCGTCATGCACGACCGCCAGACGGGCGCCGAGTGGACGCCGCTGCTCTACCTGGCGGCCGACCAGGCGAAGTTCTGGATCTACGACTCGTCCCTGAGCGAGTACGCGGCCCTCGGCTTCGAGTACGGCTACTCGGTCGAGCGCCCGGACGCGCTCGTCCTGTGGGAGGCGCAGTTCGGCGACTTCGTCAACGGCGCGCAGACGGTCATCGACGAGTTCATCTCCTCGGCGCAGCAGAAGTGGGGCCAGCACTCGTCGGTCGTCCTGCTCCTGCCGCACGGCTACGAGGGCCAGGGACCGGACCACTCGTCGGCACGGATCGAGCGGTTCCTGCAGATGTGCGCCGAGGACAACCTCACGGTGGCACAGCCGTCGACCCCCGCCTCGCACTTCCACCTGCTCCGGCGCCAGGCCTACGACCGTCCGCGTCGACCCCTCGTCGTCTTCACACCGAAGTCGATGCTGCGGCTCAAGGCCTCGGCGTCCGACGTCGCCGACTTCACCTCGGGCACGTTCCGGACGGTCATCGGGGACGACGTGGCGGCGACGCGCGCGAGCCAGGTCGACCGCGTGGTGCTCTGCTCGGGCAAGGTCTACTGGGACCTGCTCGCGCACCGCACCGAGATCGGCGACGAGCGGACCGCGATCGTCCGCCTCGAGCAGCTGTACCCGCTCGACGGCGACACGCTCGCGGAGGTCCTCGCGCCGTACGGCGACACCGAGCTCGTGTGGGTCCAGGACGAGCCTGAGAACCAGGGCCCGTGGACCCACGTGTCGATGCACCTGCCGCAGGTCGTCGGGCGCCCGGTCCGGGTCGTCTCGCGGTCGGCGTCGGCGTCGCCGGCCGCAGGTCGGGCCAAGCAGCACCAGGCCGAGCAGGCTGCCCTCCTCGAGGGCGCTTTCGCGCGGTGAGGCTCCGGCGCGCCCGGCGATGACCGCGGCCCGGCGCGCCCTGCCTGCGACACTGGGGCCGACACGTGCGGCGTCACCGGGCAAGCGACCCGGCCGACCCGCGCACACGACTTCCGAGGAGTGATGACTGTGGGCGACCTGCCGCTGCGCCTGGCGGTGATCGGCGACGAGCTGGTCGCCGGCGTGGGCGACCCGAAGGGCCTCGGGTGGGTCGGGCGCGTCGCCGCGCGCACCCATGCCCCGACCCCCGTGACCGTCCTGACGCTGGCCGTGCCCGGTGAGACCAGCACCGCGCTCGGCGCGCGCTGGGAGGACGAGGTCGATCGGCGCCTGTCCCCCGAGGCGGACAACCGCCTCGTCGTCGCCCTCGGTCGCGCGGACGTCGAGGCCGGGCTGTCGCTTGCGCGGAGCCGGCTCAACCTCGCGAACGTCCTCGACATCGCCGAGCAGCGCCGGATCAGCACGTTCGTCGTCGGCCCGCCGCCGGGCCGCGCCGGGGACGGCGACAAGATCGCCGACCTCTCCGGAGCCTATGGCGACGTCGCGACGCGACGACGGGTCCCCTACGTGGACACCTACACCCCGCTCGCGGCGCACGAGCAGTGGCTCGGTGACCTCGCCGCAGGCGACGGTGTCCTGCCCGGTCAGGCCGGCTACGGGCTCATGGCATGGCTCGTGCTCCACACCGGGTGGCACGGCTGGCTCGGGCTGCCCGACGACGCCGTCTGAGCTCGGGTCACCCGACCTGAGCCCGGCCGGGTGACCCGCTCACTGCAGCGTCACGCGCACTGCGGCGTCGCGCTCACTGCAGCGTCGCTCGCACAGCGGTACGGGCACTCTCGAGGACCGTCCGCAGCGTGTCGACGGTGAGCTGGGTGACCCCGTCGACCGCGTCGACCCGGCGCAGCTCGGCCCGCAGGTCGTCCCGGAACCGTTGGAGCATCGCCTCGCTCTCGGTCCAGCGCACGTGCGAGGCGGTCCGGGCGTCACCCGGTCGCGCGCTCGCTGCGGGGACGGCCGATGCCCGCGCCTGTTGGGCCGCCGCCGCCAGGTCGGCCCGCAGTCCGGCCATCGAGCCGCGGACGTCGGCACGCACCTGAGCGGCGAGGCCGCGAACCGTCTCGGCGAGCCCCTCCTCGAGCGACGCGAGCTCCCCGCTGCGCGCGGCGAGCTCGGCCAGGCCGGCATCCGTGAGCGCGTAGGTGCCCTTCCGGCCGTCGTCCACGCGTCGGACCAGCCCTTCCTCCTCGAGCCGGGCGAGACGCGGGTAGACAGTCCCCGGGCTCGGCCGGTAGGTCCCCCCGAACCGGTCCGCGAGGGCCGTGATGAGCTCGTAGCCGTGCTTGGGCCCGGACTCCAGCAGGGAGAGCAGGTACAGCCTCAGCTGGCCGTGGGCGAACACCGGCGCCATCACGCCACCCCGCCGCCGCGCAGGACCGTCAGGTGACCGGAGACGCTCGTGGTGGACACGAAGCACGCACCCTCGCCCGAGCGCAGGTCGACCTTCGTCTGACCGGGCATCGGCGCCTTGTAGTCGTGCCCGTCGACGACGACCCGGCCCGTCACGCTGCGCGCCTCGACGTTCACGCCGCGCCCCTGGGGCAGCCGCACCGTGATGTCTCCCGAGACGGTCGTCGCGCCGATCGAGGACGTCCCGGTCGAGACGTCGAGCACCAGGGCGCCGGCGACCGTGTTCGCGTGCACGCGCGCGAGGTCCCCCGCTGCGGTGACGTCGCCGGAGACGGTGTTGAGGGTCAGGTCACCGGTGTGGCCTCGGACGACGATCTCGCCCGAGACCGCGTTCGCCGACAGCGCGCCACGCGTCGAGTCGGTCACGATGCTCCCCGA
The DNA here is from genome assembly GCF_003115775.1 of Cellulomonas sp. WB94. Classification (NCBI taxonomy): domain Bacteria; kingdom Bacillati; phylum Actinomycetota; class Actinomycetes; order Micrococcales; family Cellulomonadaceae; genus Cellulomonas; species Cellulomonas sp. WB94. Next base: position 289,490 of record NZ_QEES01000002.1, read on the forward strand.
GACGGTCGAGACGCTCGCGTCGTGCTGGACGCCCGCGAGCAGGCCCTCGGCAGTCACCGTGCCGAGCTTCACGGCGATGGTGCGCGGCACGGCGATGTGCACGTCGGCCGAGTCCTTGTCGCGGAAGGTGCGGAACTTCTCGACGAAGGCCTCCCAGCCGACGAGCGTGAAGCTGTACCCGACCCGCAGCTCGCCGTCGGCCAGCGACACCTCGAGCGGCTTGCCGCTCACGGCGTGGACCTCGATGCGCGCGCCGGTCTCGGCGGGGTCGTCGTGCACGACGACATCGACCCGGCCGCCCACCAGCTGCACCCGCAGCGAGTCGACCTGTTCTACCTCGATGATCTGCGGGCCGGCAACGACCCAGGACTCCGTGGGCATGACTGCTCCTCATTTCGAGATATATCGCGTTCAAGACACGATATATCTCGAAATGCCCAGGAGGCAAGGAGTCAGGACACGAGCCCCGCACCCCGCAGCTCGACCGTGAGGTCCTGCGGGTTCGTGGCGACCGAGCAGGCCTCCTCGTACGTGATGACGTCATCACGGATCAGCTGGAACAGGTGCTGGTCGAACGTCTGCATCTTGTAGTACTCACCCTCACGGATGAGGTCGAGGAGCGGCGGGGCGGTCGACGGGTCGAGGATCGCCTCGGCCGTGCGGCCGGTGTTGACGAGCACCTCGATGGCGGGCCTCCGGCCGGTGCCGTCAGCCTTGCGCACCAGTCGCTGCGACACGATGCCGCGCAACGCCTGCGCCAGCGCGATGCGGATCTGCTTCTGCTCGTGCGGCGGGAAGAAGTCGACGATCCGGTTGACGGACTCCGCCGCGTCGATCGTGTGCAGGGTCGACAGGACGAGGTGCCCGGTCTCGGCGGCGGACAGCGCGGCACGCACGGTCTCGACGTCGCGCATCTCGCCGACCAGGATCACATCGGGGTCCTGCCGCATCGCCGCACGGAGCGCGACGGTGAAGTCCGCCGTGTCCTGACGCACCTCGCGCTGCGAGATGATCGCCTTCTTGTCGTGGTGGAGGATCTCGATCGGGTCCTCGATCGTCACGATGTTGACCTCACGGAAGGAGTTGATGAGGTCGACCATCGAGGCCAGGGTCGTCGTCTTGCCCGAGCCTGTGGGCCCCGTCACGAGGATCAGCCCGCGCGGCTCGAGGGCCAGCTCGCCGACGACCTCGGGCAGCCCGAGCTCCGCCAGGGACTGCGCCCCGATCGACACGCGCCGGAACACGAGACCGAACGTCCCACGGGCCTGGAACGCGTTGACGCGGAAGCGCCCGACCCCCGAGACGGAGAACGCGAAGTCCGCCTCGTGCGTCCTGCGGAACTCGTCCACCAGGTCCTCGGGCAGCACCTCGGCGACCATGTGCTCGGTGTCGTTGGGGCGCAGCTCGGGTACCTGCAGCTTGCGCAACCTCCCGTCGACACGGACGCGCGGGGCGGACCCGACCTTCACGTGCAGGTCGGAGCCTCCCGTGCTCGCGAGGGCATGAAGCAGCGGGATCACGGACATGGGCTGGTCACTCACCCCTCGTACATCGGAGCGCACCCGGCCCGACTTGAACCCGTGACGGCGTCAGATCGCCGGTCGCACCCAGGGGAGCGGCGAACGCGACCCGCACAGTGTGGGACGATGGAGCCGAATCCGGCGCGCACCGTGGGCGCCAGAACCCGAGGAGATACCGATGAGCAAGCGTGGCCGCAAGCGTCGCGCCCGCAAGGGCAGTGCCGCGAACCACGGCAACCGCCCGAACGCCTGAGTCGTTCGCGCGGACGTCAGAGACATGACGCGGGCCCGGTGCGCAAGCACCGGGCCCTTCGTCGTCCCCCGGTCCCCTCGTCAGGGCCCCGGTCAGCCGACCTCTCGCTAGACCGTGCCGTCGCTCACGCGCAACGACACGAGCCGCTCGTGGATCCGCACCCTCAGCTCCGCCGGTGCCGCCTCCTGGCAGCTGCGGCGGACGATCTTCTTCACGACGGCCTCGACGTCGAACTCCTCGAGGCAGCCCGTGCACTCGGCCAGGTGCGCCCGCACCCGGTCGGCGTCCGGCGCGACGAGCTCGGAGTCGAGGTACTCGAACAACCTGTCGAGCGCCTCCGTGCACCCGACCCCGCAGTCGCCGTGCGCTCGCGGCGTCAGATTGAGGCTCGACGTGCTCTCGGGTTCCTCATGGGCGGTCATCGGGCGTCCTCCGGTGTCGAAGGTGCGGCCGCGACGAGTCCACGGCCGCGTGCGTAGTCCGACAGCAGGTCACGCAGCTGAGCGCGCCCGCGGTGGAGCCGGGACATCACCGTCCCGATGGGCGTCCCCATGATCTCGGCGATCTCCTTGTACGCGAACCCCTCGACGTCCGCGAGGTACACCGCGATCCGGAAGTCCTCCGGGATGCTCTGCAGAGCCTCCTTGACGTCCGAGTCGGGCAGGTGGTCGAGCGCCTCGGCCTCGGCCGACCGCAGCCCGGTGGACGTGTGTGACGCGGCACGCGCGATCTGCCAGTCCTCGACGTCCTCGGCCGCGGACTTCAGCGGCTCCCGCTGCTTCTTGCGGTAGGTGTTGATGAACGTGTTCGTCAGGATCCGGTACAGCCACGCCTTGAGGTTCGTGCCCGGTCGGTACTGGTGGAAGGCGGCGAACGCCTTGGTGAAGGTCTCCTGCACCAGGTCCTCGGCGTCGGCAGGGTTGCGGGTCATGCGCAGCGCAGCACCGTAGAGCTGGTCGAGGTAGACCAGCGCCTCTGTCTCGAACCGCTCGCTGCGTGCCGCGTCGTCCTCGGCGCCAGGCGCTCGGTCAGTGTCCTCGTTCATCGTCGTCGAGCCTAGCCCCGCAACCGCCGGGCGGCTCGACGCCGAGAGGCCCCCCCAGGGCGAGATCGGGTCGGTGAGGCCGGGCAGCGACCTGACGGTCGGGCGGGCGGCGAGTGCACAGCTCATGATGCGCACAACGCGGTGCGGTACCCGGCGATTCCCTGCCCCGCCGCCTGCGCCCCTCGGCAGACGCGTGGCGTGCGCGCTAGCGTGACGTCATGACTGACTCGAGATACCTGCAGCTGCTCCGCGAGCAGATCGGCCACGAGTTCGACGCCCACCAGCAGTACGTCGCGATCGCCGTCTGGTTCGACGGTCAGGACCTGCCCCAGCTGGCCCGGCACTACTACCGGCAGGCCATCGAGGAGCGCAACCACGCGCTGATGATCGTGCGCTACCTGCTCGACCGAGGCCTGCAGGTCGAGATCCCGGCCGGCGGACCGGTGCGGAACGACTTCGCGTCGGTCCTCGACCCGATCTCCCTCGCGCTCGCGCAGGAGCAGCAGGTCACCGAGCAGATCGAGGCCATCTTCCGGGCCGCTCGCGAGGAGGGCGACGCCCTCGGCGAGCAGTTCCTCCTGTGGTTCCTCAAGGAGCAGGTCGAGGAGGTCGCGTCCGCCACGACGCTGCGCACCGTCGCGACACGCGCCGGCGACAACCTGTTCGACCTCGAGAACTACGTCGCACGCGAGCAGGTCGGCGACGGCGGCGAGTCCGCGGACGCACCTGCGGCGGCCGGCGGAGCACTCTGAGCTCGACCAGCGACCGCACCCGCCCCCGGCTGTCAAGGAGATCCGCCATGCTGCTCCGCCGCATCGCCCGCCCTCTGTTCGCTTCCTGGTTCGTGTCCGAGGGGTACGACGCGGCACGACGTCCCGACGCGCACGCGGTGCGCGCACGCGCCGCTGTGGAGAGCGTTGCCCGCCTGGTGCCGCGTGGGGCGCTCGGTGGCGCGCTCGACCCCTACCGCGCACCGACGACCGCCCAGGTCGCGGCACTGGTGCGCGCGCACGGCGCCGCCACGGCCGCAGCCGGCATGATGCTCGCGACCGGCAGGGCGCCCCGCACCGCTGCGCTCGCGCTCGCCGCACTGACGGCGCCGCTGATCGTGGCGAACCTGCCGCTCCGCGAGCGCCCGGCGCTCGACAAGGAGGCGCGCCGCGACCGCCGAGACCGCCTGGTGCGCGCCGTCGCGTTCACCGGTGGGGCGCTGCTCGCCGGCGCCGACTACGAGGGTCGTCCCGGCGTGGCGTGGCGGGTCGCGAAGGCACGCGAGGAGCACGCGTCCGCAGCGCAGTGACGCGGTGCGACGGATCGCCCGACGGGCCGCGGCCGGGCCGTTGCCCGTCGGTGCCGACCCGCGGGCCGATACCCTGACCCCATGACGACGCCCGAGACTCTGGACACCGTCGGCCTCGACGAGGACGCGTGGGACGCACCGATCGCGCCCGGCCCGCTCGACGCCACCGTCGAGGTCCCCGGATCGAAGTCCCTCACCAACCGCTACCTCGTCCTCGCGGCTCTCGCCGACGCGCCCGGGCGGCTGCGCGGCGCGCTGCGCTCACGCGACACCCTGCTCATGGCGGATGCCCTCCGCGCGCTCGGCACCCGCATCGAGGATGCACCCGGCGGGGGCGACGACTGGGTGGTCACGCCGACGCCTCCCCGCGCACCCGCGACGATCAGCTGTGGGCTCGCCGGAACGGTGATGCGCTTCCTCCCCGCCGTCGCTGCCCTCGCGGACGGCGCCGTGCGGTTCGACGGCGATGCCGGAGCACGCGTGCGCCCCATGGGCCCGGTGCTCGACGCGTTGCGGATCCTCGACGTCCGCGTCGAGGAGCACGGCGAGCCCGGGCGTCTCCCCTTCACGGTGACCGGGCGCGGGTCAGTGCGCGGCGGTCAGATCGACGTGGACGCGTCCGGCTCGAGCCAGTTCGTCTCCGGCCTGCTGCTGGCGGCCGCGCGCTTCGAGCACGGGCTGACGCTGCGGCACATCGGGCCGACCCTGCCGAGCCTGCCGCACATCGCCATGACGGTGCAGCTGCTCCGGTCCGCCGGGGTCGAGATCGACGACTCGCGTCCCGCGATCTGGCACGTCGCGCCGGGCCCCATCCGTGGACGTGACATCCGCGTCGAGCCCGACCTCTCCAACGCGGCACCGTTCCTGTGCGCCGCGCTCGTCGCCGGCGGAACCGTGCGCGTGCCGGGCTGGCCCGGCGAGACCACGCAGCCCGGCGGGCTCCTGCCCGGCATCCTCGAGCGCATGGGCGCCACGACGGTGCTCGAGGGCGACGTTCTCGCGGTGAGCGGCACGGGTGCGATCCACGGCATCGACCTCGACCTGCACGCCGCCGGCGAGCTCGCCCCCACCATCGCGGCCCTCGCCGCGCTCGGGGACTCCCCCACGCGACTGCGCGGCATCGCCCACCTGCGCGGTCACGAGACCGACCGTCTTGCGGCGCTCGCGGCCGAGATCACCCGCCTCGGCGGGCAGGCCGAGGAGACCACCGACGGACTGGTCATCACGCCGCGGCCGCTGCGGTCCGGCACCGTGCGCACCTACAAGGACCACCGGATGGCGACCGCCGGCGCACTGATCGGGCTCGCGGTCCCCGGTGTCCGGGTCGAAGACGTCGCGACCACGGCCAAGACCATCCCCGACTTCGTCGGCCTGTGGTCCGGGATGCTCGCATGACGCCCGCACACGGCGGGGGCTGCTGAGCGTGGCGCGCCGGGCCCTCGACGAGTCGGACGTCCGGATCCGACCGGGGCGCCGCGGGACACGGCCACGCACGAAGACCCGCCCCGAGCACGCCGACTCCGAGGTCGGGTTCGTCACGGGCGTCGACCGCGGTCGCTACACCGTCCTCGTCGATGTCGGCGGGCCTGACGAGCGCAAGGCTATCGCGATGAAGGCCCGCGAGCTCGGTCGGGAACGGGTCGTGCCCGGCGACCGGGTCGACCTCGTCGGCGACACGTCCGGCGTCGACGGCTCGCTCTCCCGGATCGTGCGGATCCGCGAGCGCACCACGGTGCTGCGTCGCACCGCCGACGACTCCGACCCGATCGAGCGCGTCATCGTCGCCAACGCCGACCAGCTCGTGATCGTCACGGCCCTCGCCGACCCCGAGCCCCGCACCCGCATGATCGACCGCTGCGTCGCTGCCGCCTACGACGCGCGCATGGACGCACTGCTCGCGCTGACGAAGGCCGACCTGGCGGATCCCGCCGAGCTCGTCGCGATGTACGAGCCGATCGGCGTGCGCGTCGTCATCACGAGCCGCGGGCCCGACGGCATCATCGGCCTCGACGAGCTCCGCGGCGCGATCGCCGGGCGCACGTCGGTGCTCGTCGGTCACTCCGGGGTCGGGAAGTCGACGCTCGTCAACGCGCTCGTCCCCGGTGCGTACCGGGCGACCGGGGTGGTCAACGACACGACGGGGCGCGGTCGGCACACGTCGTCGTCGGCGGTCGCCCTGCGGGTCGTCGTGCCGGACAGCGCCACACCCACCTGGGTCATCGACACCCCCGGGGTGCGCTCGTTCGGCCTCGCCCACGTCGATCCCCAGCACCTCCTGGGCGCGTTCGCCGATCTCGCCGAGGTCGCCGACGACTGCCCGCGCGGCTGCACGCACACGGCCGACGCCCCCGACTGCGTGCTCGACGCGTGGGTCGCGGGAGCCCCCGACGAGCCGGTGCGGCTCGCTCGCGCAGCCCGCGTGGAGTCCTTCCGGCGCCTCTTCGCGAGCCGGACGGGCGCCGTCGAGGCCGAGCCGACGGTCAGCTCGGCACCCGATGTCGCCAGTGCCGGCTGATGCCGTACCTGCCGCCTCGCGTCGCCTCGGCCCGGTGGGTCGCCCTCGACCCCGACGCGGCGCCAGTACGGTGTCTCGCATGACCCTGCGCCCCGGCTACGACGACGACCTGCGCCTCGCCCACGTCATGGCCGACCAGGTCGACTCCGTCACGATGGCCCGGTTCAAGGCTCAGGACCTCCGCGTCGAGACCAAGCCGGACCTCACGCCTGTCACGGACGCCGACCGCACGGCCGAGGAGATCATCCGTGGCCAGCTCTCGCGCGCCCGTTCGCGGGACGCCGTGCACGGCGAGGAGATGCCCGACACCGGGCACGGACCGCGCCGATGGGTCATCGACCCGATCGACGGCACCAAGAACTTCGTCCGCGGCGTCCCCGTGTGGGCGACGCTCATCGCGCTGCTCGACGGCGACGAGGTCGTCGTCGGGCTCGTGAGCGCGCCGGCGCTCGGCCGCCGGTGGTGGGCAGCCCAGGGTTCCGGGGCGTGGACCGGCAAGTCGCTGGCCGCCGCGTCGCGCCTCCAGGTGTCCGGTGTGAGCACCCTCAAGGACGCGTCGCTCTCGTACTCGAGCCTGACCGGGTGGGAGGAGCGGGGGAAGCTCGACAACTTCCTCGAGCTCGGTCGTCAGGTGTGGCGCACACGCGCCTACGGTGACTTCTGGTCGCACGTCCTCGTCGCCGAGGGCGCAGTCGACCTGTCCGCCGAACCTGACCTCGCCCTGCACGACATGGCCGCGCTCGTCCCGATCGTCACCGAGGCAGGCGGCACGTTCACCTCGATCACCGGCGTGCCGGGACCCTTCGGCGGGTCGGCGCTGGTCTCCAACGGCCTGCTCCACGCTGCCGCGCTCGAGGTCCTCGACCCGATCGACGGCTGATCGTCGCGGCCGGTCGTCGCGAGCCTCTGCTCGGCGAACCCGACCGGCGCGATGCCCGTGAGCGCGAGAGCCCGTCGTCAGCGCGGGATCGCCGAGAGCTCCGTCGCGTCGTACCAGAGCAGGTCGAGGTCGTCGAGCCGCTCGACCGCACCGGAGTCCCCCGCGACGGCACGCTCGACGTCAGCCGACGCCGCCGGCTCGTCGACGTGCGCGCACACGATGTCGTCCCGCTTCACAGCGACCCGGAGCTGCGCCGCGCTCGGTGCCCGCTCGTCGTCGTCGACGGCCGTGAGGTCCGCCTCGGGGACGTCGACGGAGAGGACGAGCCGCAGACGCGGTGCGTCCGGGCGCCCGGCGAGCCGGAGAAGCACCTCGTCGGCGGCGGCGAGCAGGGCGACGAACTCGAGACCCTCCTCGTCCTCATCCGGCAGGGCGGCCCGGAGCGCCGCCGTCACCGCGTGGACGATGCGCGGCTCGAACGACGCGACCGCACCGCCTGGTGCGCCGGACGGGACCGCGCCCGTCGCGTCGAGCTCGTCGAGGGTCGAGGGAAGGTAGATGCGCACGCGCCCAGTCTGCCGCTCGGCACTCACGCCCCCGCCAGGCGCGCCGCATCCCGGGGCTCGCTGAGAGCGGCCGGCTCGCGGGACCGGCGCGCCGGGCGCGCGACGCTCGACCGGCTCGGCCGGTCGCCGAGCCGCAGCGCCAGTGCGGCGATCGCGCGGCGAGCCGGCGAGGTCGGCGCGAGCTCATGGAGCAGCCGCGCCTCGAGCAGCGCAGCATCGAGCGCCGGCCGATCCTCGGGGACGAGCTGCGGAGCACTCACTCCGGCGTAGCGATCCAGCGCCGCCGTGATGGCCTCACCTGGCCGAGGGCCGGCCACCGACGCCCGCACCTGGTTGACCACGACCGTCGTACGTCCGACGAGCCCCAGCTGGGCGAGGTCGCCGAGCGCACGCACCAGGCGCTGGATCCCGAGCGGGTCCCCGGCCCCCACGACCACCACCTCGTCGGCGTCACCGAGCGCGGACAACGTCGCGGCGTTGCGGCGCGGGGCGCGCGTGTCGTAGCTCAGAACCTCGTCCTGCTCGATGCAGAAGCCGCAGTCGATCACGGTCCAGGCAGCGAGGGTCCGGGCCACGGTCCACACCACGTCGAGCGCAGCCGACGGCAGCTCCGGCCACCGGTCGGCACGCGAGATCCCGGACAGCACGCGCAGGTCCGGCGAGATGAGCGGAGACAGTCGCGCGAGCAGCTCCGTGTCGAGACCACCCTGACCAGCGGCTCGAGCCGCCGCGGCCAGCCCGGGCGCCTCATCGAGCAGACCGACCGCCTGAGCGATCGTGCCGCCGTAGGTGTCGGCGTCGACGAGCAGCGTATGACCGCCGAGGAGGGCCAGCTCAGCCGCGAGGTTGACTGCGACAGTCGTCCGGCCAGGAGCTCCCGTGGGACCCCACACCGCCACGACCCGGCCGAGCTGGGTGCGCCGTGGCGGGTCCCCGAGGTGATCGACGCCGGCGGCGTCGTGGGGCGGGTCGAAGCGCGGGCCACGGGCGTGCCCGTCGGTCGGCGTCGCACCGGGTTGCCCCACGTCGTCGGCCGTTCGCCCCAGCACCTCGACGACGTCACGGACGAGCGCGGCCGCCCCGGCTGCGTCGTCGGGCGTGTCGACGACGAGATCGGCGCCCAGCGCAGTGATCCGCTCGCTCAACCAGGGAGCCCCTGCCTCGCCGAGCCCGACGAGCCGGACGCCCGAACGGTGGAGAGCCGCGACCGCGTCCCGGTCGAGCATCGGCAGGTCCACCGACACGACAGCGATGCGCCCGAGCCCGGCCTCTGCGGCAGCCAACAGCTCAGCCAGGTCGGCGCACCGCCTCGTGACCGTCAGCCGGCCGCCTGTGCCGTCGACCGCCTGCACGATCACAGCCTCGGCCGATCCCCGCACCGCGCACAGCACCCCGACCGTCATCGCCTAGCTCCCCGACCCCGGGACATGCACGAGCTGCACTTCCCCCTCACCCGCGACCGCCGCCAGCACCGTCGGCAGGATCGCGGTCGGGACCAGCACGTAGACGACGGTCGAACCGCCTGTCACGAAGGCGCCGTCCGGGCGCTTCACCTGAGCGACGGTCAGGGCGGGGGCCAGCTCGCGAGGCAGCACAGCGGCCTCGTTACCGCCTGCGGACCGGGTGGCTGCCGGAACGTCCCACAGGTCCACGAGCGAGCCCGCGACCAGGTCCGCCGACGGCGCCACCGTCACGGCGATCGCCACGGGACGCACGTCAAGGTCGGCTGCCGACCCGAGCGCGGCACGGGGCACGAGCTCCCCGGGAGCCACGACACGCAACGCGACCGCGTCCAGCGGCACGCCGTCGGCCACCGTGACGTAGCGCTCGACGTCGACGTCGACGAGCCTCACCTGTGCCACGCCGAGCCCGCTCGCCTCGACGGCCGACCCCGGGGTGAGGGCGTCGCGGGCCACGTAGACCTGCGTCGTCCGTTCGGCTCCCTGCACCACCCATGAGCCGAGCGCGACCGATCCGGCGACCATCGCGACCCCTGCCAGCAGGCGCGGGTCGCGCCAGCCAGGGCGTCGCAACCGGTTCGCCACCGGTGTCGGCAGGTCCAGGACCGTCGTGTCCATCTGTTCCTCTGTTCCGCTCGTCCACGCGCGAGGGCACCATCATGCCGACGATTCCGACATCTCGGGCACAGCCTTGTGGACAACCGGACCTCCGTGCGCGCCCGTGCCACACTTCGGTCATGGCTTCTCGGTTCCTCACGCTCGCCGACGTGATGGAGGTGCTGAACATCTCCGCACCTCAGGCCTACGCCCTCGTCCGCTCGGGTGAGCTCCCCGCGATCCAGATCGGCGGGCGCCTCCAGTGGCGCATCGAGGCGACGGAGCTCGAGAACTACATCCAGCGGATGTACCAGCAGACCCGCGCGCGGATCGAGACGGACCACGACACCTCGCCCGGTCCGGGCGCACACGTGGACGGGCTGCTCGTCGACTGACGCCCGAGGCTCAGCTCGATCGAACGACGAGGATGGCCGCGAACGGCACAGCCCACAGCTCGCCGTCGCGCGACTCGACATGACCGGCCGCGAGGTCGAGGTGGTCGGCGCCGACCCGCTCGACCCGTCCGGCGAGCTCGCCGCCGTCGGTCACGACCTGCACGACGACCCGGTCGCGCGCGAGCGCACGCAGGGCATGGCCGAGCGTCAGGCGTCGCTCGACGACCCCGCCCGCACCCGCGGAGTGCCGGGGCAGGCCGCGGACCGCAGTGATGGCACCGAGCGGGACGAGTGAGCTCCGGCCCTGCACATCGAGCAGGATCCACTGCGTGGCTGCGTCCCGGAGGACGCCACTGACCTGCTCGCCACCGTGGGTGCGCACGGTCAGCTGGGCCCCGTGCGCTGCCCGGAACCGGTCGGCCACGGCGACGGTCGCTCGCTCCGCGCGGGTCAGCTCCACGACCTCGGCGGCGAGGTCGGCGGTCCGGGCCGCATCGAGCTGCGCCTCCATGTCGGCGAACAGGGCCTCCCAGCGCATGCGCTCACGGTAGGGCACCCCGGTCAATCGCATGTCGGAGATGTCCGATTGTGGACACCCTCTAGACGCCGCCCGGTTGATGCACTACACCTAGTCGCACCAGGCATCATCAAACGACATCAAATGCGATGAACGACGGAGGCGGCCATGCGACCGACCGGCACCACCCCCACCGACCCGCGGCGACGCTCACAGACCGCGCCTGCCGCGCTCGGCGTGCTTTGGCTCGGCCTCGTCGCCGCGTCAGGGCTCACCGTCGGGATCGCGGCACGCCTCGACGCCGTGCTCACCGACGGCCTCGCGGGCGCGAGCGTCGACCGGTTGGTCGAGACCGGGGTGCTCGTCGTCGGCGTCGGCCTCGCGGGCTGGCTCGCCCTGTCCCTCGTCGTCGCGACGGCGTGCGCCACCGGTCGCGCCGCAGGCGTCACCTGGCGCGCCGGCGAGCGGCTGGTCGCCCGCTGCGCGCCGGACCTCGTGCGCCGGGCGCTCGTCCTCGCCGTCGGGGCAGGCATCGGGCTGTCCGCGGCCACCGGCGCGACCGCGGCAGCGCCCGGCGACCTCGACCTCGGATGGTCCGCGACAGCCACGACGGCGACCGTGGATCCCGTCGTGGTAGCCACGCCCCGCTCGGCGGAAGGCACCGCACCGGCCGCCGCCACGACGGTCAGCTCGGTCGCGAGCGGGCCGGACGCACCCACGGCACCCACGGCACCCACGGCACCCACGGACAGCGTGATCGTGCAGCCGGGCGACACGCTCTGGCACATCGCCCAGAGAGCGCTGCCGAGCGACGCGGGAGCCGCCGACATCGCCTCGGCCTGGCCCGCCTGGTACGCCACCAACGCCGCACTCATCGGCGACGACCCCGACCTGCTCCAACCCGGCCAGGTGCTGCACGCCCCCACCACGACCTCGACGGACGGTGCCTCATGACCACCCTGACCCTGGACCGCGCGGGCATCACGAACGATCCCCTGACGCTCACAGCCGCCGAGTCCGCCATCGTCGGTCTCACCGCGATCGTCGGCGCGCGGGCGAGCGTGGGGCCGGCGCACGACCGCCCCTCGACGCCGGCACAGACCAACGACCTGGCCGAGCCGGACGCCGCGCCGGATCCCGCGCCCACCGCTCAGTCGAGTCATGTCGGCCGCGTCAGTCGTGGCGGCGTCGGCGAGAACCCTGCCGCCTGCGCAGGCCGACGGGCCGAGTCACCGACACCCGTCCGGGCTCGCCTCGTCCCGAGCCTGGCGCCGCTCCCCCGGCTGACCGCACCCGCCGGCCCGGGCCACTCCCGTCCGCCGACGCTCGACGAGCGTGTCCTCGCCCGCCGTCGCGCAGCGCTCGCCGCCGAGCGGGCCGCAGCCACGGCCGAGTCAGCCGTCGGGCCCGTGCCGACCGGTGACCCGACGTCCGTGTGCTGCTCGCTCGTCCTGGCCGCGGTCGAGTCGCTCGCGGGGATCCGCTCCGTGGCCCAGCTGGCCCGATGGGTCACCCCCGAGGTCTACGAGGCGCTCAGCACGCGCGCCGCGCTGACCGTTCGCGTGCTCGGTGCACGAGCGGCGTCGCGCCGCCCCGAGGTCCGGCGTGTGCGCGTGTGCCGCATCGGCGAGCACGTCGCCGAGGCGAGCGTCGTGGTCGACGACGGCCATCGGGTGCGGGCCGTCGCCGTCAGGCTCGAGTCGTGGCGTGGGGCGTGGCGGGCCGTGGCGCTCGAGATCGGCTGACCCGGTGCGCAGGGCGCAGCCGTGCGACACGGCTCCAGGCGCGGCGCAGGCCCGCCCCCGAGGGGACGGGCCTGTGCCGGTTGACGATCAGCCGCGGCGACGCTGCTGCTTGGCCGCCTTGCGGCGCTCCTCGCGGTTGCTGCCGGCTGCTCCTGCACCCGCGTCGTCCGACCCTGCTGCGGCGGATGCAGCGCCCGCCGCTCCCGCGTCGCCGTCGACGCTCGGCGCCGAGTACTGCAGGGGCGCGCGCCGCTCCGGGCCGTCGATGCCCTTCGCCACGATCGTCGGGCGTCGGGTGCGCTGCGGTCCCGACTCGACCGCGGCCGGCGTGACCGACGGCGCCTCGCCACCGTCAGGGCGCGGTCCGGCTGCGGCGGCTCCGGCCCCGAGAGCGGCCTGGGCGGCCGACTGGGCCGTCACCTGACCCTCCTCGGCCTCCGGCTCGGCGACCTTGACCTCGAGGTTGTACAGGTACGCGACCGACTCCTCCTTGATGGCGTCGGTCATGGCCCCGAACAGCTGGAACCCCTCGCGCTGGTACTCGATGAGCGGGTCACGCTGGGCCATGGCGCGCAGGCCGATGCCCTCCTTGAGGTAGTCCATCTCGTAGAGGTGCTCGCGCCACTTGCGGTCGAGGACCGACAGGACGACCCGTCGCTCGAGCTGACGCATGTTCTCCTCGCCGATCAGGGCCTCGCGCTCGGCGTAGGCGTGCGTCGCGTCCGAGACCACCTCGGCTTCGATCAGCTCGGTGCTGAGGCGGGTCGGACCGCCCGCCTGCTCGACGACCTCGTCCGGCGTGATCGTGATCGGGTACACGCCGCGGAGCGCGACCCAGAGCGCGTCGAGATCCCACTCCTCGGGGCGCCCGGCGTTCGTGGCACCCGTGATGTACGCCGCGAGAACGTCGCGAGAGAAGTGCTGGATCTGCTCCTGGAGGTCCTCGCCCTCCAGGACGCGTCGACGCTCGTCGTAGATCACGGTGCGCTGACGGGACATCACGTCGTCGTACTTGAGGACGTTCTTGCGGATCTCGAAGTTGCGCGCCTCGACCTGCGACTGCGCGCTCTGGATCCCGCGGGTCACGAGCTTCGACTCGAGCGGAAGGTCGTCCGGGAAGCCGGCGCGGGTCATGAGCGACTCCGCGAGCCCCGAGTTGAACAATCGCATCAGGTCGTCCTGCAACGACAGGTAGAACCGCGACTCCCCCGGGTCGCCCTGGCGCCCGGACCGTCCACGCAGCTGGTTGTCGATGCGCCGCGACTCGTGGCGCTCGGTGCCGAGCACGTACAGGCCACCCAGGTCGACGACCTCGTCGTGCTCGGAGGCGACCGCCTCCACGGCCTTCGCGAGAGCGTCGGGCCACGCGGCCTCGTACTCCACCGCGTCATCCGCCGGGTCGAGGCCGCGTGCGGCGAGGTCCGCGACGGCCATGAACTCGGCGTTGCCGCCGAGCATGATGTCGGTACCGCGACCGGCCATGTTCGTCGCGACCGTCACGGCACCCTTGCGCCCGGCCTGCGCGACGATCGACGCCTCACGTGCGTGCTGCTTGGCGTTCAGGACCTCGTGCGGCACGCCCAGCTTCTTGAGCTTCGCCGAGAGCAGCTCGCTCTTCTCGACGCTCGTCGTGCCCACGAGGACCGGCTGCCCCTTGGCGTGCCGCTCGACGATGTCCACGACGACCGCGTCGAACTTGGCGGACTCGTTCTTGTAGACGAGGTCACCCTGGTCGAGGCGGCGCATCGGCTTGTTCGTCGGGATGGGCACGACGCCGAGCTTGTACGTGCCCTGGAACTCGGCGGCCTCGGTCTCGGCGGTGCCGGTCATCCCGGCGAGCTTGCCGTACAGGCGGAAGTAGTTCTGGAGCGTGATCGTGGCGAGCGTCTGGTTCTCGGCCTTGATCGCCACGCCCTCCTTGGCCTCGATCGCCTGGTGCATGCCCTCGTTGTAGCGGCGTCCCGGCAGGATGCGCCCGGTGTGCTCGTCGACGATGAGGACCTCGCCGTTCATGACGACGTAGTCCTTGTCGCGCTTGAACAGCTCCTTGGCCTTGATCGCGTTGTTCAGGAAGCCGATGAGCGGCGTGTTGAGCGACTCGTAGAGGTTGTCGATCCCGAGGTAGTCCTCGACGCGGGCGATCCCGGGCTCGAGGACGCCGACGGTCCGCTTCTTCTCGTCGACCTCGTAGTCGTGCTCGGCGGTCAGTCGCCGCGCGACCTTCGCGAACTCGCCGTACCAGCGGTTCGCGTCGCCCGACGACGGGCCCGAGATGATCAGCGGGGTGCGGGCCTCGTCGATGAGGATCGAGTCGACCTCGTCGACGATCGCGAAGTTGTGACCGCGCTGGACCAGCTCGTCGGTCGTCCACGCCATGTTGTCGCGCAGGTAGTCGAAACCGAACTCGTTGTTCGTGCCGTACGTGATGTCGGCCGCGTACTGCTCACGCCGCTCGGCGGGCGTCTGGTTCGACAGGATCACGCCGGTCGACATGCCGAGGAACCGGAAGACGCGACCCATGAGGTCGGACTGGTAGCTCGCCAGGTAGTCGTTGACCGTGACGACGTGCACGCCCTTGCCGGACAGCGCGTTGAGATAGGCCGGGAGGGTCGCGACGAGCGTCTTGCCCTCACCGGTCTTCATCTCGGCGATGTTCCCGAGGTGCAGGGCCGCACCGCCCATGAGCTGCACGTCGAAGTGGCGCTGGCCGAGCGTCCGGCGCGACGCTTCACGCACTGCCGCGAACGCCTCAGGCAGCAGGTCGTCGAGGCTCTCACCGTCGGCGAGCCGCGCCTTGAAGCGGTCGGTCTCCTCCCGGAGCTCCGCGTCGGACAGGCTGTGGAAGCTGTCCTCGAGCGCATTGACCTGGTTGGCCATGCCGGACAGCTTCTTGACGATCCGGCCCTCGCCGAGGCGCAGGACCTTCTCGAGGATCGCAGGCACGCGTGACTCCCGACGTGTTCGCGCTCCGCGCGCGCGGCGTCGGAGCGAGCTGAGCTGACCCGACCGCTCGGCCGGGCCCGACCATCGTAGGCGAGCCTGCACGCGGGCGACGAAGATCTCGGGTCGCGGCGCTGCCCCGGGCCGTCAGCGCGCGACGTCGTGGGCGGTCGCGAGCGCCGCGACCAGCGCGGGAGCAAGGTCCCCGAGCGCGCCGGAGCCCGGCGTCCCGATCGCCACCTCGCCGAGCCCGAGCCAGTCCGCCAGCAGCCGCAGCTCGGCCGCGAGCGCCGCTGGGACGTCGGGGTCGGTTCGACCAACACCCGCCGGGACGCTGTGCGCCGCGTGCACCCGTAGCACGCCTGCCCGCCGGTCGGCCTTGAGGTCGACGAGGGCCGCGAGACGGTCGCCGTGGAGGAACGGCAGGACGTAGTAGCCGTGCACGCGCTTGTCGGCCGGGACGTAGATCTCGATGCGGTAGCGCAGCCCGAACAGCTCCTCGACCCGGCGCCGCTCGAACACGAGCGGGTCGAAGGGGCTCAGGAGCGCCCGGCCATGCGCACGGCGCGGCAGTGCCGCGTCCCGGTGCAGGTACGCCGTGCGGTTCCACCCCTCGACCGCCACCGGGACGAGGGTGCCCGCCTCGACGAGGTCCGCGACGGCCGGCGTGGCGCGGGCCGTGGAGATCCGGGAGTAGTCGGCGAGGCAGCGCAGCGAGCCGATGCCGTGCGCTCGCGCCGAGATCTCGACGAGCGCGCGGACGGCATCGGCGTCGCTGGGCGCGGGACGTGCGAGCACGTCGGCGGGAAGAACCCGCTCGGTGAGGTCGTAGCAGCGCTCGAACGAGGCGTTGCGCCGTGCCGGGGTGACCTCGCCGGTGAAGAACAGGAACTCCAGGACGCGTTTGGCGGCCGTCCAGTTCCAGCCCCACCCGGTGCGGCTGCGCGGATGATCCGCCTCGTAGAACACCTGCACCTGGCTCGCGGTCATCGGGCCGTGGGCGGCGACGAGCGCGCGGATCTCGGTGACAAGCCCCGAGTGCTGCAGCGGGACGTCGCGGATGATGCCCCACGCGGTCGACAGGTAGTCGCGCCGCCGCCAGCCGAGCAGCGGGTACGTCGCGGGTGGGACGTACGACGCCTCGTGGGCCCAGGTCTCCACCAGGCGGCGGGGCGCGTCGCCGGCGGCGCGGTCGAGCAGGGCGGTGTCGTACGGGCCGACCCGGGAGAACACCGGCATCAGGTGCGCGCGCGCCAGCACGTTGACCGAGTCGATCTGCAGCAGGCCGACCCGGTCCACGACCTGCTGGAACTGACGCATCGTGGCCGGCGCGGTCCTGGCGGCGCGCGGACGGTCGAGCCCCTGCGCACGCAGGGCGACGCGGCGGGCCTGGGCGAGCGAGAGGGTCGACGACGTGAGCGGCACACGCTCATCCTGCCCGGCACCCCCGACACGAACCACCACGTCCCCGGCCCGCGGGGCACCCGGACGACGCAGCACCGCCCGTCGACCGGTCGGTCGGCGGGCGGTGCTGGGCGATCCGTGCGGGCTGCGCAGGTTCAGCTGGCAGCTGCCGACCTGTCCTGGCCACCGGGCAGAGCGACCGGGCTGTCAAGCTTGATCACTCCGTAGCTCCAGCCGCGACGCCGGTAGGCGACGGACGGCTGTGCGGTCTCGATGTCGATGAACAGGTAGAAGTCGTGCCCGACGAGCTCCATCTCGTAGAGCGCGTCATCGACCGTCATCGGCTTGGCGGCGTGGACCTTCTCGCGGATGACGACGGGCGAGTCACCCAGGGTCGTCTCCGTGACGTCGCCGGGCACGTGCGGGGCCGGCACACCGGCCACGTCTTCCTCAGGAGGCGCGGGACGGACGTCGACGGGTGGGACCGTCGCGTTGCCGTGGTGGTCCTTGCGCCGGTCGCGCGACCTGCGCAGGCGTTCCTGGAGCTTCGCAAGGGCAAGGTCGAGCGCCGCATACCGGTCGTCCGCGCATGCCTCGGCGCGGATCACAGGACCCTTGTCGACGACTGTCAGCTCGACGCGCTCGGCACTCTCCGCCTGACGGGGGTTGCGCTCGTGCGTCACCTCGACGTCGATGCGCTGGGCTTGGGGGGCGAGCAGATCGAGCTTGGCGAGCTTGTCGACGGCGTGCAGCCGGAACCTCTCCGGGACCTCCGTGTGACGGCCTGTGACCACGATCTCCATGTGAACCTCCTGGAGGGAAGGGCGAGATTTGCTTACCGCCCGGTGACGTGCTGGGGGCGCCCCGCGGGGCGAACGACCGGCACCACCTCCTCCCGCACCGGGGGCCCCGCTCCGTGGACCTGTGCGGTCCACGTGCTGTCGCTCCCCGATACCGTCGGTTCGTTGACTCACGCTAGACCGGGTCCGCGCCAACTTCCACTCGCCCCGCGGTTCGACCGGGTGAAGGCGTCGCGGCGATCGTCAGGGCGCCGATCACGACGGCGCCGGCGAGCCCGAGCGCCTGCTCGCAGGCGGCCAACGTCGCTCCCGTCGTCAGGACGTCGTCGAGCAGCAGGACCGAGCGCCCGCGGATCGAGGAGGTCGAGGCGCGCCGGACGACGACGTGCCCCGCGAGGTTGCGGGAGCGGGCCCGCGCCCCGAGCCCGACCTGGTCGCGGCCCCGGCCGCGACGGACCAGGACCGGCACGGCGACCGCAGCAAGGCCCTCGGTCGAGCACGCCCGAGCCGTGGCCCGCGCGAGGCGTCCGACGACGTCGTCCCCCCGGCGCCGTCGCGCGGCCGCCGAGGACGGCGCAGGCACGACGAGCAGCGCATCGGTCGTCCCGGCCCGGAGGGCAGGAACGAGCTCGCGAACACCTCGGTCGAGCGCTTGCTCGAACCGGCCGCCGACGTCTGCACGCCCCCGGTCCTTCCAGGCGACGACGAGCTCACGCAGCGGCCCGGTGTAGGAGGCGAGCGTCCACACCGGCAGCAGCGGGCGCCCGTCCATCCGGTCGAGCCGTCCGGCCCCCGCCTCGCACCTCCACGGAGGGCCGCAGAGGAGGGCGAGGCACTCGGCACACACGACCTCGTCGTAGGCACCGCACCCCGGGCAGGACACCGGCAGGACGAGCCCGCCCAGGTCGGCGACCGCGCCGACCAGCCCGCCCAGCATCCTCACGGGCGTCCGAGGCGCCCGTCCGTCGCTCCGCGTCGTGGCAGTCGGCATGCCCTCAGAGTGCCCGGCTCGGCGGCCGACGTGCCGACCCCGTCCACAGGGCCGGGTCGACTCGGCCCTGCAGGTCTCAGCCCGGCAGGTACGGGTCCCGCGCACCCGTCGAGGCAACCACCCAGCTCTGCCCGGACCGCCAGAACAGCTGCCCGTCGGAGGTCGCTGCGTACAGCGCGCGCTCACCCTTGCCGCCGGCGATCGTCACCGCGTCCTCGAGGGTGGGCAGGGCGCGCGTCTGCCCGGCGAGCGGCACGAGGTGGTAGGCCGCGGCAGTCGCCGCTCCGGATCGGCCGAGGACGCCGAGGGTCGAGTCGTCGACCCAGACGACGCGGGTCGCATCGACGAGCGTGGAGCCGACACCCAGCGCCGCGCCGAGCTGCTGCGGTCGGTCCTTGTCGTCCCGCATCACGGCCGCGACGTCGAGCGTGAGGCCGTCCGGCCCGCTGGACACGACCGCGATCCGGGTGCCGTCCCGCGAGACCCGCAACGACCGCACCGTCCGTCCCACGAGCCAGTCGGCGCCCACGGAGACGAGCTGCCCGTCGGCCCTGAC